>NZ_SDPW01000001.1:305005-610010 GCF_004135645.1 Senegalimassilia faecalis
AGCAACCCATGGCAGATCCGCGAACCGAAGCGTTCGCCCAAACGGCGAAGACCATCATCAACCAGCTAGAACGCCACGGCATGGAAGGTTATTTCTGCGAGACGTCGGCCGACGCCGTGGAACTGGTGCGCAAGCTGGTGCCCGAGGGCGCGTCTGTTGCATGGGGCGGCACGGCCACGTTCGCGCAAACGGGTGTGAAGGCCATGCTGGAAGCCGGCAACTACCGCATGATCGACCGCTCCGTGGCGAAAACGCCCGAAGAGGCGGAGCAGATCTACCAGCAGCATTTCGCCAGCGACTGCTTCTTCATGAGCACGAACGCCATCACGCGCAAGGGCGAGCTGGTGAACATCGACGGCAACTCCAACCGCCTGGCGTGCCTGCTGTACGGCCCGCGCGAGGTGTACGTGCTGGCAGGCATGAACAAGGTGGTGGAAGACGTTGACGCCGGCATCAAGCGCATCCACACCATGGCCTGCCCGCCGAACGCCGCACGTCTGCACACCGGCACGCCATGCGAGCGCACGGGCGTATGCGGCAACTGCCACGAGGACGGCTGCATGTGCTGCAACATCGTGGTAACGCGCCACAACCGCCACACCGGCCGGATTAAAGTGATCCTCATCGCCGAGGATCTGGGGTACTAGCAAAGCAGCATTGATTGAAGCGCACCGCACAAGAAGCTAGCATCACGCTTCGCTTGAGGGGTGAGCACGGATTTGCAAAACTGCACCCGGTTTATCTTGACCCTGTTCCCATGAACGTGTTTGGCCTATATCCAATGTGCTCTAAGCATGAAAAAGGCCAGGGGGAATCCCCCTGGCCTGGTGTTTTGGTGGGCCCGCCCGGATTCGAACCGAGAACCAAAGGATTATGAGTCCCCTGCTCCACCGTTGAGCTACAGGCCCGTAGCATGTTCGCGCAAAAGCTTGCAGGCGTGCACGCACGCGAAAAAACGCAAACTCAAAAACGCGGCGCACTGCAAACGTCCGGCACCGCACACAGCGCCTTCGCCAACTGGAACACTATTGAAAGAAAAAGGCCGGAATCACTTGATCCCGGCCTTGTCATTCGTGGTGGTCGCTACAGGATTTGAACCTGTGACCCCCGCCGTGTGAAGGCGATGCTCTCCCGCTGAGCCAAGCGACCGAATTGCGTACTCCGTAGCGCGCTCAATATATATTAGAGGAACCCACCCTACCGCGCAACCCCCAATTTTAACTTTTTTGAAAAAGTTTGGTTGCGACCATATGCCTGAATGCCTACAATCGTAGCGGGGTTTGTGCGCGACCATTCATGACGCGGCGCAAAACCCTCCAGCCTCTCATAGAAAGAAGACGCATGAAGCACATGGTAGGACGTTGGTGCCTGCTGGCCATCGGCATCGTGGTGATGGCGGCAGGAATCGTGATCGTGACGAAATCGGCAACCGGCAACACCCCCATCTCATCGACGGGGTACGTGCTGAGCGTGGCCTTCCCCAGCGTTTCCTACGGCGTGTTCATGTTCTTCTGGAATATCGCCCTGCTGCTAGGGCAAGTGGTCATCCTGCGCCGGCACTTCAAGGCACTTGCGCTGCTGCAGATTCCCATCTCCGTACTGTTCAGCTTAAGCATCGACGCGTTCAACGGCGTGCTTTCTTGGCTTGTCCCCGTGAACTACGCGCTATCGCTGATCACGCTGGCCGTGGGCATCGTGACGCTGGCGCTAGGCGTGTCGTGCACCGTGGTGGCCAACGTGACCATGAACTGCGGCGAAGCGCTGGTTGCCGCCATCACCAGCAAAACCGGCTGGAACTTCGGCCACACGAAGGTGGGCTTCGACATCAGCTGCGTCATCATCGCCTGCGTCGTGTCGTTTTCCACCATGGGCACGCTGGTGGGCGTGCGCGAAGGCACGGTGGCCGCGGCCGTCATCACCGGCTTCGTGGTGAACTTCTTCGTGCGCATCATGGGCGGCGCCCGCCCCGCTATCGGTGCCGAGCACGAACAAACCGCCGCGTAGCCAACGCCGAAAACGACCGCCGTTCACGCATGAGCATAGGCAGCGTCAAAAGGCTGGGTTCCTTCACGTGCTAAGCACTTGAAGGAACCCAGCCTTTTGACGCGATTTGCACCTAGTTTATTGCGTTGCAGAAAAACCACAGGGCCCGTCCGAAAGCTGCGAGATGCATTCGGACGGGCCCTTTTCATGCCCTTATGAGCTGCTGTGCAAAGCTTGCTGTGCGCTACTTCACGTGGCGCACCAGGTAGCACTTGTGGATGCGCGGATTGCGCTCGAAGTCGTGCGGGATGGTTTGGGCCGTGATGTCCTCAAGTTCCACGCCGTACTTCTCCAGCTGCTCGAAGTCGGGCTTGAACGAGCGCAGGTTGCAGCTGAACACCGCGATGCCGCCCTTCGTCAAAAGGCGCGACACGCCCACCAGAAGCTCCACGTGGTCGCGCTGCACGTCCCATGTGCGCTTGCCCATGGCCTTCGAGTTGCTGAACGTGGGCGGGTCAACGAAGATGAGGTCGAAGCGACGCGGGTTGCGGCGGCACTGCGTGATCCAGTTCATCACGTCGCCGCGCTCGAACATGTGCTCGGGGCCGGAAAAGCCGTTCTGCTCCATATTGCGCTGCGCCCACTCAAGGTAAGTTTGCGACAGGTCCACCGTGACGGTTTCCACCGCCCCGCCGGCCGCCGCCTGCACCGTGGCCGAACCCGTGTAGGCGAACAGGTTGAGGAAGCGCTTGCCATCGGCCATGGAACGCACCATGGCGCGCGTGTCGCGGTGATCCAAGAACAGCCCCGTGTCCAGGTAGCCTGCCAGGTCCACTTCAAGCAGGCAGCCCGCCTCATCGACGTGCGTGACGTAGTTGCGCTTGCCCGCGCCCTGGTATTGCCCGCCGCCCTTGTCGCGGCAACGCACTTTCGAGAACACGTGGTCGGGGCGCACGCCAAGCACCACCGGCGCCACCGTCAGGATGTCGTCGAAGCGGCGGCGCGCCCTGTCCTCGTCGATGGAACGCGGCGGCGCGTATTCGGCAATGTGCAGGTACGTGTTGCCCTCGGCCTGGCCGGCACCCGTATAGATGTCGATAGCAGCCGCGTAATCGGGCAGGTCGGCGTCGTACACACGATAGCACGTGACACCTTCGCGTCGCGCCCACTTGCGACGCTCTTTTGCCACCTTGCGCAGGCGATCGGCGAACTGCTGCGACGTTTCCTCGAACACCTCGACGGTGTGCTCGGCGCCGCCAGCGCTGTCGGGGATGACGGCCGTGGCCATTTCGGCAGGCGCGCGCATGAACAGCTGCGCCGACACCTCCACGCGCCCGCGGCCGAAGCGCAGCGTGTCGGCCGCATCGACGCCGAAGCGGCCCTGCACGCCCTGGCCGCCCACCACCACATACATGCTGCCCGCCGGGGCCGCCTGCGCGGCCTTCACGAACGCGGCAGCCTCCGCCTGGGCTCGCGCCTCGGACTGGATGCGGTCGCCCGCCGGCATGTTGCTGGCAACCAAGCACGGGCGCTGCGCGTCCTCGGCCGCCGTTTTACCTGCGGAAAGGCGCTCGGCCACGCCACAAGCGCGCCTGGTCATGTCCGCCACCACGTGCGCGTCGCCGGCTTCGATGCTGACCACCTGGCGCAATCCCGCGCGCTTAGCGCGCGTGCGGGCGCGCGCGATGGCCGGGCTTGACGTGCAAGCGCCCACGAAGCGCACGCGCTCCAGGTCGGGACGGTCGGACGCCGAAGTGCTGGCCGTGCCGGCGCCGCCCACCGCCTCCAGGCCTTCCTCGAAACGCTCGTCGGCCTCGTCGAGCAAGCGCTCCCACGCATCCTCGTCAAACGCCGCCCAGCCTTCAAAGCCCCAGCGACTGCGCGCCAAGCCCGGCGCCATGTCGCAGGCCATGCCGGCAGCTTCCACCACCAGCGAGCCGTCGCCGCACGCCGGGTCCACCAACGCCGCCGTCTTGCACGACTCGCCCCACTGCGCCATGGCAAGCGCGCCGGCGGACAGCGCGCACTCAAGCGGCGCGTCCTGACCCGCATCGGGCTCCAAGTAAGCGCGCGCGTACAGCGATTCACCCGACAGGTCCAACGAGATAGTGGCGCGGTTTTCGCGCACGCGCACGTCGATGTTGGCATCGGGATCGGCGCTGTCCACGTTCGGGCGCGCCCCCGTGCGCTCGCGCAGCGCGTCGCAGATGCCGTCTTTGACCTTCAACTCCGTGAAGTGGGTGTTGCGCAGCTCGTCGTTCATGCCGTGCGCGTGCACGGCGATACTGGCGCCCGGAGCGATGACCTCATGCCACGGGATACGGCGGATGCCCTCGTACAGCAGGTTGGCATCGCCGGCGTTCACGCGCCGCACCACCAGCGTGATGCGCGAGGCCAAACGCGACCACAGGCACACGCGCTGCGCCACCGCAGCCGTGCCGTAAAACGACACGCCGCCGTGCAGCGGGCGGATGCGGCGGGCGCGCAGGTGCTTAAGCTCGGCAGCCAAAAACTGCTCGAAGCCCGCCAGGCAGCTGGCAAACAGCTCGTATTCAACTCGTTCATTCGTACTTGTCATTTCGAAGTCTTTCTTGAGGCGTCGAATATTCGGGCGTGCGGCCCTCAACCGAAAAGAAACGCGAGCCGTAAGCGACCCGCGTTTCCATTTAATCTTCCAGGTAATCCTTCAGCTTCGAGCTGCGGGAAGGATGGCGCAGCTTCGCAAGCGTTTTGCTTTCGATCTGGCGAATGCGCTCGCGCGTGACGCCGAACTCGCGCCCGACCTCTTCAAGCGTGCGCGGGTGGCCGTCTTCCAGGCCGAAGCGCAGGCTGATGACCTTGCGTTCGCGCTCGGCCAGGCCGTCAAGCACCTTCGACAGCTGCTCTTGCAACATGCTGAAGCTGGCGGCGTCGGGGGGCACAACGGCGGCGTCGTCCTCGATGAAGTCACCGAGCTGGGAATCCTCTTCCTCGCCGATAGGCGTTTCCAGCGAAACCGGCTCTTGGCTGATCTTCTGGATTTCGCGCACGCGCTCGGCGGGCAGGCCCATCTCCTTGCCGATTTCCTCGGGCGTTGGTTCGCGACCAAGCTCCTGCAGCAGCTGGCGCTGGATGCGCACGAGCTTGTTGATGGTTTCCACCATATGCACCGGGATGCGGATGGTGCGCGCCTGGTCGGCGATGGCGCGCGTGATGGCCTGGCGAATCCACCACGTGGCGTACGTGGAGAACTTGAAGCCCTTCGTGTAGTCGAACTTCTCGACGGCGCGGATCAGGCCCAGGTTGCCTTCCTGGATAAGGTCCAAAAACAGCATGCCGCGGCCAACGTAGCGCTTGGCGATGGATACGACCAGACGCAGGTTCGCCTCGATAAGCTGCTGCTTGGCGTCAAGGCCCACCTGCTCAACGCGGCCCAGGCGGCGCTTTTCGCGGCGATCGAGCTCGCGGCCTTCCTCTTCCGCCTTGTCAAGCTCGGCCGTAGCGGCAACGCCGGCCTCGATCTTCATGGCCAGGTCGATTTCCTCGGCGGCGGTAAGCAGCGGAACCTTGCCGATTTCCTTCAGGTACATGCGCACCGGGTCGCCCGTAAGCATGGTGACGTTGGCGGCTTCGTTGCGCTTGCGAACCGAGCTGCGCGTCTTTTTCGCGCGCACCTTCGGCAGCGACACGTCGGAAGCAGCTTTGAGCTCTTCCTCGGGAATGCCTTCGAGCAGGTCCTCTTCCTCGCCGTCCTCGTTGATGTTCGATTCGGGCTTGTCGTCAGAGGCAACCTCGGTGCTGCTCATATCGGGCTCGACGTCGTCCGCGTCAAGCACGTCCTCGTCCTCCAGCACTTCTTCCTCAACAACCGGCGCGGCCTTTGCGGCAGCTTTTGCGGTTTTTTTCGCTTTGGAAGCAGTTGCTTGGTTCTTCGAAGCTTGAGCCACGTGTTCTTCCTTTCGACAGGATAAATAGCGCCCTTTTACGTTCCGCAAAAAGGGCGCAAAGATGCATCAAATTAAGATAGCATAATTTCCCCGTTTGATAAAGAGACGAACAGGGAGAAGTTCATGCGAACCCGAAGTTTCGGCGTCAGCGCAGCAGGCGAAAGCCTCGCGCGAACACCGCTTGCCACGGCAACGAACGCAACGCCGCAAGCACGAAACGCCCGCCCTGGAAAGCCACGGCGCCAAGCGGCGAGCGTAACGCCGTAAGCACGAGATGTCAGCCCAGGAAAGCCACGGCGCCAAGCAGCGCCGCCAGCGCGAGACGTCGCTGCCGGCAATGCGCCGCGCCCGCAGGCCGCCGCACGCTTACAGCAAGTCGTCGGGGTCCACGTCCACCGCCACGTTCACCCATTTGTCGGGCTTGCGACGCCTGAAGTACGGCAGCAACACGCGCGAGATGTCGGCGTCGGCGGGGCACTTCACCACCACGTGCCAGCGATACGTGTTGCGCAGCTTCGCCAGCACGCACGGCGTAGCGGGCAGCACAGCCCAATCCTGCCCGCCGTAGCTGTGCACGGCTTTGTCCAGGTCGCGCTGGATTTCCTTCGCAAGCGCCTGCACGTCGGGCTCGTGGGCGCCCCACACCAGCACGTTGGCCATGCGCACGTAGGGCGGATATCCCAGCAAGCGGCGCTTCGGCAGCTCGTCGCGCAGAAACAGCGCGCGGTCGTAGCACGCCGCCGCGCGGATGGGCGCGGCGTCCGACTCGTAGGTTTGCACGAGCACGCGGCCGGGCAGCTCGGCGCGCCCGGCACGGCCGGCCACCTGCTCGATAAGGTCGAACGTGCGCTCGTGCGCGCGGTAGTCGGGCAGCTGCAGCTGCGTATCGGCGTTGATGACGCCCACGAGCGTGACGTCGTCGAAGTCAAGGCCCTTCGCGATCATCTGCGTACCCAACAGCACGGCGGCGTCGGCAGCGGCGAACTGCTCGAGCAGGCGCTGGTGCGCGCCTTTGCCGCTGGTGGTGTCGGCGTCCATGCGGATGATGGGCACGTCCGGCCCCACGCCCTCCATGCCGTCGAGCACCACGCGCAGCTCGTCTTCCACGCGCTGCGTCCCCGCACCGAACTTCTTAAGGTAGGGGCTTTTGCACTTCGGGCACACCGACGGCGTGGCCTGGCGGAACCCGCAATGGTGGCAGATAAGGAAGTTGCCGCGCTCGTGGTAGGTCAGCGACGTTTCGCAGTGCGGGCACTTCGGCACGAACCCGCATTCGCGGCACAGCAGAAACTTCGCGAACCCGCGCTGGTTGAGCAGCAGCACCGCTTTGCGCCCGGCCGAAAGCTCTTCCTGCAGCCCGCGCGCAAGCGCCGCCGAGAACATGGAGCGCGACCCTTCGGCGAACTCGCGCGCCATGTCCACCACGCGCACCTCGGGCATGGGGCGGCCGTTGGCGCGCTCGGGCAAAAGCACCTGCTCCCACAGCGGGTTTTTCGCGCACTGGTACAGCGACTCGATGGAAGGCGTGGCGCTGCCGAGCACCACGGCCGCCCCGCTGCGACGGGCCATCCACACCGCCACGTCGCGCGCATGGTAGCGCGGCGCGCTGTCTTGCTTGTAGCTGCCCTCGTGCTCCTCGTCGATGACGATGAGCCCGATGTTGGCAAGCGGCGTGAACAGGGCGCTGCGTGCGCCCACCACCACGCGGGCCGCGCCCGAGTGGATGAAATCCCACTGGTCGAAGCGCTCGCCGGCCGACATGCGCGAATGCATGACGGCCACCGTGTCGCCGAAGCGTCCGCGGAAGCGCCCCACCGTCTGCGGCGTCAGCGAAATCTCAGGCACCAAAACGCACGCGGTGCGCCCCTGCGCCAGCACGCGCTCGATAGCCTGCAGGTACACCTCGGTTTTGCCCGAGCCCGTGACGCCGTCCATCAGCACCACGCGCCCGCAGCCGGCATCGCACGCGCGCTCGATAGCGGAAAGCGCCGCAGCCTGGCCTGCCGTAAGCGCGGGCTTGGCCGAAGGGACGTGCTGCCGGTTGCAATCGGTCACCGACCCTGAAGCCGCGCCCTGCACGCCGCGCATGCGGCGGCGGCGCACCACGCGCACCACGTCTTTGGCCTCAAGCGCCTTGAGTACCGACGACACCGCTCCGAACTGGGCCGCCAGCTCGGCCACGCGCAGCTCGCCGCCGCGCAGCGCCTCGACCACCTGCGCCTGCTTCACCGCGTTCTTGCGCGGCGAAAACGCGGCCAGCGCCGGCCCCGGCACCACCCAGCGATCGTCCACCTCGCCCACGATGGGCTGTTCAAGCCGCCAGCGACCATCACGGCCGCGCACCATGCGCGCCACACCGCCGGGCGGCGTGAACAGGCGCACGCACGCGGAAAGCGGCGCGATGTAGCGCTCGGAAAGCCACTGCGCGCACGCGGCGCCTTCCTCGTCGAAATACGGTCGGCTGACGGCGCGCACGATGGCCTTGAGCTTCGCCGGGTCCACCTCAGCCGGCCAATCAGGCCCGCCCGGCTGGCCGTATTCGCGAATGTCCACCACGAACCCGATGGCCCGCCGGTGACCGAACGGCACCAGCACCGCCGCGCCAACGGCCACGGCGTAGTCGCGCTGCGCATCGGCGCCCTCTTCGTCGCCCGCTCCTTCGCATGCGGCGGCGAACAGCCCCTCTTCGGGAACCGCGTAGGTATAAGGCGCGTCAAGCGCCTGCGTAGGTATGTCCAAGATGACGTGAGCTAGTTTCATAGCAAATCAGTATACCAGCGAATGCGCGGGTTTCGCTCGAAAAGCGAACAAATGAACGCTTTTGCATGCCCTCTCTTTCCGGCGCGGAACGGAACAGACGGCAAAACCAGCGCCATGCCCAGCCAGCCCACCGCCCCGCAAGCACACCGTACAGTCACCGCACAGTCACCGCAAGCAAAAAAGGCGCCACAGGCACAAGCCCACAGCGCCGTTACATCCACGCTCGAAAAACTTCCACTACCCCCAGCACGAGTCGAGCACGCGCGCAAGCTCTTTTTGGCGCTGGGCTTCGTCAACGTTGAAGAACACGCCTACGGCATGGCTGACCGACCCGTCGCTGCGGCGGTTCGCGTTGCCAACGGAGCGGAACCACACGTACCCGTTTCCGCGCACATGTGCGCGATACGTGGCGTCGAAGTGGAAGTCGTGGCGAAGGTCGGTCAGCCAGCTGAACAGCTTGCACTTGAATTCTTCCAAGTCATCGGGGTAGACGATGTCCAGAAACGAATGGCCGTTGAACCGCTTGACGTCATCGGTTCCGTAGCCAAAATGCTTATAAAAAAGCCTGCTGGCGTACGTGACGGTCAGGTTGTCGTCGAGCAATCCCTCGACGACGCCGACCGCATAGTTCGCTTCCAGCAGGCTTTGCACGTGTTGCTTGATCAGGGCATCCAATGCGTCGTAGTCATTGACAACCTTAGTATCGTTGTCAACGGTCAGCTGAACGGCGCGCTTGGCATTACCCATCCGGGCCCTCTTCTCTCACGCAGAGTATGTTAGCCCTCTTGTTATGCCAGATTGCACGCCTTTTTCAAAGCTTCGGCCTTGTCGGTGGCCTCCCAAGTGAACTCGGGAAGCTCGCGACCGAAGTGACCGTAGGCGGCCGTCTTGCGGTAAATGGGGCGACGCAGGTTCAGCTCGTCGATGATGGCGCCGGGGCGCAAGTCGAACACTTCGGAGACGGCGCGTTCGATGTCGGCCACGGGCACGGACTCGGTGCCGAACGTGTCCACCATGATGGACACAGGCTGAGCCATGCCGATGGCGTAGGCAACCTGCACCTCGCAGCGGTGCGCCAAGCCGGCGGCCACCACGTTTTTCGCCACCCAGCGCGCCGCGTAGGCAGCCGAGCGGTCCACCTTCGTGCAGTCCTTGCCGGAAAATGCGCCGCCGCCGTGACGGCCCATGCCGCCGTAGGTGTCGACGATGATCTTTCGGCCGGTCAGGCCGCAGTCGCCCATGGGGCCGCCGATGACGAAGCGGCCGGTGGGGTTGATGTGGATGCCGGCGTCAGGCGCCAGCTCCACGCCCTCGCGCTCGAGAACGGGTCGGATGACGTTCGCTTCGATCTCGGCGCGCAGCTGTTCGGTGGAGATGTCCTCGGAATGCTGCGTGGACACGACCACCTTCTCCACGTTGACGGGCTTGTCGTCCACATAGCGCACGGACACCTGCGTTTTGCCGTCGGGGCGCAGGTAGGGCATGGTGCCGTTCTTGCGCACCTTGGCCAGCTGCTCGGACATGCGTTGTGCCAGGTAGATGGGCATGGGCATGAGCGTGGACGTCTCGTCGCACGCGTAGCCGAACATCATGCCCTGGTCGCCCGCGCCGACCTTCTCGTAGGGGTCGTCGCCGGCCTGGCCGTGCTGGGCCTCGTAGGACTCGTCGACGCCCTGGGCGATGTCGGGGCTTTGGTCGTGGATGGCATTGAGCACGCCGCACGTGTCGCAGTCGAAGCCGTACTTCGCGCGGTCGTAGCCGATCTCGCGCAGCACCTCGCGCGAAAGCGCGGGAACGTCGACGTATGCCTGCGTGCGGATCTCGCCGGCCACGATGATCATGCCCGTGGTGGCCATGGTCTCGCAGGCACAGCGCACCTGCGTGGGGTCTGCCGGCTGGCCCGACGGGGACACGTAGCCCTGCTTGGCAAGCTCGGTTTCCTTCTCCAGGATGGCGTCGAGCACGGCATCGGAGATCTGGTCGCACACCTTGTCGGGATGACCCTCGGTGACGGATTCGGACGTGAACAGGTAAGAATTGTGCGCGTTGGCCATAGATGTTCCTCCTTCATCGTTGTCGGCCGGACCACCTTGGGGCCGCTTGCCCCAGGTTGGTGTCGGGATCAGCGAGCCAACCCTCTCCCCCGACTCTTGATAAACGGATATGCTCGGGCGACCGCGCAAAGGCCGCCCGCGTTTATGCTAGCTGCGAATACTACCACACAGGCAGCATTTGTCACGCCGCCGCGGCCACGCGCGTGGAATCACCATATCTAGGTACGCGCGAAAAGTGCGGAAGGCCCGCCCGGCGCAAACCGGACGGGCCTTCCAAAGGGAAATCCACGCGCAGCAAGTTTAGAGGGGGGGTTGCTGCGGGGACGAATCGGCTTACAGCAAGCCGAAGAAGTTGTTCACCGTCACCGACGCAAGCCACATCGTGCAGCGATACGCGGTGGCGCCAGCCAAGCAGCACACCGCCGCCGCTGCGGCCAGCGAAAGCACCTGCTCAGGCGTTTTCGCCGCCAGCGCGCCCAGCGCCGCAGGAGCCGCGCCGCCAACGATAACGGCCAAGCCCCACACCAAAAGCGCCTGGTCGGCACCGGCACCAGAAACAACGCCGTACGCGGCCGCCGTCAGCGCGGCCACCACGCCGCCGGCCACCAGCAGCTTCGCGAACAGACTGGTGTCGGGCTCTTTGCGCCAGGCCGCCAAGGCCAGGTACAGCGCCACGCCAAGCGGCATGGCCGTGCCCGCATAGCCCAGCGGCAGAAGCGGCGTGTTCCACGCCAGCTGCGACGACATCATGTACGATTCGCCGGCCATGAACGAAAGCAGCACGCCGAACACGGCGCCCAGCACCGCAAACGCCTTGCGTGCACCAGCAGAGGCCTCGCGTACCAGCAGCACGAAGTACACGATGGCGCACACGGCCATAAGCCCGGTCAGCGCTGCCTCCACGAAAATGCCGCTGGTGGGGTGACTGAGCGCCCCCATGATGTGCTCGGGATGCGACAGGTGCGTCACCGACGCGATGCCGCCCGCGCACGCCACCACAGCCGCCACCACGACGGCAAGCTTGTTCGTAGCGCGCGTCTTGCCGGCGAACTCATCGATGGCCACGCATGCCAGCATCCAGCCGCCCGCGCCCGTCAGCACGGTGAACAGGACCAACGACCACTGGATTTCCATCCTACTCACCATCTTTCTGCATATAGCGGCCCGATCCGGCCAAATCCTTCGATTCCTGCCACTGCGCATAGCGCTCGGACAAGATGTAGTGCGTCGCAGGCTTGTTGCCCACGTCGGTCAGCGTGTGAACGGCCGACTTCTCGGCAGCGGCAAGCGCTTTGGACGCATCCGAGGTCGGGTCATCCAGATCGCCGTAGAAGCGCGCCCCACCCGGGCAGTTGTGCACGCACGCCGGCAGGTCACCCTGCGCGGTCAGATGTCCGCACAGCGTGCATTTCTCCACAACGCGCTCTTCTTTGTTCCACGAGCGCACGCCGTAGGGGCAGGCCATCATGCAATACTTGCAGCCGATGCACTTCGCCTTGTCCACCAGCACCACGTTCGTGTCGGGATCGCGGTAGCTTGCGCCCGTCGGGCACACATGCACGCACGGGGCGTTTTCGCATTGCTGGCAGTGCACGGGAAGGAAGTACTGCTGGATGTGCGGGAAGTCGCCGAACGGCCCCACCGTCATCACCTTGTTGTAATACGACCCCAGCGCGATGCCGTTCTCCATTTTGCAGGCAATCTCGCAGCTGAAGCACCCGGAGCATCGGTCCAGGTCAACCACTATAGCGTTACGCATGTCTGAATCACCTCCGTGGGTTCGCTGTACTGCGGCATCCAGGGCTCGAAGTCCTCAGGCTCCGTCCAGGCGCCTTCCGGACCGCTTTCGGCCGGGGCGATTGCCACCTGGTAAGCGCGCAGCGTGTACGTGCCGTTGACGTCGGACAGACGCCCCGTCGACTTCGACAGGCGGTTAACGGTGACCGAGCACCACGATTGGTCGCGCTTGCCTTCCTGGTCCAAGAACTCGGGAAGCCAGAAGCGCTCCATGTACACCTCGCCGGGGCGCACGCCCTTCGTCACGCGCACCTTGCCGCGAATCTCGGCGCGGCGCGAGCGAATCCAGGCCCACTGCCCGTCTTTCACGCCGTACTTCTCGGCGTCGTCGGGATACACCCACACCTCGGGGACGGGGTAGATCTCGCGCAGGTAGGGAACGTTGCGCAGCGTGCCGTGGTGGTACATCGGTAAACGGCCGTTGCTCATCACCAGCGGGTATTCCGTGTCCGTCAGCGGGCTTTCCTCGGGCTCCTCGTAGTACGGAAGCGGGTCGTAACCGTACTTGACCAACGAGTTTGCCGCGTTCGGGTTCTCGACGGGGTTATCAACGAACACCTCGGGGTGCATAGCCCACGGGCTTGCCGACAGGCCAAGCGTGATGTAGCCCTCCGAGTACGGCTCGCACTTGCCCGATGCCGTGCCGAAACCGGTAAGGTAGCCGCAGGCATCGGTTTGCTTGTAGTAGTAATAGGTATGCCAGTCTTCCCAGCTGCAGAACTCGTACGGCGCCTTGTCGCAGAACTCGTCCCACGTCATGCCAAGCCCGGCCACGTGCGCGTTGCGCTCATCGGTGTCGGTCAGCGGCATGGGGATGCCACCGGCGGCGGCCACCATGCCCTTCGTGTCGTAGATGGCCTCGCGGCAGTCCTCGTCGCCAAGCTCCATCATGCGCTTGGTCAGGTCGGACCAAATCATGGCCTCGTTGCGCGTCTCGAACAGGTGCGTGCACTCCTGGCGCGCGAACACCTTGTTCAGAATCTGGATGGGCTGGTTCGACTCAAGCCATTCCAGGATGGGAAGCACGTAGTCGGCCGCCTCGATGGTGAAGCTGGTGGGATACATGTACATGTGCACGATCAGGTCAAGCTGCGGCAGCAGGTTGTAGCAGCGCTCCGTTTCGGCAAGGTTCTGCAGCTTGTTGCCCGAACGCTCCAGCCAGATGCGCGGCTTGTACGGCTTGCCAGTTTCGATGGCGTCCCACACGTACGGGATGACCGACATGGCCCACTGGCCGATGCCGCGATGCTCGGAAAAGCCAAGGCGGTTACGCTCCATGTCGGCGCTGACCAGGCCGTACATGCCGCCAAGTTCATCGGCCATTGCAGGCTTGGGGAAACGCTGCAAAAGCGCACCGGGCTTTTCCACGTCGCCGTTCAGCAGCGAAAGCAGCGCATAGCCCGCCGAAGCCTGGCCGGACTGCGGGTTCTGGTCGGTGGCAACGCCGCCGACGATGCCCGCCGTCTTCGCCTCGCAGAAGATGTCGATGGCCGCCTCGATGTCGGCCGCATCGCACCACGTCACCTCGGCCGTCTTCTCAAGCGTCCACTCGCGCGAACGCTCGTAGGTAAGCTGGAACGCCGTCTTGTAGCCGCTGACGCCGTCGATGGTATAGCCCTCGTCGTTGAACAGCTCAGCTTCCGTTTCCTCGTCGAAGAAGCGGTTGAGCTCCTCTTCGGACTTCGGATACGGCACGGCAACGGGGCCGCCGGTTTTCTTATCCCAGATGACGAAGTACGGGATGCCGCAATAGCCAAGCGCCGGGTTGTCGTTGCTCTTCGCCGTGGCATGACCCGTCAGCGTATCGGTTGCCGTGGCGGCCATCTGCGCGTCGTTTTCCTCTTTCGACACCAAGCCCAGGTCAACGGCGCGAACCGGAATGCCCGTCTTCGGGTCCACCAGGTACGGCAGGTTCGTCCACTTCAGGCAGAAGTCGGCATCGTAGCCGCGCTTCTCGATCATGTACTTCACCCAGCACAGCTGCATAGCAACGTCGGAGCCGGCGCGGATGGGCAGCCACACGTCGGCGCGCGCGGCGTCCACGGTGAAGCGCGGGTCCACCACAACCGTCTTGCAGCCCGCAGCGCGGCGGTCGGCCATGACGCGCCCACCGCCCGGAGGCGTGTCGGCCGCCGGCTGCGCCGCCCAGATGACCACGGCGTCGATGTCGACCTCGGGGTTGTACATCTCGAAGCAGTTCGAGTCGGCCATAGAGCAGTTGCCCGTCATGAAATCTCCGCCGTACATAAGCTTGTACGACACCATGCGCGGCAGGTAGCACTGCGCGCAGCCCGGCTCGAACGTGTTGGGCGACTGGATGGCCGCCGCGAAACGGTTCACGCTCCAGAACTGCGGGTTTCCGCCGCCGCCCGTGGACATGAAGATAGACTCGGGGCCGTATTGCTTCTTGGACTCCCACAGCTTCTGCGCGATCTCGTCGATGGCCTGCTCCCACGTGATGCGCTCCCACTCGTTGCCGCCGCGCTCGCCCACGCGACGCATGGGGTACTTGTTGCGGTTGGGGTTGTACAGCGCCTGGATGCCCGACAGGCCCTTCGCGCACAGGCCGCCATGCGTCGTGCCGTCCTCGGTATTGCCCTCAAGCTTCACCACGCGCCCGTTTTCCACGGTGGCGATGACGGCGCAGCGCGCCACGCAGGCGCGGCACAGCGTCTTCACCTTGCGGGTGCCGCTGCTGGTCACCTTCGCTTCGGCAGCCACCAGGTTGCCCACGTCGATGGTTGCGCCGAGCGCCGCGCCGCTGGCCACAAGGGCCGAGACCTTCGCGAAGCTGCGACGCGTCATTGTCGCTTGTCCCATGAAACCTCCTCCTTTGTTTCTTCTTGGGTTAGCTCGTCTTATTGAAAGACCGCAAGGAAAGCAGCGCCTTCCTTCGTGGTCGTCCAACCGTCCTCCCAGACCAGGCCGGCGCATTGCTCCAGGCGGTCCGTGAAATAGCTGGGGTAGATGGCCGCGGCCGACACGTGGCGCGACCGGGGCGCCGCGGCGCAGATAGCGGCAAGTTCATCGTCTATCTGGCGTTTCGTGCGCTTGGTACCGTTGCAAAACACCAGCAGTCGGCGAAAGCCCTCGGCGTTTTCCGGTTCGTCGGCAAACAGGCGCGCTAAGCGGGCAGACGGACGCAAGCGTTCAAGCACCTTGCCGCCCTTGTCGGTTAGCGTATACGTGGCGCGCGCCATGTCCACGCGCTCCTCTTCGATGTCGGGGTCGTATTCGGGCTCGGGCAGCTGCTCGGCAAGCAGGCCTTCGCGCACCAGCGCGTCTATCAGCGTGCCCATAGACTGGAACATGGTTGCAGCCTGGGGTTTTGCCGCCATGCGGCCCTCAAGGTCGAAGCGGCTGATAGGGTCGGCGCCTTCGCCGCCGGCCGCCGCAAGCGCTTCCAGGTACAGCTCGCGCTTGCCCGGCTCTCGGCGGATAAGCACCACCGCTTGCTCGAGTTCATCGGGCGCGCTCGTTGCTTCTTCGCCTTTCAGCTGCTCGCTCATCACGCCACCTCCTGCTCTGCCGCCGCATCGTCATCCGCGTAGCAGCGCTGCTCCAGGCAAACCCACGCCGCCGTGCACTCGCACAGCCCGCGGTAAAACGGCGTGCGCGCAAGCTGCGCGGCAGCCTGGCAAAACCGCGGAACCCAGTTCGCGATGTGATTCTCGAAAAACGCCCGCACCTGCTCCTGCGCGGCATCGGCCGCTTGCGCATCGCCGGCCCGGCAAGCCGCGGCCTCGGCGTCAAGCAGGTGGGCCACATACTGGAACTCGAACGAGATGTGGTCCTCGGGCATGTTGTAGTCATCGTCAAGCGCAAGCCCAGCGGCTATAAGCGTGCGGAACATGTTGTCGCGCGCGCCTTGCATCAGCAGGTGCTCCTCGCTGGTGTACACGCTTTCAAACGGGCTGACCGGGTCATCGGTCGTCGACCCTGCCCCCAAAAACACGCGAGCGTAATCGCAACGCGACTGCGTCAGCGTGTCGGGGTTTTGCGCAAGCACGTACTTCGCCATCTTGTTCGACCCGCGCGCAAACGCCCGCTCGTCGGCATCGAAATCGTCGGACAGCGGCAGCACCGCCTGTCCGCGCAAACGCTCAAGCAACTCTTCGTCGAGCTCTCGATAGAACAGTCGGCTCAAATACCGCCAAAAGCCGGCGCGCTCGGCGCACGCATCGGCGCGCTCATTTTGCAACTGCGTCGTCTCCACGTCTTGCCCCCTTGTGTGGTCTTGCTGGCGAAGCTTTGCCGCTCCGCCCCTCATCAGCGATTCGCATCCTAGAGGACAAGCGTCTGACCTGGACATACCTATCAATTGACTATTTCGCGGTTACCCTAGTCACTAATTAGGTAAACGCCTTACCCACATATTGACCACGTGAAGGGCGCTCTTTTACAATGCGGCGCGAAGGGTCTTTAGGGGGAATCGAATATGCAGCAGACAAACACTTCGGAAACCGCGCCGGCAGCCACGGGCGCCCAGGAGCTTTTGCGGGGCATCAACACGCATCTGCCCGCCGTGTCCTATCTTGGCTTCGCGTTCTGGTTCGCGTGGAACCTGGTCGCGTTCTCGGGATCGGTGTGGAACACGCAGGCCGATTCGGCCATCCTTATCTCGTATCTGTTCATTGCGCACCTTCTGGCGTCGGTGGCAACGCTCATCGCGCTGGGCACGCGCGGGCAGCGCAGCATGCGCGCGATCGTCTCGCACCGCTTCCTGGCCGCCGGTGCGGCCATCGGATCGGCGGGGACGCTGCTGATGATCTTGGTCGGCGGCGGCTATATCGACAGCCTCGCCACGTTCATCGTCGGCGCCGCGCTTGCCGGCTTCGGCACCACGTTCATGCTCGCGCGCAGCGCCACCATCCTCTGCACCACCTCGCCGCGTCGCTCGTTTCTGTCCATCAGCCTGTGCGCGCTGTTCGCCATCGGCGTCTATTCGTTTATCGAGGGGTACTCGTTCGCCATCGGCGTCATCCTGTTCGTGCTGTTGCCCGTCTTCAGCGCGCTGTCGCTGTCGGTGAAGCGCGACTCGCCGCAAGACCTTGCCCTCATCAACACCATCGGCAAGCTTCCGGCGCGCTTCCGCAACCTGCTCATCGCCATCTTCGTGTACTCGCTGTGCCAAGAGGTGTCGAAAAGCTACATCCTCACCGCCCTGCCCGCCTCGCAATCGATGCTGTGCATGCGCTACGTCATGCTGGCGCTCGTGGTGCTGATGCTGGTCTTCATCGCGCTAGACCTGTCCACGCCGCCCGACAAGTCCATCGCCCACATCTTCTATCCGCTGGCGCTGTGCTTCATCGTGCCGCAGCTGGCCGTTTCGGTGCTGCGGGAAACCTCCCCCGTGCTTGCGGCGGCGACGCTTGACTTCGCCGGCTATGGAACGGATCTGTTCATCTGGGCCATTTGCGCCTACCTGGGCTATCAGATGCGCGGCAACTGCGTGAAGGTGATGTGCTTCGGCACCGCCGCGCTGTCGCTGGGCCTGGCCAGCGGGTCGATAGTCGCCATATTCCTGCTGGACGCCAACATCTCAAGCGCGCATTTTTTGGTGGTGAATCTCACGCTTGCCGCACTGTGCATGCTGGTGACGGTCATCGTGTTCCCCGAGAACAAGCTCAACGACCTCATTCAACCCGTTGAAGAGGAGGAAGACGCCGACGACGTGTCCGTGCGCACGCAGAAGGCCCTGTGGAAGCAGGCGTGCGAAGAGGTTGCCGCCGATGGGCAGCTGACAACGCGCGAGGCGGAGGTGCTGCTGATGCTGGCGAAGGGCATGAGCGCCCAGCAAATCGCCGATGCGCTGGTCATATCCATCCACACCGTGCGCGCGCACGTGCGCAACATCCACGCAAAGCTTGAAGTCAGCAACCGCGCGCAAATCATCGAGCTGGTGGAGCAGAAGCGCGATGGCATTTGCACAGGCGCACCAAGGGCATAGCACACGAACAAATGTTGCATACATTGTGCACAGCGGGAACGCCCGGCGGGTGGCCGCGCGCACGTACATGGACGCGTCCACGGCCATCGTGCACCACCAGGTGGTGTCCACCAGCTTCGTGCCGAAGCTTTACGACGCCGCATCGCGCCAGGTCATGCGCGAGGTCGTTGAAACCACGCACCGCATCCTGTGCAAGGTCATGCAGCATTACCTCGACGACGCCGAGTACCGAAAGATCTTCGACTACGACCCGCGCCTGGCCGAGCTCATCTTGGTGCCGCGCGGCTACGACGCGCTGCTGCCGTTCGCCCGCTTCGACATCTTTTTGGACGAGAGCACCGGCGACGTGGCGTTTTGCGAGTTCAACGGCGACGGCAGCTCGGGCATGAACGAGAACCGCGAGATCACGCACTCCGTGGAGCAAACGGCCACGTTCAAGGAATTCGCCAAGCGTCACCACGTTGAAGCCTGCGAGCTGTTCGACGCGGAAGCCGCGGCCGTTTCACCCTCCCCCGAGACCTGCGAGGCCCTTTCACATGACCTGACTGTTAAACGGAATCGTCGCCTTCAGCAGCGCGCTGCTGTTGGCCGTCATGCTCATCGCCGTCGAGCGCTCGGACGCACGCTTATGGCGGGCGGCGGGTTGGTGCTCGCGGCTTTTTGCGCGCTGGGCGCATGGGCGGCCATGCGTTGTGCCAGGTAGATGGGCATGGGCATGAGCGTGGACGTCTCGTCGCAGGCGTAGCCGAACATCATGCACTGGTCGCCCGCGCCGATCTTCTCGTACGGGTCGTCGCCGGCCTGGCCGTGCTGGGCCTCGTGGGACTCGTCGACGCCCTGCGCGATGTCGGGGCTTTGGTCGTGGATATAGGTACGCGTGCTAACGAATCGAAGCGGGCAGGCGTTGGAAAACCACCCTGCCCGCTTCGCAACAGATGCTGGCGGAACGAATGCTAGCGCGTGAATCGACGCCGGGCCACAGCCGCTATCGCCGCCACCCCCGCCGCGGCAACGGCCGCTACACCGCCCGCAAAGGCAAGCAGCCCGGTCGCATCGCCGGTGGTAGCAAGCCCCGCGGACGAAGCGCCCTTTTGAGCTGCCGAAGAGGCGCTAGCGGCAGACGCGTTCTGCTTATCCAAGCCACCTGGCACGTCGGCGGCACCAGACCCATCGCCATCAGCGGGCTTGTCCGCATCGCCTCCATCGCCGGGCTTGTCGCTATCGCCCGGTGTCGGATCGGGGGTAGGCTCAGGTGCGGGCATGGCCTTCGACAGCCCGTCCATGGCAAGCTGCAAGTTCACCAACGCATCGTTGACCTGCACCTTCGTCGCGTACGTTGCATCAAGCACCTCATGCGCGGCCGCAAGCTTCGCCGCGAAGATCGACCAGGTTTCAGGCGTGTAGTCGGCTTCGGAAAGCGTTTGCGCCTTGGCCACCAGCGCCGCAAGTTCGGCGGTATCGCCAGCCTGCTCGCGCCAGTTGTACGTCAGCACCAGCGCATCGTCATCGCCCTTAGCAAGGCCATCGAAGTCACCGTCAGCAGAGTTGCCGTAAGCAAGCAAAGTCAACTGATAGCCATTGAGCGCCACGATCTGCGCCGCATAGTCGTTCGACGACCCTCCCACAACGTCAAGCGACAAGCGCTCGCCCGCCTTGCTGAACGCGGCGACATACACATCGGAAGCGCCCTTGTTCAGGTCCTTGAAGTCGAAATCGGTGCCGCTCGAATTGCCCAGCACCACATAGCGGTCGTCAAGCTCCACCACGCGCTCGGCCTCGTTGGACTCCGAGCTTTTGAGCGTCTGCACCCACTCCACCGCGCCGGAGGCAGACAGCTTCATGATGTAGCTGTTTTCGTAGCCGCTGGTCACACCGGTAAACGTACCGTCCTGCGACTTCGTGCTGCCAAGCATGACGAAGCCTCCGTCGGAAGTGGCGGCCACGCCGTTAAGGTACTCGTTCGAGCTGCCGCCGTACGTGCGAAGCCACTCGATGGTGCCCTCAGACGCGCTCACCTCGGCTGCGAACAGGTCAAACGTGTTCCCGAAGTGCTCGGCATTGGCGAAATCTCCATTATAGGACGACTTGATACCCGTCACCACGAAATTACCGTTGCCCAAAACGTCCAGGCCGAAATCGGAAGACTCGAGGTTTGTCCCGCCGATGGGACGCGTCCAGGAAAGCGTGCCGTCGGCAGCGTAGCGCGCAACCACCAGGTTGAAGATACCGCGGTTAAGCTCGGTCAAGTCGCCATCGCGCGAAGACGTTTCGTACAAAGCAACGCAACCGCCATCGGGCAGCGCCTTGACCTGCTTGGCCTGGTCATGCCCAGAACCCGAAAGACCGCCCATCCACACCAGGTTGCCTGCAGCATCGAAGCGCGCAACGAAGCTGTCCGTCTGGCCGAACACGCCGTCTTCGCGGGCAAGGGCGGCGAAATCGCCAGCCGGCACGCCGTCAGGGGACGTGTAACCGCCGCACAGCACGAAACCACCATCGGCCGTCGTATCAACGCTAGCGGCGTACGACACGTAGCCGTTTTCCATGCCGCCAAGCTCAAACGTGCTGACGCGCGTGCCATCTGGCGTGCGCACGTCAACGTATGCGCAGGCCGGGCCGCGCTGCAGCCCGTCAAAGTCGCCGTCCTGGCTGTAGGTCTGGCCTACCGTGACCAAATTTCCGTTGGCAAGCACCGTCGCATCGGCCGGATACTCCGCACTCGTTCCGCCCAGCGCGTCCTTCCACGCATACTCGAAATTCGGCAGCTCCACTTTCACCGGCTCGAAGTACGGCGGCACATCGGTCTGCTTCGCCGCGGCAGGGTCGAACTTCAGGCGAACATCGCCCATCGACCCATCAATGTGGATAAGCACGGGATTCTCAAGGCTGGTCAGCTGGATAGTCGTGCTTTTCACGCGCGTGGTGGCGTCGTAGGTGTCGGACAAGGCGTCAACCATAGTGCCGTCGCCCCTGTCATAAGACACGTCGCCCAAGATGGTGGGGCTCACCTCGCTGCCCATGATGGTGGCGCGCGTGAAGTACACCGTTACCGTGTACAATTCGCCGGTCTTCTCAACGTATGCATCGGAGTACAGCATGGGCGCCATCATGGAGTCGACGTCCTCGCCGGCCTTCCACGCCGCCACCGGCACCAGCGAGCGCTCTTCGGCGTGCGTCTGCAGCTTCTCAGCATCAAGGCTGGTCACAAAACCATCCGCCTTGCCGGCAAGGCCCTCAAACATGCCATCGGTAGACTTGGTCGTGCCGCACACCAGCACGTTGTCAACCCCGTCATACGCAATGCCCTCCACGGCGTCGTCATCGTTGCCGCCAAACGACTCCACGCCAAGGCGGGCGCCGTCATCGGACAGGTGCGCTACGAACGCATCCTTTTTCTGGCAAGCATCCGTGCCCGAAAAGTCACCGTCGTTCACCTTGTGGGTGCCTGCAAGCAGGTAGCCTTCCGTCGTGCTGGTCAGCACCGCCTCGCCGGCAACCTCTTCGCTATCTTCGACAAGGTTCGACCATTCAACGTATCCCGTCGCCGAAATCTTCAGCGCAAACGCCGCCGATTTCGCCCCGCTATCGTCGGTTCCCGCCAAATCGCGCGTGCCCAAATCGCCCGAAGCCGATTCCGTGGTGCCCGCGATAACGAAGCCGTTATCGTACGTCGGCGTGCCGTCTTTAACACTTGAAAGCGTGGCCTTGGCATGTGTGACGGCCATGGCCTTATCGGAGCCGTCTCCGCCATACATGCGAAGCCACTCGCGGTTGCCCCGCTCGTCGAACTTGGCGACAACCACGTCGTAGCCACCCTTTGAGCCGACCATATCGCCGTCAGCCGCATTCGAATAGCCAACAGCAAGGTAGCCCGCGTTCACATCAACTTCCGCGCCAAGATTGTCGGCGTCTTTCGCCTTCGCCGCGGAAACAGGAACCACGTCCTCGAACCGTTCGGTGGCCGAGATGCCCGATTCCGTGGCGGTACCGCCGGTGCGGCTGACCCACACCAGGTTCAAATCGTCGTTGTATTTCGCCAAGATGGCATCGGCGTCCGTGCCGGTCTTGCCGGTAGCCTCCATGTCGCCATCGTGCGAGTTCGAGAAGCCCGAAACCACGAATCCGCCGTCGGTCGCATACGTCACCTTCGTAAGGCCGTCTTTGTCGGAACCACCGAACGTAACCGCCTTCACCAACTGACCCTTGGCATCGAACTTGGCGATTAAGCCGTCGTTGCCGCCTTTGTCAAGACCTTCAAGGTTGCCATCGGCCGATTGGGTAGCGCCCACGGCAATAAATCCGCCGTCATCGGTTTCTATAACGCTTGCAAACGAGTCGTTCTTCGAACCGCCCGCAAGCGTATGCCGCAGCTCCTTACCGTCTTGGTCGTAATGGACCAGCGCGGCATCGGACTTGCCGTGCGCCTGCTCGTCAACGTTGTTTTTCGCGCCGTCATACGTGCCAACGGCAACGAACGTGCCGTCAGACAGGCGCAGCGTTTGACCGAGCGTATCGCACCCAAGAGCCGTGCTCGACGCCGTGCCGGCCCCGCCGAACAGGCTCGTCCAATTCACCAGCTGGTCTTCCAACGCGCCAGCAGCTGCCGGCGCGCCGCAAGTCAATGCAGCCGCCAGCGCAACCGATGCGCCCGCCGTCGTGAGCTTATACCGTTTCGACACTTCCATTCCCCTTCAATCGTTTCGTTCCAAGCGGTGTTACCCGTATCTTACCGTTAACTAGGGCGAACAGTATACGAGAAGGTAGCAAAAGTTACCAGATGGTAATTGATGTTTTTAACAGGAATGGTTTGCCGTGCATCATGTTGCGATTCACCGCAGCAAAATGCCTGGTCGACGAACGAACGTCGCTATTATTGTACTTATATAATACAAACATTTGTTGCATATTATGCGCAGTCTACCATGCTTTAAAGTTATCGATATGCCGCGCGTGCTAAACTGGCTGCAATCAACCGAAGCGCCCGAAGGGAAAGGCAGCCGCATGAGCGAAACCACCCAGCCCGTTTTCAAGAACGCCGCGTACACGCAGGAGTACATCGACATCGCGAACAACCTCGACGGCGACGTCCCCGGCCGCCGCGCCGCGCGCGCCTACATGGACGCGTCTACGGCCATCGTGCACCACCAGGTGGTGTCCACCAGCTTCGTGCCGAAGCTTTACGACGCCGCATCGCGCCAGGTCATGCGCGAGGTCGTTGAAACCACGCACCGCATCCTGTGCAAGGTCATGCAGCATTACCTCGACGACGCCGAGTACCGAAAGATCTTCGACTACGACCCGCGCCTGGCCGAGCTCATCTTGGTGCCGCGCGGCTACGACGCGCTGCTGCCGTTCGCCCGCTTCGACATCTTTTTGGACGAGAGCACCGGCGACGTGGCGTTTTGCGAGTTCAACGGCGACGGCAGCTCGGGCATGAACGAGAACCGCGAGATCACGCACTCCGTGGAGCAAACGGCCACGTTCAAGGAATTCGCCAAGCGTCACCACGTTGAAGCCTGCGAGCTGTTCGATGCTTGGGTTTCCGAGTTCATCAACATCTACAACACGTACGAAGGCCGCGTGGAGCACCCGCGGTTCGCCATCTGCGACTACCTGGAAAACGGCGTCGTGGACGAGTTCCACCTGTTCGCGCAGCGCTTCACCGATGCGGGCTACCCCTGCACCGTGTGCGACGTGCGCGACCTCACGTTCGACGGCGAAGCGCTACACGACGCGCAAGGCCAGCCCGTGCACGCCATCTGGCGCCGCTGCGTCACGAACGATGTGCTGGAATATTGGGACCAGTCGCAAGCGCTCGTTGAAGCGGCGAAAGCGCAGAAGGTGGCGCTCATCGGCAGCTTCGCCGGCCACATCGTGCACGACAAGCAGATCTTCGAGGCGCTGTTCAACCCCGCCACGCAGGCGTTTTTGACGCCCGAGGAGATCGCGTTCGTGGAGCGCACCGTGCCGCAGACGCGCTACCTCGATGAGCGCGAGGTCGATCTTGACGCCATCCGCGCCGACAAGGACGCCTGGATCATCAAGCCCACCGACGCCTACGGCGCGGCCGACGTGTACGCCGGCTGCTTCCAAACGCAGGAGCAATGGGACGCGATCGTGGCGAAGTTCGCCAACGGCGCAGCTGGCGCGCCCTTCTTGGTGCAGCGCTACATCACGCCGTACAAAACGCAGATCCTCGTCCCCGACAACGACATCGCGAACCTGTCCGACCAAGAAGTGCAGCGCGAGCCGGTGCTTTACAACAACCTTGAAGGCCTGTACTGCTACAACGGCACGTTCCAGGGCATCTTCAGCCGCCTGGGGCCCTACCCCACCATCAGCAAGCCCATGAAGGGCATCACCTGCGCCACCATCTGGGTGGACTAAGGCCGCTTAAAGCATCATCGCGCAAGAAGCCGCCTTGCTTCCCGCAAGCGATCAAGGCGGCTTCTTGCGCACATCGCCTAAGGGCGTCCGAACCGCAAACGCTCAACGTACCGAAAGAGCCCTATGCAAGCACTCAACAAACTCGTCGCCATTGGCAGCACGGTCTCGCTTGCCGTCACGCTAATAGCGGCCGGCTTCGCCGCCGCCACGGTGCCCGACTGGGCCACCGTGGCGCTCTCGCGCGCCTTCTCGGGCTGCGATCAGCCGCTCACGCCGTTTACGCACGACGAGCTCACGTCTATGGCTGTGGCAGGCAAGCACTACACGTTCGACTCGAACAACGCCGATGAGCTGAACGAGGCCATTGCCGCCGCAAACGCCTCAGCCGAGGCCGACGGCCGCGCCACGGTTATAGGGGAAGCAAGCGAAACCCGTCGCTTGCCCGCCGACGCCATCAGCCACCTCGACGACGTGTACCGGGTAGTCAGCGTGGCAAAACCGGCGCTGGCGGTTATCGCCGTGCTGTGCGTTGCCGGCCTTGCACACGTCGCCGTGCGCATCAACCGTCGCGCCTTAGGGCGCGTGCTCATCGCCGGCGGCGCGTTCGTGCTTGCAGCGTTTGCCGCACTCGGCATCTGGGCGCTTGTCGACTTCTACGGGCTGTTCGGCGTGTTTCACAGCCTGTTCTTCCAAGCGGGAACGTGGACGTTTTCCATAGACAGCCTGCTTATCACCCTGTACCCAACCGCTTTTTGGATGGGCATGGCAGGCATCTGGCTTGCAGTAACGTGCGGGCTGTCTATACTTGCTGTACTTGTTGGTTTTACGTTAGGACATAAGCAACATGACTGAGAACAAACCGGTGCGCGTTCGCTTCGCACCTTCCCCCACGGGCAAGCTGCACGTCGGCGGCGCCCGCACGGCCATCTACAACTGGGCATTCGCTCGCGCTACGGGCGGCACGTTCATCCTGCGCATCGAGGACACCGACCCCGAGCGCTCCACGGAAGAGAACACGCAGGTCATCCTCAACGCCATGAAGTGGCTTGGCCTTGACTGGGACGAAGGCCCCGAGGTTGGCGGGCAGGCCGGCCCCTACTTCCAGACGCAGCGCTTCGACACGTACGCCGCCGCGCTTGAGCGCCTGAAGGAACGTGGCATGGTGTACCCGTGCTTCTGCACGAAAGAAGAGCTTGACGCCAAGCGCGCCAAGGCCGAAGCCGAGGAAGGCGGCTATGCCGGCTACGACCGCACGTGCCGCAACATCTACCCGGCCGAGGCCGCCCGCCGCATCGAGGCTGGCGAGCCGCACGTGTGGCGTCTGAAGGTTCCCACCGACCATGGTCCTATCGAGTTCGAGGACGCCGTCTACGGCCACATGTCCTTCCCCGCCGACGTCATGGACGACATGATCGTCGTGCGCACCGACGGCACGCCCACGTACAACTTCGCCGTGGTGTGCGACGACGCCAATATGGGCATCACGCACGTCATCCGCGGCGACGACCATCTGTCCAACACACCGCGCCAGATCCTCATCTACGAGGCGCTCGGTTACGACGTGCCCATGTTCGCTCACCTGTCCATGATTCTGGGGGCAGACGGCCATAAGCTGTCCAAGCGCCACGGCGCCGCAAGCGTCGAGGAGTTCCGGGACCGCGGCTTCTTGCCTGACACCATGGTGAACTTCCTGGCTCTGCTCGGCTGGAGCCTTGACGGCGAAACCACGCTCATCGACCGCGAAACGCTGTGCAAGTCTTTCACGCTCGACCGCATCACGAAAAAGGACGCCGTGTTCGACGAGACGAAGCTCGAGTGGATGAACGGTCAGTACATCCAGCGCATGGGCGCCGAAGCCTGGGTTGCCGCAGCACGTCCGTGGCTTGTCAAAGCCGGCGCAACCGAAGCCGACATCGACGCACGCCCCGAGTGGTACGCCAAACTGTACCCGCTGGTATCCGAGCGTCTGCAGCGCCTCGACGAGGTGCCGGCGAAGCTCGCCTACATGTTCTGGGGTGCCCAGGTTCCTGAGCTCGACGAGAAATCGGTGAAAAAAGTTCTGCTCAAGGAAGGCGCCCGCGCCGACGAGGCCCTGGCGAACTGCCGCGCCATCCTGGCTGACGAATCCCATGCTTGGGAAGCGGCAGGCCTGGAAGCCGCCTGCCGCGAGCTGGGCGACACCATGGACATGAAGCTGAAGTTCGTGCTGCAGCCGCTGCGCGTAGCCGTGTGCGGCAACATGGTTTCCCCACCGCTGTTCGAGTCCATCGAGTTGCTGCCCCGCGAAGACGTCCTCGCCCGCATCGACCAGGTAACTGCGCAGGTCTTCGGCGTCTAAGGCTTTACGCAAGAGCAAGCGTCTCGACATCGCAGAAATTTAACAGGAACGCCCGCGACAAACCGCGGGCGTTCCTGCATCAAGCCTACCAGAACCATGTGACACCGTGCTCATTGCCCAACGCCCACCGCAGCGCATCGGCACAAAGGCCTATCCGCATCCGTAAGCACGTTCAATCCACCATGCTCCGTTAACAACTTCAGCCACAATGCAGGCCGCGTGCTAAGATAAGCGGCGTCAAACACCGTTAGGAGCACCTCATATGAGCGATTCCGAAAACAAAGAAACCAACTTCAACAACACCTGTCAGCAGGGCAGTCAAACCGCAGGCGAGCAACCGACGACACCCAGCTATCCCGCAAACCAGCCGACATCCTCCAATCCGCAAAACACTGCAGGTGCACCGGCACCGCAACCCTACGCCGCCATTCCGCCTCAACAGCAACCATACGTGGCCGGTCAGGCGCCCCAACAGCCCTATTACGCTGCGCCTCAAAACCCCTACGGCGCCCCGCCAAGCCCCTATGGTGTGCCCGCAGCGCCACAACAGCCGAAGAAGAAGTGGCCCTGGGTCCTGATTGCCTGCGTGCTGGCGTTTTTGCTTGGACTGGGAGGCTGCGTCGGCTGTGCCACCATCAGCATGGTCACCGACTCGCTGCACACCCGCTCCGACTCCATCCATTCCTACGACTACGACGATCCCTACGGGTACGACCCCGCAGACGCGCCCGACTCCGACGCATACGGCAGGTTCACGCTCGGCGATATCCAAGACGCCGCCGGCAACCTTCCCAACCAGGTCCAAGACGGCAAGGCAACCGCAGGCGTCTACGTTGTTGGTCGCGATATCGACGCTGGCGAATATTTCCTGCAAGGAAGCCCCTCCGTTGAAAGCGAGTTCTACCTGTTCGACCCCGAAGGATCGGGCACGTTTAGCCTTGATTGCGCCGTGTCTTACACCGGCAACTACTTTGCCGAACTCGAAAACGGCGAGGTCATCGCGTTCATGCCTAAAATCGGCGATGCCCTGATGGTCCCCTCGGACGAGGCCGATTTCCAACCGCAGCAGCCCTATCAAAGCGGCCTGTACCGCGTTGGCACCGACATCCCCGCCGGAACGTACACGGTCACGGTCAGCCCGAACGCGCCGCACGACGCCTCGCAAGATTACGCCGCATACGTCATGCAGGACCTCGACTTCGACGACGCCTCCATCACCGGCTCCGTGTACCTGCTACGAGGAAGCACCCAAACCATCACCGTGAACGACGGCGACTGGCTTGAACTGTTCGGAACCGTCGCAACCCCGTCGAACTAGCACTGCAACCCTGAAAAGGACGCCCATGCTTCCTGAAAACCCCGCGCTCCAGCAAATCCAAGCTTACTTCGCCAACGACAAATTCGCCACACAAGCCGCTGGGTGCACCATCGTGGAGGGAAGCCGCGGACACGCCGTCTGCGAGATGGTACTAGACGACAAACATCGCAACGCGCAGGGCGGCGTCATGGGAGGCGCCATCTTCACGCTTGCCGACTTCTGCCTAGCCGTTGCCTGCAACATCGACGAGCAACCCACCGTTTCGGTCAGCAACACCATCGAGTTTTTAAGCGGCGCGAAGGGTTCGAAGCTCATAGCCACGTGCGATGCTGACAAATCGGGCCGCAAGCTGGGCTTTTACACCGTCGATGTTGCCGATGACACCGGGCGCAAAGTAGCACGCATGACCGCAACGTGTTTCCGCTAACACGCAACAAAACTTTTCGAAATAGGGTCTTGCGCAAAGCTGGCATTGCCGTATAATAACTTTCGCACCTTGTTCGGGGCCTTAGCTCAGCTGGGAGAGCGCATGGCTGGCAGCCATGAGGTCAGGGGTTCGATCCCCCTAGGCTCCACCAAATTTTCAAGCCGCCTGCATGGGCGGCTTTTTTATTGTCAAGGGAAGGGAAACCATGGCTCAGCAAACAACCAGCGCAAGCTCTGCTCGAGACTCGTTCACCTCACGCACCGCCTTTATCATCGCGTGCATCGGTTCGGCCGTCGGCCTGTCCGGCATCTGGCTGTTCCCCTACCGCGTATCGCAGCTTGGCGGCGCGGCATTTCTCATCCCCTACCTCTTCTTCGTGGTGCTGCTTGGCCTCACCGGCGTCGTCGGCGAGATGTCGTTCGGCCGCGCCATGCAAACCGGCCCCATGGGCGCATTCGGCAAAGCGCTGTCCCTGCGCAACGTCCCCCACGCGAGCGCCATCGGCAAAATCATCGGCATCGTACCGGTGCTTGCCGCACTCGGCATCGCTATCGGATACACCGTGGTGCTCGGCTGGTTTTTGAAATACCTCGTCACCGCAACAACGGGTCAGCTGCTTGTGCAAGACAGCATGGGCGCGTTCTTTGGCGGCATCACCGGCGATTTCGGAAGCGTCGGCTGGCATGCTGCGGCGCTCATCATCACGCTGGCCGTCATGGTGCTGGGCATCTCGCGCGGCATCGAGCGCCTGAACAAGGTCATGATGCCCCTGTTCTTCGTGCTGTTCGTGGTCCTGCTGGTGCGCGTTGCGTTCCTGCCCGGCGCGCTTGACGGCTACGCGTACCTGTTCATGCCCCGCTGGGAGGCGCTCGCGAACCCGCAGACGTGGGTATTGGCGCTTGGGCAGGCGTTCTTCGGCCTGTCCCTGGCCGGCGGCGGCACGCTGGTCTACGGCAGCTACCTCAAGAAGGATGTGAACGTGGTGTCCTCGGCGAAAAACGTCGTCGTGTTCAGCACGCTTGCCGCGGTGTTGTCCGCCATGGTAGTGGTTCCCGCAGTGTTCGCCTTCGGCGCCGACACGCAAGCGGGCCCACCGCTGCTGTTCATCGTGCTGCCCCAGGTCTTCCAGGAAATGCCGTTCGGCAACGTGTTCTGCTTCGTGTTCTTCCTGGCCGTCACGTGCGCCGCCATTACCAGCTTGGTGAACCTGTACGAGCCGCCCATCGAGGCCTTGCAGCAAGAAGCGCACCTGCCGCGCTGGGCAGCGGTCGGCATCGTCGCCGTTGCCTCGTTTGCCGTAGGCGTGTTCATCGAAAACGGCGATGCCGTCAGCGCCTGGATGGACGCCGTCAGCATCTACGCCATCCCGCTGGGCGCCCTTATCGCCGCCGTCATGTTCTTCTGCGTATGCCCGAAGGACTTCGCCACGAAACAGGCCCAAATGGGACGTGAGAAGCCTTTAGGAAAATGGTTCGAAGCCATGGGGCGCTATCTGTTCGTGCCGCTCACGGCCATCGTCATCGTGCTCGGCATCGTGTTAGGCGGCATCGGCTAAAACCACCGAATTCGCCTGTGGCCAGCAAGCCCGGAACAGTACAACCCCCAAAACGCCAAAGAGGCGTGCAAGCACTGCCTGCACGCCTCTTTGCTACGTATACCAAACCAAAACCCTGCAGCGCGCCTGCTCTCTACACCGAGAAGCGTATAGCCCCGCCAGCAGAGAGCCAAGTCCACACCTCATGCGAAAGCAATGCGCCAAAAACCAATAGCCGCGCAAGTTCAAGAACCCCCTTGACGCGACTCACACACGCAAAAGCAGCACGCGCGAAAGCTTCAACGCCTTCCAGCGGCTACTTGCCTTCGGTGAAGAAGCGCTCCGCGATGCGAGCCGATTCCGCAGCGTCCTTCGCGTAGAAGTCCGCGCCGATCTGCTCGGCGTAATCGGACGTCAGCACAGCGCCTCCCACGAACACCTTGCATTCCGGCACACGCTCGTGCAGAAGCATCACGGTCTCCTCCATGGCGCGAACGGTGGTGGTCATAAGCGCCGATAGGCCCACAAGCCTGATGCGCTGCTGCTGCACCACGCGCACCACTTCTTCGGGGTCCACATCGCGCCCCAGGTCAACCACCTGGAACCCGTAGTTTTCCAGCAACATCTTGACGATGTTCTTGCCGATGTCGTGGATGTCGCCCTTCACCGTGGCCACGGCAATGATGTTTGCAGGGCCCTCATCGCCCGACGCATCGCCCACGTGCGCTTTCACCACGTCGAAGCCGGCTTTCACCGCCTCCGCCGATGCCATCAGCTGTGGCAGGAAAAACGCGCCTTTGTCGAACTTCTCACCCACCACGTCAAGCGCCGGCACGAACACGCCGTTCACCAGGTCAAGCGGGTCGTGATTGACCAGCAGCGCCTCGGTAGCCTCGGGCATAGGAGCCTTGCGCCCCGTCATGATCAAGTGCACCATGGCCGCCACACCGTCAGCAGCGTCGCTAAGCGTTTCGGGAATGGCGATGGGGCACTCCCCCGCATCCGCACCTGCCTGGCCAGCGACCTTACCACCATCAGCCGGCGCACCAGCCGAACCAGCCGGAACATCGTACGGATCATTGCCGCCCGCATAGCGTTCGATGAACTCCACGGCGCTAGCGTCCTGGCAATTCAGCACGCGGAACGTATTCACCGTGTCAACGTAGCGCTTAGCCTTCGGGTTCAGAATCGGCATATCAAGACCACAGCCGAAAGCGGCAGCCAAAAACGTCGCATTCACCATGTTGCGCTGCGGCAAGCCGAAGCTGATGTTCGAAACGCCCAGCACGGTGCGCACGCCCAAGCGTTCCTTCACCATCGTGATGGCGCGCAAAATCTCAAGCGCCTCGGACTGGTTCGTTGCGCACGCCATGGTCAAGCAGTCGATAACCACATCGGTGCGCGGAATGCCTATACGCGTCCGTTTCCGCAACGATGCGCTCAGCAACCGCATAGCGCCCCTCGGCCGTTGGCGGGATGCCGCCTTCGTCCAAGGCAAGCCCAATCACCGCGCAGCCGTACTTCTTCACAATCGGCAGTACCGCATCCAAGCTTTCGCGCTTGCCGTTCACGCTGTTGATAAGCGGCTTGCCGGCATAACCGCGCACCGCCGCCTCAACCGCAACCGGGTCAGACGAGTCCACCACCAGCGGCAGCGTAACCGTAGCGGCAAGCTTGTCAACGGCGGCCGCAAGCACAGCGGGCTCATCAAGCTCGGGCAGGCCCACGTTCACGTCAAGCACATCGGCGCCGCATTCCTGCTGCGAAACCGCCTCACCCACAATGTAGTCCAAATCGCCCGCACGCAAAGCCGCCTTCAACTTCGGCTTGCCCGTAGGGTTGATGCGCTCGCCGATCACGGCAATGCGCGGCACGCCCACGGGAAGCACAACAGCCTCCTGAGCGCTGCACAGCACGCATGCAGGCTGATACGGACGCGCTGCAGGTTCGCGGCGCTCGTCAGCCATTTGACGCAGCAAACGCGTATAAGCCGGCGACGTGCCGCAGCATCCGCCGACAATGCTCGCGCCGGCATCCATCATATCGGCCATAGCGGCCGCAAAATCTTCCGGAGAAACATCGAACACGGTCACGCCGTCCTCAACATGCGGCAAGCCGGCATTCGGCTGAACCATAAGCGGACAGCGAACGCGCGCAGCCATATCTTGCGCCGCGCCCAGCAGCTCGGCTGGACCAAGCGAGCAGTTCAAGCCCACGGCGTGCGCGCCCATGCTCGACAGCACCTCGGCGGCAACGGCCGGAGACGTGCCCAAAAACGTACGGCCGTCTTCGCCGAACGTCATAGTCACCAACACCGGCAGGTCGCAGTGCTCCTGCGCCGCCAAAAGCGCGGCCTTCGCCTCGCGCAAGTCGGCCATCGTCTCGATGAGCACCACATCGCAGCCGGCAGCAGCCACCGCTTCAACCTGCTCGACGAACACATCGTAGGCCTCCTGAAACGACATAGTGCCCATCGGCTCGAGCAGCGCACCCGTCGGCCCAATATCGCCGGCAACGTAGGGCGCGCCAGCGGCACGAGCGCACGCGGCGGCGGCCGCATACACATCGGCAACGGAGGCAACACCCTCAAGCTTCAACCGGTTTGCACCGAACGTGTTCGTGGTGATAACCTCAGCCCCAGCTTCGACGTAAGCCGCATGGATAGCGGTAATGTCGTCAGGATGCGAAAAGTTCAGCAGCTCGGGAAGCTCGCCTGCCTCGGCAAGCCCGCGCTCCTGCATCTGCGTGCCCATCGCGCCGTCGATGACCAGATAATCCAGGCCCAGCAACGCGCGCCGAAGGTGCTCATCGGCCACTCGCACACCCGACAGGTCGGGAACCGGCAGCCGCTTCGCCTCATCAAGCCCACGCAAGGCGCCGCGCGCGGCGCCGTCGACAGTTTCGTTAGCCATGGCAGGTAACCCCTCGTTTCCTCAATTCGCAGCAGCCTTTCAGCTGGCACACGCCGCACGCGCTTCGGACCTCAGCGCCCGCGTCCACCTTATCGAACAAGCCCACAACGGCCGTCACGCTTTTCACCGGCACCAGCATGTTCGTTGCCGTAAGCGTTACACCAAGCTTGCGCGTGGCGTCAAGCGCCTTCAAAAACGCCGGCTGCACGTCAAGCGGCAAGTCTCCGTATCCCGGGCTGAAACGCCAATTCGTATGCAAGCCAAGCTCATGAGCCGCCGCAACGATATATCCCTCTACTGCGTTCGCGCAAGCCTCAACCAAAGCCGAAGCGCAAGCGCCGTACATCACACCGTCAGCCGCGCTCAGCGCAGCGTGCTTGCGCATCTCCCGCTCGCTTGCAGCCCCCAGCGTGCACGCCATCAACGCCACCTTGCGCGCCCCACGCAGATGAGCTGCAATGCTTTCGCCCTTCAGCAGCACCGGGCAATCGCGCAGCGCAACCACCGATTCGGCGCCATCCCAGCAACACCGCCGCTCATCGATGTCGTACAACTCCCAAGCATATACCGGCTCAATCGTCGTCTCGCACGCATGCGCCAGCTCGTGAAAACGGGCCAGCAAGGTTTCATCAACCTGCTGGCCCGCGTAGCCCAAATATCCTAATGCCTCATCGCGATTCAACCGCACGCCGCTTCCCCGGCTTGCGGCGAGGCGGCCATAGCGAACCATTATCGCACCAACGCCACCTTCAACGCGCACATGGCAGCACGCGCAATCTCAGGGTTGTTCATCGTGTACACATGCAGGCCGTCAACGCCGTGCTCCTGCAGGTCCGTCAGCTGGCGACACGCGTATTCGATGCCCGCCTGGCGCAAACTTGCCGGATCGTTCTCGTAACGAGCCAGCAGCTTGATGATGGGGCTTGGCAGCGAAGCGCCGCACATGAACACCATGCGCGAAATCTGAGCCTTGCTCATGAACGGCATGATGCCCGCCGTGATAGGCTTCGTGATGCCTGCCGCCTCCGCCTGCTCGCGGAAACGGTAGAAGTACTCGTTGTCGAAGAACAGCTGCGACACGAAAAACTCCGCGCCTGCATCTTCCTTCTGCTTGAGATGCTCAACGTTTAGGCGCATGCTATCGCAGTCGATATGGCCTTCCGGATACGCCGCCGCACCCACGCAGAAGCCGGCCTCGGTCAGGCGAGGAATCAGATCCTTCGCCAGCTTGAAATCGCCCGGCTTATAGCCTTCGGGCAAGTCGCCGCGCAAAGCCAGCACGTTGCGGATGCCGCGCCCTTTCATGTCGGACACAGCCGCCGCGATGGACTCCTCGGAAGCACCCGCGCACGTCAGATGCGCAATCGTAGGCACGGAAAAGTCATCCTGAATCATGGCGGCAATCTCAGCGGTTGCCTGCTTGTTCCCGCTTCCACCAGCCGAATACGTCACGCTGATGAAGCTGGGGTCAAGCTTCGCAAGCTCTTCGGCCATGCTGCGTGCCGACTCCATGCTCAGCTCGCCCTTCGGCGGGAAGATCTCGAACGAGATAGGTTGGGTACCCGCGTTGCGAGCTTGTGTGAAGATGTTTGTAATAGTATTCATAATGCGCTTAATTATAGTGCGTTGCTTCCATTCGTCATCGAGAAAACTCTGTACTCGGTTGCATGTTTTTCCGAATGCAGCTTATCTGCCATCGCGAACGCTCGGCAGTTCGAACACGTTCACGCAATCCCCTGTTTCCGCTTGTCGAAACGCACTGAAGCACACGAGCGTGCGCCACAACTCGGCCTGACGTGCCCGTATGGCCTCCCTGCGCCCAGCTTCCTGCTCCGTTATCCGGCGGCGCGATCCGCCACGTGTATCAAGTTGGCGGCACACCCGCTCGCACAGCTGCACGTATGACCCGAATTCGTACACCTGCGACGGCGTCACCGCCATGCACGCGCGCATCGCACGCTTGCGCCCGCCAGCGCAACCGCTTCCCTTTTGCGCGTTATCGTCACATGCATCCAACACCACCATGGACACCGGCCCCCTTCCGCAACCCGATTCCTTCATCTCAATAGCCACGCTGCTTCTTGTCGAGACGCCTGCAAGTCCAGAGGGCGCAAGATCGCCGTTTTCCGCCGATCGCTGCAGCACAACGTCTCCCGCACCGAATCCGCCAAGGCACGCCGGCAGGCTCAACCCCATAGCCAAGGCCGATTCCGTTGTACTTGCCGACCCCTCGCGAACATACGACAACGCTCGCCGGGCCTTAGCACACCCATACGAGCCCTCCGTTTTCCGCAGATAAGCGCCAATGCGGGACACCGTCGTCAACGGCTCATCATCGCCTTCCCGAATGGCAATGCCGCCATCAACCTGCCCGTCAACGCGATACGACGAGCACAGCGCATAGCCAACGTACACGGCCTCAAGCAGCGAATGCTTGGCCGCGATTTGTCGAAACACCAGCTCCGGAGATGCCGCATAGACGCCGCCAAGCCCCGGAACATCCACACGGACAAAAGACCCCGAAGGATACGCAAGCCCCGACAGATGCGCTTTCACGCTGCCGGAATCTCGCCTTCCGCTCGACCTGCATACCAGCACCTCAAGCGGGTCCACGCCCAGCCGAAGCTCCGAAGCAAGCACTCTGCACTGCACCATCGAAGGAGAGGACAGCGGCAACACGCGAGCCGTGCTAGCCCGCCCCGCAATGCGAGGATTCCGATTCCTCACCAACCAGCGAAACGCCGTATCGTGCGACAAGCACACATTCATCATCCCCATATGCACCCGCTTCCCAATAGATACATCCATTGCCTGATAAGAAGCATGGCATACAAACCTTGCAGACCATATACCGATATAAACGCTGAAAACATGCGAAACCTTGCAGATATCACTGCAGGTGCGCACGCAGACCTTTACGCATAAGCACGAAGTGCCTTGACCTAGCACACGCTGGTCCTTAAGCAACCTAACGCAGCTGATTAAACAGGCATATGCAGATAATTACCTGAACAGCGTAAACATACGCAGAATCTTGATCAGGCGTGCACAGACTACCGAACAGGCGCCACTCACAATTTAATCAGCAGCTCAAACACGCCCAAAAAAATCGCGCCGAGCAAATTGAGCAGCCACGCTAACAAGCCAGGCAACAACCGCTTCAATCCCATTCAACCCGGAAATCGACAAGTAAGAAAATTCTATTGATGCATTACTCGGTAACCGCCTTAAACCGACTATACTGGACATGCTGAATCAGATTGCAAACACACCACAACAGGAGAACGCATCATGGCAGTCGAGCACAGTCAGGACAAACGGCAACTAGCCGCATGGGTCGACCGACAGTTAGCAGAAACGGTTGACAGCGTAGCCGCAAAACGAGGAATCACCCGCACCGCCGCTATCACCGAAGCCCTGCAACGCTACGTCGAAGAAGAAACCAGCGTAGCCCTACAGCTGTCAGGATTCGCCGAAAAACTTGACGCAATACTTGAGCAAAACGAAAAGATGCAGCAAGAGTTCAAAGAGATCAAGCAGCAAAAGCCGAAGGCGCGCAAAACGAAAAGCGCTGCCGCGACGCCCGCCGTTCCCCAAACGCCGTCGCTGTTCTAGCCCGCAAGAGGTGCGCACGTGACCATCTACATCACCGGCGACATACACGCGTCTTACGACATCGAAAAGCTTTCAAGCTCTCACTTCGACGCAACCGGCCTGACAAAGGACGACTACGTCATCATATGCGGGGACTTCGGACTAGTATGGAACAACTCGACCAGCGAGCAATACTGGCTCAGATGGCTTGACGCCAAGCCCTTCACAACACTATTCGTAGACGGCAATCATGAAGGCTTCCATGCATTGAACAACCTTTCAACATGCACGTGGCACGGCGGAATAGCACATAAAGTCAACGACAGCGTCTACCACCTCATGCGGGGCGAGCTATACGATTTAGACGGCATCACCCTATTCGCAATGGGCGGAGCCGCATCCAGCGCCTACGACAAGGAAACGCGCACTGAAGGAATAGGCTGGTTCCCGGAAGAAATCCCAGCACAAGCAGAGCGCGAGCACGCCATAGAAACGCTCGAAAACGCAAATTGGAACGTCGATATCATCATCACGCACTGCGCCCCCACCTCATGCGAGGAAAGCATTGCAGCCGTTACCAACCGCCTAGAACTTCATCCCATGGACGAGTACACCAATTGGCTTGAAACCATACGCCAAAAAGCCTCGTACAGCCAATGGTTCTGCGGCCACTATCACATCGATGCCCAGCTGACGAACAACATCACCGCACTCTACAACAAGATTGCCAAGCTAGAAATCCCCGCCGAAATAGGCCAAACCCAAGAATCCGCTCAGGACGCACTCAACAACGCCTCGATAACGTACAAAATCATCGAGAAGAAACAAGTAGCCATCGAACCAAACGACCCATTCGAAGACCTCGAAGAAGATCCCGAATAGCAAGAATAACTACTCTAGCGATACCCGTCCCAAAACGCGGAAGAGGGCCGCATGCGCGGAGCTGACCCTAAACGTATAAACATTCCGCGCACAGGAAGCCCGCCAAGCGTGGAAGCGGCCCGTGCGCAGATGCCCCCGGAACGCAGAACAGGCCGCGCGCAGCAGGCCCCCGAGCACGGAAGGGGACCCGTGCGCACAGACGCCCTAAAACGCAAGAAGGGCCCGCGGGGGGATCCGATCCCCCCGCGGGCCCCGCCGGCCTCTGCGGCCGCTCGCGCGCATGAAGAAAAGCGCCCTCCGCGAGCGCGACGCCCTGCCCTCCCGCAGCCTTGCGCTGCAGTACTCTCGGCGAAGGCGGGCTTAACTGCCGGGTTCGGGATGGGACCGGGTGATCCCCGCCTCTGTGGTCGCGCTCGCGGGGGGCGCTCCCCCGCGGCTCATGTCTGTGAGCCTGCCCGGGTCCCCTTCCGGGGCGACCCTGGCGGCCGTGCAGCGAAGGAAGCTGCCCGCACATCGACGCCTCGCAAAATCCCTTACGAGGATGCGAAGAGCTCGGGCTATCAGCAGCGCTCGGCTGAGCGGGTCGCCCCGCTTGCACCTGCGCCCTGTCGACCGGGTGTTCTACCCGGGCCCTTACCGGAAAGTGGACTCATCTCGGAGACGGCTTCCCGCTTAGATGCCTTCAGCGGTTATCCGTGCCGGGCGTAGCTAGGCGGCCGTGCCGTTGGTCGACAACCGCTGCACCAGAGGCCCGTCCACCCCGGTCCTCTCGTACTAGGGGCAGACCTCCTCAATCCACTTGCGCCTGCGGAGGATAGGGACCGAACTGTCTCACGACGTTCTGAACCCAGCTCGCGTACCGCTTTAAACGGCGAACAGCCGTACCCTTGGGACCGACTTCAGCCCCAGGATGCGATGAGCCGACATCGAGGTGCCAAACCTTGCCGTCGATGTGGACTCTTGGGCAAGATCAGCCTGTTATCCCCGGAGTACCTTTTATCCGTTGAGCGACGGCCGTTCCACTCTGTGCCGCCGGATCACTAGAGCCTGCTTTCGCACCTGCTCGGCCCGTCCGCCTCGCAGTCAAGCTGGCTTGCACTCTTGCGCTCTCGGGACGGTTGCCGACCGTCCTGAGCCAACCTTTGCGCGCCTCCGTTACTCTTTAGGAGGCGACCGCCCCAGTCAAACTACCCGCCTGGCACGGTCCGCGGCCCCGGTCAGGGCGCCGCGTTAGGCCGCCGGAACGGAGGGGGCAGTATTCCAAGGGCGGCTCCGCCGGGGCTGGCGCCCCGGTTTCGATGCCTCCTGCCTATCCTCTACGCGCCGAGCCAACGGCCAATGCCAAGCTGCAGTGAAGGTTCACGGGGTCTTTCCGTCCTTCCGCAGGTAATTCGCATCTTCACGAATAGTGCAATTTCACCGGGTCCATGGTCGAGACAGCGCCCAAGTCGTTACGCCGTTCGTGCAGGTCGGAACTTACCCGACAAGGAATTTCGCTACCTTAGGACCGTTATAGTTACGGCCGCCGTTTACCGGGGCTTGGCTTCAGCGCTTCGCACGAGTGCTAACGCATCCGCGTAACCTTCCGGCACCGGGCAGGCGTCAGACCCTATACTTCCCCTCGCGGGTTGGCAGAGTCCTGTGTTTTTGGTAAACAGTCGCTTGGGCCGTTTCGCTGCGGCCGCCCAGGGCTCGGGGAGCGTGTCCCTCCACCCCGGGCGGCGCTCCTTCTCCCGAAGTTACGGAGCGGTTATGCCGAGTTCCTTGACCATGGTTCCCCCGATCGCCTCGGTATGCTCTACCCGCCCACCTGTGTCGGTTTTGGTACGGGCGCCTCTGTCCCTGCCTAGGGGTTTTTCCAGGGAGCGTGGGCTCCGCAGCTTCGCCATGCGGCTTCGTCTCGCGTCTCGGCCTTTCCTGCAGGGCGGGTTTGCCTGCCCTGCGGCCTACGCGCTTTCACGGGGGCGTCCAGAACCCCGCCTGCGTACCCTTCTCCGTCGCCCCGTCGGTCTGAATAGCGGTCCAGAGGCGGTACAGGAATGTCCGCCTGTTGCGCATCGGCTACGCCTTCCGGCCTCGCCTTAGCTCCCGACTGACCCTGGGAGGATTAGCCTTCCCCAGGAAACCTTGGGCTTACGGCGGCGGCGTTTCCCGCGCCGCTCTCGTTACTCATGCCAGCATCCTCACTCCCCTGCGCTCCACCGTCGGTCGCCCTCCGGCTTCTCCGCCCAGGGGAAGCTCCCCTACCAATGTGTCTACATTCCGCCGCTTCGGCGCGTCGCTTAGCCCCGTGAATTGTCGGCGCGCCCCCACTCGACCAGTGAGCTGTTACGCACTCTTTGAATGCATGGCTGCTTCTAAGCCAACATCCTGGTTGTCTGGGCAGGGGCACATCCTTTGCCACTCAGCGACGACTTGGGGGCCTTAGCGGGCGGTCTGGGCTGTTTCCCTCTCGAGCACACAGCTTAGCCCACATGCTCTGACTCCCGGCCTTTCCGTCCCGTCGGCATTCGGAGTTTGGTCGGCATCGGTAGGCGGTGAGGCCCCCTCCTCCGTCCAGTGCTCTACCGCCGCGGGAAAACGGCCGGGGCTAGCCCTAAAGCTATTTCGGGGAGAACGAGATATCTCCGGGTTTGATTGGCCTTTCACCCCTACCCACGGGTCATCCCCTCCGTTTTCAACCGAAGTGGGTTCGGCCCTCCACGGGGTCTTACCCCCGCTTCAGCCTGCCCATGGGTAGCTCACCCGGCTTCGCGTCCACCGCGCGCGACTACGTCGCCCGCTTAAAGACTCGCTTTCGCTGCGGCTCGCTTCTATAGCTTAACCTCGCCGCGCGCGGTGACTCGCTGGCTCATTCTACAAAAGGCACGCCGTCACAGCGCGATGGCTGCTCCGGCTGCTCGTGGGCGCGAGGTTTCAGGCGCTGTTTCACTCCCCTCTCGGGGTGCTTTTCACCTTTCCCTCGCGGTACTGGTTCGCTATCGGTCGCGGGAGAGTGTTCAGCCTTGGAGGGTGGTCCCCCCTGCTTCGCGCGGGGTTTCACGTGCCCCGCGCTACTCTGGGAATCGGGAACCCGCTGCCTGCGCCTCTTCGGGTACGGGGCTCTCACCCTGTTCCGCCGGCCTTCCCAGGCCGTTCCCCTGAGGGGCAGGTTTATGACAGCGGGAGGGGGGTGCGGCCCCCTCGCGTCCCGCCCAGCAACCCCGGCGCGGAAGCGCCCGCACGCTGTGACACGCGCGCCGGTTTGGGCTGGCCCGGTTTCGCTCGCCGCTACTCCCGGGATCTCGGTTGATTTCTCTTCCTCGGGGTACTTAGATGTTTCAGTTCCCCCGGTTGCCTCCTGGCGCCCTATTTGATTCAGGCGCCGGTAGCGGGGCATTGCCCCCGCTGGGTTCCCCCATTCGGGAATCCCGGGATCGAAGGCCGTTTGCGCCTCCCCCGGGCTTATCGCAGCTTGCCGCGCCCTTCGTCGACTTCCCGCGCCAAGGCATCCGCCTCGCGCCCTTAACATCTTCCATCCAAGGGATCCTGACTGAATTAGTACAGGTCGTTCAAATCGATAGAGAATACCAGATGAATGATCGTTGCGATCGTGAAGAATCCGAATCGTCTTAATTGGATCGATTCTAAATAATTCGTTCTCGGGGGCCGGGGGGATTGCCCCGGCCCCGCGTCGTTGTGCTTTCGCTTCGCTTCGCTGTTCGGCTGTCAAGGTGCCTCGGGGCGGGAGCCCCGGGAGCCGGATGCTGGATGGAAGAGACTTCCAGTGAGGCAGCGATTCTTTTGATTTTGATTGAATCTCCCTAGAAAGGAGGTGATCCAGCCGCACCTTCCGGTACGGCTACCTTGTTACGACTTCACCCCCCTCACCCTCCACACCTTCGACGCCTCCGCCCCCCGGAGGGGTTCGGCCGGCGGCTTCGGGTGCAGACGACTCGGGTGGTGTGACGGGCGGTGTGTACAAGGCCCGGGAACGTATTCACCGCGGCGTGCTGATCCGCGATTACTAGCAACTCCGGCTTCACGGAGGCGGGTTGCAGCCTCCGATCCGAACTGGGGCCGGCTTTGCGGGATCCGCTCCCCCTCGCGGGGTGGCAACCCTCTGTACCGGCCATTGTAGCACGTGTGCGGCCCAGGGCATAAGGGGCATGATGACTTGACGTCGTCCCCGCCTTCCTCCGGCTTGACGCCGGCGGTCCCCCGCGAGTCCCCAACTGAATGCTGGCAACACGGGGCAGGGGTTGCGCTCGTTGCGGGACTTAACCCAACACCTCACGGCACGAGCTGACGACAGCCATGCACCACCTGTCACCGCTCCTTCCGGCCACGGCGTCTCCGCCGCTTCACGGTGATGTCAAGCCCTGGTAAGGTTCTTCGCGTTGCTTCGAATTAAGCCACATGCTCCGCTGCTTGTGCGGGCCCCCGTCAATTCCTTTGAGTTTTAGCCTTGCGGCCGTACTCCCCAGGCGGGGCGCTTAACGCGTTGGCTGCGGCGCGGAAGATGTTATCCCCCACACCTAGCGCCCATCGTTTACGGCTGGGACTACCAGGGTATCTAATCCTGTTCGCTCCCCCAGCTTTCGCGCCTCAGCGTCAGTTTCGGCCCAGAGAGCTGCCTTCGCCGTCGGTGTTCCTCCCGATATCTGCGCATTCCACCGCTACACCGGGAATTCCGCTCTCCCCTACCGCACTCGAGAGCGCCAGTTCGGGACCCGGCCGGGGGTTGAGCCCTCGGGTTAGAGGTCCCGCTTAGCGCTCCGCCTACGCGCGCTTTACGCCCAATGAATCCGGATAACGCTCGCCCCATACGTATTACCGCGGCTGCTGGCACGTATTTAGCCGGGGCTTCTTCTGCGGGTACCCTCGTTGAAGTGTTCCCCGCTGAAAGCGGTTTACGACGCGGACGCCTTCGTCCCGCACGCGGCGTTGCTGCGTCAGGGTTGCCCCCATTGCGCAAAATTCCCCACTGCTGCCTCCCGTAGGAGTCTGGGCCGTATCTCAGTCCCAATGTGGCCGGTCGGTCTCTCAACCCGGCTACCCGTCGTCGGCACGGTGGGCCTCTGCCCCGCCGTCTACCTGATGGGCCGCGACCCCATCCCCCGCCGCGAAAGCTTTCCCGGGAGCGGCATGCGCCGCTTCCGGAGTACCAGGTATTAATCCCCCTTTCGGGGGGCTGTCCCTGGGCGGGGGGCAGGTCGGTCACGTGTTACTCACCCGTTCGCCGCTTCATGTCCGCCCGGAGGCGGTTTCATCGCTCGACTTGCATGTGTTAGGCACGCCGCCAGCGTTCATCCTGAGCCAGGATCAAACTCTCCGTTGAAGAAGAGCGGGGCCGGTCTCCCGTCCCCGCGATCTTTGGCAAAAAATAAAACTTTAAAAGAAATTGTAAATCCGGGGCAGGCGGGCTCAAAATAGGTAGGCCCTGCCTGCGCTGGCTTCACTGGCTATTGTGATCGTCTCTTGTCCAGTATCCGGTTCTCAAGGTTCCCGCCTGCGGGGTCTCCCCCGCGGCTTTCCCTTCGGAGCAGGCCCGCTTTCGCTTGCCGCCCCTCAAGGCGATGATTTACTTTACGCCTCCCCCGCCGCCTTGGCAAGCCCCCATCTTCGAGATGCTGGGTTCTACACATTTTGCACACATCTGACGTCAGCGAAGCCCGAACTTGGCCTTCGTGCGCCTGAGCTTCCTTGTCCAAGGGCGGTACAGCGCAAGAAGGAAGACACATTGATCTCCGTCTGTCCCCTTGGGCTCTACTTCTTCTTGCACTTCCCGGGCTCCGCTCCGCCTTACCCTTCCCTAGTTCGTTTGTTCTTCCGTCCTTTCATTGTTGAATCTTCTTAGTATGTCGTTGGTTCTTTCGCCTACTATAGGGGTATTACTTTTATGAGGCGGTGATCCTTATGGTTGATTGTTCGCGCATGGTGCTGCCCGAGCGGGCTTGCAGGGTTATGTATGCGCTTGATGCAGCTGGTTATGAGGCATGGGCTGTTGGCGGTTTTGTTCGCGATGCCCTGCTGGGGCGGCCGTGCTCTGATGTTGACATTGCCTGTAGCGCATCTTGGCAGGAGACGAAGCGCGTTTGCGAGCTTGCGGGCATGCGGGCGCACGAAACGGGCACGCAGCATGGAACCGTTACCATTGTTTGCGACGACGAAGCTTTCGAGGTGACGACGTTTCGCTCCGATGGGCGGTATAAGGATGCGCGGCACCCTGACGCCGTGACGTTCGTGCAGACCATCGAGGAGGATTTGGCTCGACGCGACTTCACGATGAATGCGCTGGCCTACCGACCCGACCGAGGGGTGCTTGATCCGTTCGGCGGGCAGGCGGATATGGAGCATGGGGTTATTCGCGCCGTTGGCGATCCTTATGCGCGGTTTTCGGAAGACGCGCTTCGCATTTTGAGGGCTTGCCGCTTCAGCTCGGAGCTTGGGTTTTCGATCGAACCGGCAACATATCAGGGGATGCTGGCCAACAAGGGGTTGCTTTCCCATATCTCGGCGGAGCGTGTGACGCACGAGCTTGAGCGTTTGCTGTTGGGCGTGCATGCCGGCGATGCGCTGCTGGGTTGTGTGGATGCGCTGGCGGCCGTGCTTCCGGAGCTGGTGGCGATGAAGGGGTTTGAACAGCATACCCCCTACCACATTTACGATGTGCTTAGGCACACCGCGCGCGTTATCGACGGGGTGCCGCGGTATCCGTTGGTTCGATGGGCGGCGTTGTTCCACGATATGGGCAAGCCGGCCTGTTTCTTCTTCGACGAGAACGGCACGGGGCATTTTTATGGGCATGCTGCGGTAAGCGTGCCCATTGCGCGCGGCATTATGCAGCGCTTAACGTTTTCCGGGGCGTTTATGGACAAAGTGCTGACGCTGGTTCTCCGGCATGATGATGTGGTGCCGGCGCAGCCGAAGCCGGTGAAGCGCATGCTGGCGCGGTTGGGAGGCGATACCGAGCTGTTCGCGGCGCTGTGCGATCTGAAGCGCGGGGATGCCCGCGGGCAGTCGCCCGTTTACAGCGAGGGGCGTATCGAGCTGGCCGATGGCCTGCAGCGCACGCTTGACGATATCATTGCGGCGAATGAGGCGTTCACGGTGAAATCGCTGGCTATTTCGGGGCGCGATGTTATGCGGCTTGGCGTGCCGCAAGGGCCGCTGGTGGGCAGCGTGCTGAACGAGGTGCTTGAAGCCGTCATTGATGAGCAGGTGCCGAATTCCGCTGATGACCTGGTGAAATTCGTTGAGGCGTTAATTGGCGAGGAAAAATTTCAAAAAAGTTTGCAATTAGGTGTTGACGAAACGAAGCGAGGTGCGTAATATATCAACTCGCGCTTGGCACTACGAACTAGTTCGAAGCACAAGCGCAAAGGTTTGCCACTGGGGTGTCGTCTAATGGCAGGACAGCGGTTTCTGGTACCGTATGTGAGGGTTCGACTCCTTCCACCCCAGCCAATTTTTTGGTGAATCGATTTTGGCTCCGTCGTCTAGCGGTTTAGGACGTCGCCCTCTCAAGGCGAAGGTCGCCGGTTCGAATCCGGTCGGAGCTACCAACTTTTCTGGCCACGTTTTACGCGGCCTTTTTAATGGCTCCGTCGTCTAGCGGTTTAGGACGTCGCCCTCTCAAGGCGAAGGTCGCCGGTTCGAATCCGGTCGGAGCTACCAAAGAGTCAAGCCGAGGTTAACGCCTCGGCTTTTTTTGTTTTCTGCAACGATTGGCTGCAACTGCCGATGCGCGGATTGCGCCGGCCGGATTGTTTCCGTAAGCCCTGGACAGAGCTGGGCGGTTGGTTATATCCTCGCTGCTATTGGCGAAACCGATTATGCGCCGCGCAAAGGGGATGTGCGGCTTTGAAAGGGGTTGATTGCCGTGCGCATCGATCATGTGATTTACTCGTCGAAGCTGTTTACCGGCGAAGGGGACGACGCTGCAGCAAGGGCCGTTGCCATAGCGGGCGACGCCATTGCCTATGTTGGGTCACGCGACGATGCTGTCGCGTTCGCAAAGGAGCACAATGATGCCGGCGGATATGAAGCGGCGCGCGTGACCGATTATGGCGATGCGCTTATCGTGCCGGGATTTCACGATTCGCACGTGCACTTCTTTCATTCGGCCGTGTATTCGTCGCCGTTGGCCACGAACTTCTTGGGCGAAAACGAGGCGGATTGCGTTGAGCGCATGAAGCGATTCGCCGAGGGGCGCCCGACCGGGTGGCTGCTGGCGCAGGGGTGGCGCGAGTATCGCTGGAATCCGCCGGTGCTGCCCTCGAAGCGCTCGCTTGACGAGGCCTTCCCCACCCGACCGGTTGCCCTGTACTCCGGCGACGCGCACACGTTGTGGCTGAACAGCTGCGCGCTGGCCGAGCTGGGGATCACGCGCGACAGCGTGGCGCCGGCGGGCGGCAGCTACGATCGCGATGAGGACGGAGAGCTGACGGGCATCGTGCGCGAAGCTGCCGCCATGGAGTTGATGCCGCGTATTATGAACGCGTTTTCTGACGACGAGATCGCAGATGCTTACCGCGGATTTTTGCGGACGCTGGCGCGCAACGGCATCACGAGCGTGTGCGACATGTCGCTGATGGCCAATCCAGGGCTTGATTTCATCCGCGACGACGTGCACGCGCGCTTGCTTGAGAACGGCGAGTTGACGTGCCGCGTGAACCTGTTCCCCACCCTGCTTGACGATATGTCGAGGTTCGAGTCGATGAACAGGCAATATCGTGGTCCGGTCCTGCGGTGCGCGGGGTTCAAGCAGTTCTTCGACGGCGTGTCGAGCCAGCATACTGCATGGGTGACCGAGCCGTATTCGAACGCGCGTTGCGACGACGATTGCGGACGCGCGACCATCGAGCCGGAGAAGATGCGCAAGCTTGTGATGAAGGCCGCTGAACATGGCCACCCTGTGCGCATCCACACAATCGGCGATGCCGCCATCCACGAGGCGCTGAACATCTTCGAAGCAGCGCGAGAGCGGTTCGGCAGCTTACCGGGACGGCAGCATAACTGCCTGGAGCATCTGGAGAACTTCCTTCCCGGCGATATTGAGCGCTTGGCGCAGTTGGGCGTAGTTGCGGCCGTGCAGCCGCCGCACATGACGCTTGACCCCGGCGGTCCCGAGCGCGATTTGGGACCCGAGCGCGTGCCGTTGATGTGGCCGTTCAAGACGATGCAGGAAGACGGGGCGACGCTGGCGTTCGGCACGGATTCGCCGGTGGTTGACGTGAATTCCATGGGCGTGCTGTATAGCGCGATAACGCGGCAGGATCCGCAGACGCGCGAGCCGCGCGGCGGATGGTTACCTGAGCAGCGCATCAGCCGCGCCGATGCGATTCGCGCATACACCGCTGGCAGCGCCGTGGCCGCGCAGCGTGCGGGGGAAGTCGGCGAGCTGCACCCGGGCATGCTGGCGGACCTTGCCGTGGTGGATACCGATTTGCTGGCATGCGATGCCGAGGACATTCTTGACGCGAAGGTTGTTGCCACCTGGATGGGCGGGACGTGCGTGTACGAGGCGTAAAGGTAAAGTAGCGAAAATGGGAGCGGCCCCGGCGGATTGGTTCGCCGGGGCCGCTTTGCGTTGCTGGTGCGCCTTCGCGGTGGGATGTTGGGAGGTGTAAGTTGCTTTGCAACTTGTGCAGTGCCGTGGGTGCTTTGCTGGTTTGTGAGCGTTTTTGGGGAATGCGGTGACGCGCCTTCGGCGCTTTCTATTTGGGGTTGAGCTTTCGCTCGACGCTACGGGATAGGGTTGCGAATCACCGGGATTCCCCCAGGGTTACGTTGTACGGGAGTCTTTGGTTTTGTCTTTTAAAGGTAAGTTACTGCGCGTAGGGCAGGTGGGGTTTGCCGTGGCACCACATGTGGTTGAGCGGGCCGTTTCCTTGTCCGAGGTTAAGGCCGGTGGACATGGCGCCGCGTACGAAGCCTTTCGCGCGGCGGACGGCTTGCTCGATGGTGTTGCCCTGCGCAAGGCCGCAGGCGATGGCGCTCGAGAGCGTGCAGCCGGTACCATGGGTGTTTTCCGTGTCGATGCGCTTTGCGCGCAGCCAGGAAAGGCTGCCGTCGGGCAACACGAGCAGGTCGTCGGCCGTATCGCTGCGATGGCCGCCTTTGATGAGCACCGCGCCGTTGGTGTTTTGCGCAATGGCTTGCGCGGCGCGCTGTATGGCTTCGTCGTCTTCAACGGGAAAACCGCAGAGCACCTGCGCTTCGGGCATGTTCGGCGTGATGACGGTTGCAAGCGGCACGAGATGCTCGATAAGCGCCGCTACGGCCTGCTCGGCGATAAGGCGCGAGCCGCTTGTTGCGACCATGACGGGATCGAGCACGATATTGCTGGCTTCATGCGCGCGCAGGCGCTCAGCGATAACGGCGATGATGTTCGCGGAGGAGACCATGCCGATCTTCACGGCGTCGGGGCGGATATCCTCGAACACGGCGTCGATTTGGGCGGCAACCACAGCAGGGTCGATATCCTGCACCGCACGTACGCCGCACGTGTTTTGGGCCGTGATGGCGGTGATGGCGGTTTCCGCGAACAGACCGTAGGACTCGATGGTTTTGATATCGGCCTGGATGCCGGCACCGCCGCTGGAATCCGAACCCGCGATGCTAAGAACCGTTTTCATGCAAACCCCTCTTCGGTGATGGATTTTCACACATTGAAGGCCTGAGAGCAGCCTTTGGTTGAACGGGCTTCATTATAGGAGAACTGTGTGTGAAAGGAAGCGAGACGAGTGCGCGCCCGCTAGGATGCCCGAGGAGGTTGTGGTGGTTTCGCTGTTTGCGATGTGTCTGAATATGGTGACGCGCCTTCGGCGCTTTCGATCTGGGATCGAGCTTTCGCTCGACCGTACGATTTTTGTTGAGACGACATCAGCTCAAGCAAGTGAAAGCTTGCCGCGAGGCAGATCTTGCCAGGCATTTGAAGCTATTTGCCCGAACAATGCTTCGAGCACAAAAGGCTCCCGAGCGATGCTCGGGAGCCTTTTGCATTGGCGTGGCGGTTGAGATTATTCGTTATCCAGGTCGATGACGAGGCCGTCCATGATGGTGTTCACCGTGCGGACGGCGCACATCTTGCCGCACATGGTGCAGGTGCCCTCGTTGGCCGGCGGGGCGCTTTCGAAGACCTTGCGCGGGCGCACCGGGTCGATGGCCAGGCCGAATTGCTCTTCCCAGTCCATACGGCGACGGGCGTCGCTCATGCGGTTGTCGCGGTCGCGCGCGCCGGGGACGCCCTTGGCGATATCGGCCGCGTGCGCCGCGATTTTCGTGGCCACAAGGCCGTCGCGCACATCCTGGGCATCGGGCAGGCGCAGGTGCTCAGCGGGCGTGACGTAGCAGAGGAAGTCGGCACCCGTTGATGCGGCAACGGCGCCGCCGATGGCAGCCGTGATATGGTCGTAACCGGGCGCGATGTCGGTGACAAGCGGGCCAAGCACGTAGAACGGCGCGTTGTAGCACAGGCGCTTCTCAAGGCGCATGTTCGCCTCGATCTCGTTGAGGGCCATGTGGCCCGGGCCCTCAACCATGACCTGCACGCCCGCATCCCAGGCGCGCTTCGTGAGCTTGCCGATTTCGATGAGCTCGGAGATTTGCCCTGCGTCGGTGGCATCGTAGTTGCAGCCGGGGCGCATGGCGTCGCCGATGGAGATGGTGACGTCGTGCTCGTGCAGGATTTCCAGCACCTCGTCGTAGTGCTCATAGAAGGGGTTCTCGTTGCCCGTGGCTTCCATCCAGGCGAAGATAAGCGAGCCGCCGCGGCTGACGATGTTCATAAGGCGGCCGGTTTCCTTGAACGACTCGATGGTTCGACGGTTCATGCCGGCATGGATGGTGACGAAGTCCACGCCGTCCTCGGCGTGGCGGCGCACGACGTCGAGGAAGTCCTCGGCCTTGATGGCGATGAGCGCCTTCTCCAAGTAGCCGATGGCATCGTACATGGGCACGGTGCCGATCATGGCCGGCGACTTCTCGATGAGCTTCGTGCGGAACGCCTGCGTTTTACCGCTGTTCGAAAGGTCCATGATAGCTTCGGCACCCAGTTCAAGCGCGATATCGACCTTCTGCCGCTCAACAGCCTCGTCGGCAAGGTCGCCTGAGATGCCGAGGTTGACGTTGACCTTCGTGCGCAGGCCTTCGCCGACGCCTTCGGGCGACAGCGACGTGTGATGGATGTTCGCCGGGATGGCGATGCGGCCAGCGGCAACGCCTTCGCGAATGAATTCCGGGCTGCGGCCTTCCTTTTCCGCCACGACGCGCATGGCAGACGTGATCTGACCGGCGCGGGCGTAGTCGATTTGCGTGATGAGGTTCGACGATGCGTTCGTCATGAATGCTCCCTTCGTTGGCATTACCCATACAGGTTCGGCGGGTCGAAGCGTTGCGGCGCTTCCTCTCAGCCCGCCCGGCGCCGCTGCGCTTGCGAGCTCCCCCGATATGCGATTGATGTGGTGGCTATTATACGCCGGCGGCCTGTTCGGCTGCGGCTGCGAGCGGGTAAAAGACATAAAGCGTGCCCGACTCGACGGCGATGGACGCCTCCTGGCCGATAAGCTCGTTGGAAAGCCCCAGGCTGGTGCGGTTCGTGAGCGGCTCGTCGTCAAGCGAGTACTCCAGGCCGCGTTCGATGACGCCCTCGGCCCGGTCGTTCGCCGCGAAAACGGACACGGTGCCGCGGTCGATGCCCTCGGGGATGGTGAAAGCGTCGGGGCCGGTGATAAGGCGGATGGCAAACGCGTCGGCAATGGCCGTGACGTACGCGCCGCGCTCGGAGAAGCTGGCGAACAGCTGCAGGTTCGCCAGCGTGTGATCGAGCCTGCCGCCGATGCCGCCGTAGACGAACAGCGTGTCGTGGCGGAAGTTCACGGCCTTTTCCATGGCAAGTTCCATGTCGGACTGGTCTTTGTGCTCGGGATAGCGGCTGACGCGCTTCGCCCGCGGCACGTAGCCGAGCGAATCGAAGTCGCCGACGGCCATGTCGGGGACGACGCCCGCCGCCTCAAGCGGGGCGAACCCGCCGTCGACGGCGATGATGCAATCGAATTCACTCGCGCGGTAGCGCCGCATGAAGTCCGCTTCGTTGAAATATGTTGCCCCGACTAATGCACAGGTTGTCATGATGCTCCTTGTCTTGTGTTCGGTATGGTAGAATACCACACGCGAGTGGGCCAGGCGATCGCGCGCCGCGGTTGCGGCGTGAGGAAAGTCCGGGCTCCAAAGGGCAAGATGCCAGCTAACGGCTGGGCGGGGCAACCCGACGGAAAGTGCCACAGAAAAGTAAACTCCCCCGTTCATACGGGAGAAAAGCTGAAACGGTGCGGTAAGAGCGCACCAGCGCGTTGGCAACAACGTGGCTTGGAAAACCCCATCTGGAGCAAGCGCAAATAGGAACGCGACACGGCCGCCCTTCCGTGCGTTCGGGTTGCGTGCTTGAGACGTGCGGCGACGCACGTTCGAGATAAATGGTCGTCCAACGACAGAACCCGGCTTATCGACTCACTCGCCTTTTCGATGGGAAAGCCCCCTGCATCCGTGGATGCAGGGGGCTTTTTGCGTGCGACGAGCCTGAATGCTCACCTAGCAGAGACGTTGCTGCTCGTGATATGAGGGGGAATCTGGTGGCGCGCCTTTGGCGCTTTCTAGTAGGGGTCGAGCTTTCGTTCGACGCTACGGGTTGGATGCGAGGGGGACTTGCGTTTGGCACTCCCCTGCAACCGCGGCGACAGCCGAAACCTTGCGTTGCAATCATTCACCGTTGCAGGTGGCGTGAAAGTCAGCGAGGGCCGCTGTGGTGCGTCGTATTCGGCTGAAGCAAGCGGGCATTGGCCCAAAGGGCCATGCCAGTGAAGCTGAAGTCGAAGACGGCGTGCCACAGCGGCCCACAGCGTCAAGTTAATTCGCCGGCCGACAGGCCGGCGAAACCCATTTAGTCGAGGTCGTCGATTTCGAAGTCGTCGGCAGCGTCGCCGTAGCCGGAGAAGTCTTTCTCGATACCGGCAGCGATAGGTGCGGCGGCAACCGTGGCACCAGCAGCGGGCGCAACAGGCTCGACAACCGGTGCGGGCTTGGAGTCGTACGCATCGGAACCGTCGATGGCCAGCGGCGCCTGCGGTGCGGTCATGGCCGCGGATTCGGACGGCTTGGCCGGAGCTTCGACATGCGTGGCGTAACGACCATGCTGTCCACCGGAAATAAGGGAAGCGGACGGGGCCTTCTCGCCGATTTCGGCCAGCTTGCGCGTGGCGTCGGTGATGTAATCGGACAGGAGGTCGCGATATTCCTCGCGCGCCTCCTCGCGGTCTTCCTCGAGCTTCTTGATGGCGTCCATGACCTTCTGGCGGTCGTTTTCGGCCTTGTCGAGAATGCGATCGGCCTCGTCCTCGGCGTCCTTGATGGTGGCAGCGGCATCGGCCTTGGCGTTCGCGAGGATCTCGTCAGCGGAACGCTGGGCGATGATGAGCGCCTGCGCGATGGCGTTGTCGTCGGCCTTCTTCGCCTCGAGCTGACGTTCGAGCTCGGCGATGCGGGCGTCCTTCTCGGCCAGCACGGACTCGTCGATGGCGGGAGCAGCGGGCGCGGGCGTAGGCTCGGGTTGCGCAGGCTCTTCCTCTTCGATGACGGCCGGGCGGTCGAAGCCAGCGAACGCGTCGTCGCTGACCTGGCCCTGCAGCGAGGCGATCTGCTCGTTCAGCGCATCGATTTCGTCAGCGACATGCTCGAGGAACACGTCCACTTCGTCAACGTCATAGCCCTTGCGGTCAATGGAGAAGCTTTGGTTGTGGATTTCTGCCGAGGTGATAGCCATCTCATATCCCTTCATCAAATGTGCAGGTGCGCCCGGGGCGCAATTAGAACAAGTTTACCAACAAACGTACCCCGAATTGTAGTACAAGCAACGCGATGATGGGCGTAACGTCCACCATACCGCCAATTGGCGGGATGAGGCGCTTGAACAGGTTCAAATACGGGTCGCACACGCGTGCGAGCACGTTGTTGATGTCGGCGAGGATGCCTCGATCGGTCGGAAACCACGACAGCAGCACATACACGAAGATGATCATGCAGTACGCGTCGGACAGCGATACGATGAGGTATTTCAAGCTGAGCACGTGATAACTCCTTGCGAGAGCCGCCGGCAGGGCCGGCGGCGCATCGGTTTACAGAACGCCTTGTGAACGCAGGCTTGCGCGCTCGGATTCGGAAAGCGCCGCGCCGCGCGCGATGACGAACACCTTGTCGGCAATGCAGTCGACGCTGGCATCGAGGGCGCTTGACACGCCGAACGAGAAGTCGAGCACGCGTTTTGCCAGTTCATCGGGCGTTGCTTTCAGGGCAAGCACCACCGCATCGCCCGCTTTGAGCGCCTTGGCCACCTTTTCGACCTCGCCATAGCTGGCGGGCTTGATGACGGTGACCGAGCGCGTGGGGCTGTGCGTGCCCGTGGCCGTGCCCTCGTATGCCTTGTACGGGTCGAACGACGAAACGGCCGGCTTGGGCTTAGCCGTTGCAGTTGCTGCGGCAGCGGAGGGCGCCGCAGTGGCAGCCTCGCTGTTACCCGCCTCGGCAGCCGTGGTGCTGAACAGGGCGTTCAAGCTTTCAGAGCGCTCTTGGCTCGCTGCAGCGGCCGCACGGCCGTTCGGCGTGTTCGCCGGTACGGAGAACGCCGGTTCCACCATGGTGCGGTTGCCGAACGAGCTGGACGTGGACACCTTGCGAGGCGGCAGCGGATCGCGATTGAGGCTGTCGGGCACCGTGGTGTGCGCGCGCACGTCGTCGATGGAGACAAGCTTGGCCGGGCGATACCCGCTGCCTTGCGTCGTCGAGGAGACGCGGGCATGATTGCCGCGCGCCGGGCGCGTGGTGACTGACGAGTACGGGTCGTAGTTCGAGCTGGGCGCATCGTCTGCGTCGTCGTCATAATCGTCGTAGTCGTCGTAGTCGTCGAAATCATTGCGACCGCGGTCGTAACCGCTGTCGTAGCCAGACGTGCCATCGGAAAACCCGAGCTTGGACTTGATGCTGTCAAGCATGCCTTCGGGCTTGTTGAACTTGGGCATTGCCATACCGCTCTCCTGCTTCGTTTCTTTGGGGACGACGGTCGAGCCGTCGCTGCGTGTTCGGTATATGCGAGGCCGCACGCTTAAGCGTCAGGCGCCTCGAACGTGTCGCTGAACAGAGCGCGGCCTATCCGCACCATGGTAGCACCTGCGCAAACGGCCTCGCGCCAGTCCTCGCTCATGCCCATGGAAAGTTCATTGAAGGCAGCCGCTTGTTCAGCGGAAAGCTGTGTTCGAAGCTGGTCGCGCAGCGCGGCCAGACCGTTGAAGCACTCACGCGCCACCGCAAGGTCGCCCTGCGGAGCCATGGTCATAAGGCCGCGCACGCGAATATGCGAAAACTCGACGGCATGCGCAAGCACGTCGGCAACGTCGGCCGGGGCCAAGCCGCTTTTGCTTTCCTCGCCCGACACGTTCACCTCAAGCAGCACGTCTTGCACCTTGCCGACAGCTTGCGCGGCCGCATCGAATTTCGCAAGGTGGCTTTCCTTGTACAGCGAGTGCACGAGCGTGGCGTTCGCCACGATCTCGGGGATTTTGCGCGATTGGATGTTGCCGATGAAATGCCACGTTTCGCCAGGAAGCGCTGCGGCCTTTTCGGCAAGCAGGTCGGGGCGGTTTTCGCCGAAGTCGTGCGCACCGGCGGCAACGGCCGCACGCACGGCTTCGATGCCGACCGTTTTCGAGACGGCGATGACCTTCACATCGCGCGGGTTGCGCCCGCACGAGGCGCAGACGCGGGAAAGCTCGTCGAGCGTGTTCTGGTAATGTTGAGCGAATGGCATGGTATCAGGCCTTTCTGAACGCGACGGCACCATGGCGGCCGCACGTGCCGCCCGATGCGCGATACGAATAATACGCTTGGGGATTGCACTGAGTGCAGATGCCCGCATCGCAGATGCGCGCCGCATCGACGCCGGCGGCAACAAGCGACGTGCGCAACGCGTCGAGCATGCTAACGTGGCGCTGCCCTTTAATGCACGTTGCACCGAACTGGGAGCGGAACGTGTCGGCGACATCTTGACCGACCTCGAAGTGGCAGGCGTGGATGTGCGGCCCGATGTAAACGTTGTAGCCGCCCAAGTTCGCGCGCACCTGATCGGTGCCGCACGCGCCATCGGCTTGCGCAAGGCGCTGGGCGGACAGCACGGCGATGCTGCCGACGACGCCGCGCCAGCCCGCATGAGCCACGACGAAGCGCCCTGTTGGCGACACGATGATGACAGGTGTGCAGTCGGCGAAGCACAGCAGCGCCGCGACGCCCGGAACGGATACCGCCAACGCGTCGGCCCCTGCTTGCGCGCGCTGCTGCGCGGCAACAAGCTGGGCGGCGCTGGCCGATTCAATATCGACGATGATGGTTCCGTGCACCTGGTTGGGAACGATGACGGGGGTATCCGGCGCGCCAAGCGCCTCCATGACGCAGGCGCGGTTCTCCATGACATGATCGAGGTTGTCCTGCACATGCACCCCCAGGTTCAACGACGCGAATGCGCCTTCGCTGACACCGCCCGCGCGGCCGGTAAACGCCACGCGGACACCACACGCATCGAAAAGCGCCTGGTCGGTGAGCATGGAAATGCGACGCGCGCCGCAAGGGCGCGCGTCGAGATGAGGTGCAGGTAACGTGTTGCACACCATATGCAAGCTATCCTTTAGCGCTGGCGCTTCAGGAAGTCGGGGATGTAGTCCTCGTCGGCGAAACGGCCGGGCGTGCTGGTGAGCGTGGAGTACGTGGACGGCTGAGGTGCCGGGGCAGGCTCAGGCGAAGACGTGGATGCGAACAGGTCTTTGCGGGAGAAGTCCATGGAGGACTGCTGCGGCGCGTTGACCTTGAAGCCCGTGGCGATAACGGTAATGCGCACGCTGTCGCCCATGCCCTCGTCGATGATTTGGCCGTAGATGATGTTGGCGTTCTCATCGGCGCACGCCTCGACGGTGCGGGCAGCCTCGTCGACCTCGGTAAGCGTGAGGTCGGGACCGCCGGAGATGGAGAACAACACGCGGGAAGCGCCGGCGATGGAAGCCTCGAGCAGGGCGGAATTCGTGGCCTGCTGCGCGGCGTCGAGCGCGCGGTTTTCGCCGGAGGAGATGCCGATGCCCATCATGGCCGTGCCGGCGTCCTTCATGACGGTGCGGATGTCGGCGAAGTCGAGGTTGATGAGACCCGGAATGGTGATGAGGTCCGTGACGCCCTGGATGCCCTGGCGCAGCGTATCGTCGGCGATGCGGAACGCGTCAAGCATGCTGGTTTTCTTGTCGACGATTTCCAGCAGGCGGTCGTTCGGGATGACGATGAGCGTGTCGACCTTCTGCGACAGCAGATCGATGCCCTGCTCGGCCTGGTTGCGGCGCGTGCGACCCTCAAACGAGAACGGCTTCGTAACGATACCGACCGTCAAAGCGCCGATTTCCTCGCGCGCGATTTCCGCGATGATGGGAGCAGCGCCCGTGCCGGTGCCGCCGCCTTCGCCGGCAGTAACGAAGACCATGTCGGCCTCCGCAAGCGCTTCGCGAATTTCAGCACGGGATTCCTCGGCTGCCTGGCAACCAACCTCAGGGTTGGCGCCGGCGCCCAGGCCGCGCGTGAGCTCTTCGCCAATGTGGATGGTTTTGTCCGCATCCGACATCAGCAGGGCCTGACGGTCCGTGTTGACGGCGATGAACTCGACGCCTTTCACGCCCGCCTCGACCATGCGGTTCACGGCATTCGTGCCGCCGCCGCCGACGCCGACGACCTTGATGACCGCCAGATGCTCGCCCGAATTGTTTGGCATTGTATTCCTCCACACTAATACGCTTGCTGTGAGCTGCGTTTCACACACTCGTGGTTATATTCACGTGGGATTATTTTACACAACGACCGATGGTTTGCAACGCTTCCCACGCATTCGACAACGACATGTTCATAGGATGCGCACCCGAAAGGCCTGATTGCACGGGCGCGTGGCTCCTACAGCGACCGCCACGTGGGACGATCGGGCGTGCGCACGTTGATGTACGTGACGCCTTCGGGGTGCTCCTTGAGGATTTGCAGGCACACGCGCTCTTTCTCGCGGATGTTGTCCGCCGTGCCGAAGACGATGTCGGGACCGTCTTTGATGGTGAGCGTGGTGGACTCCGTTTCCGTGGCCTTCACCGAAGTGACGCGGCCGGCCAGCTCGGTGGTCATGCCAGCCACGATAGCAAGCGCGTTGTTCACGTTCGCATCGGAGCAATACGAGCCGACGGCAGGTTTCGTGCCGTAGGGCACGTCGGTGATGTGCAGCACGTTTTCCGCGTCCTCGTACACTTTTGAGCTGGTGCGACGGCCCGCGTCGGAGTCTTTGGCGGGGATAGGCATGAGCCACATACCGTCGGAGGCGATGGCCCACTGCGTGGAAGACTGCGCGTTTTCTGACGGCACCTCCACCACGGCAGTGATGGTGCGCTCCGTCACGTCGATTTCCAACGTGCTGGGAAATACGCGGCGCACTTTCACGTCGGCAACCCAGGCGTCTTTCATGAGGTTTTCCTTGATGCCGGCCGCATCGACGCGCAGAAGCGTGGTGCCTGCATCGACGCCGGCAAGCTGCTGCATGTCGGAGGCCGTAAGGTGCTCGACGCCTTTGACCGACACGCTTTCGATAGTGAACAGGCTTGAGTTGTACGCGACGGTGGCCGCAATGGCAAGCGCCACGATGACACCGGCAACCACGCCGAGGCGCGCAAGGTAGCGATGATAGGTTTTCTGGGCGCGGGCGGCGCGATCGACCTGCGGCAAGTCACCCACGCGCACCGAGGTGAGGCGCGTGGCGCCGGACCGCTCGTACGTGCGGGCTTGGCGCGGGGCCGCAGGGCGGCGGGTGTTGCCAGCCTGCGCGCGCGAGGCGGGCCTACGCGAACCCGAGGAAGCGGACTTCCGGTTGTAATTCGATGCCATACGCCTCGTATACCTTCGACCTTGCCAAATTGATAAGCTCCAACACATCGCGCGCCGTGGCGTTGCCGCGATTCACGATGAAATTCGCGTGCACCTCGGAGATTTGCGCGTCGCCGGATTGCACGCCTTTGAGGCCAACCGCTTCGATGAGCTGGCCCGCCGAGGCGCCTTCCGGGTTCTTGAACACGCTGCCACAGCTGGGAAGCGTGAGCGGCTGCGTTTTCTTGCGCCGCGTGTGCGAGGCCTCCATTTTACCGCGCAGCAGGTACGGGTCTGCCGGCTTGACGGAAAGCTCGCATTCGACGATGACGTCGTCGGCCGCAAACGAGCTTGAGCGATAGCCCCACGTGATGTCGGAGGCTTCGCGGCGCACAAGCCCCGTGCGCGGAGACAGCGTGGTGACGGACACCACCTGCGAGGCGATGCCCTGCTCGCGCGTGCCGGCGTTCATGCGCAGCGCGCCGCCGACGGTGCCCGGCGTGCCCACGGCAAATTCCAGCCCCGACAGGCAGCGGCGAAACGCTTCCTGCACGACGCTTGACAGCGGCACGCCCGCGCCGACGCAGAACCGGCACGTTTCCTCGTCGAACCGGCAGGCGCGGAAATCGCGCCCGAGCGTGATGACGACGCCGGGAAAGCCTTCGTCTGACACGAGCAGGTTGCTCCCCCGCCCCACGGCCACCCACGGCGTTGTCGTGGCTTGGCAGGCCTGCACGAGGCGCTTGAGCGCGCCGATGCTGGCAACCTGCACGTAGAAGCGCGCCGGCCCGCCGATGCGGTACATGGTGTGCCGGCGCATAGGCTCGTCGGGGTACACGTCGGCTTCGAACGAGCTGTCGACGAGCAGCGCCTCAAGCGGCGAGCATGCGTGACGCGCGGCCATGCGCTACGCCCGCGACTTCAGCGCGTCGATGATCTGCGGGCCCATGGCGGTGACGTCGCCAGCGCCCATGGTGACGACCAGATCGCCCGGCTGCACCTTTTCCAGCAGGTGCGGGACGACATCGATGCGGCGCGGCACGAAATCGGCCTGCGGGTGCCCGTCGTGCTCAAGCACGACGTTGAGGAACGTTTTGCCCGAAACGCCCGGGACCGGTGCTTCGCCGGCCGGATAGACGTCCATGAACGTGACGGAGTCGGCCGCATCGAACGCCGAGCCGAACTCGTCGTGCAGCACGTGGGTGAACAGCGGCGCGCGCGAGTAGCGGTGCGGCTGGAACAGCACGTGCACGTGGTTGTAGCCAAGCTGCGCGGCCGCGTTGATGGTCGCCGCGATTTCGGTGGGATGATGCGCGTAGTCGTCCACGACGGTGACGTCGGCCACTTCGCCTACCAGATCGAAGCGACGGCGCACGCCGGCGAACTGCGCCAGGGCGTCGGCAGACGCCTGCGCGTCGAAGCCGAGCGCCCACAGCAGCGTGATGACGCCCGTGGCGTTCAGCACGTTGTGGCGACCGGGGTTCTGCTTGACCGAACCTGCGACCTGCGTGCCGTCGGGCAGCGCCACCGTGAAGCGGCTGCCGACGCCGTGCGGCTCGTAGGACACGACGCGCGCGTCGCAGGTGTCCTTGAAGCCGTACGTGAACATGCGGCGGCCTTCGGAGCGCGCGATGTCGACGACGTGGCTGTCCTCGCCGCACGCCACGATGACGCCGTCGGCGGGAACAAGGCCCATGAAGTCGTGGAACTTATCGTAGATCTCGTTGAGGTCTTTGTAGTGATCGAGGTGGTCGGCTTCGATGTTCGTGACGAGCACGGCGGCCGGCGAGAGGTGCGTGAACGACTTGTCGGACTCGTCGGCTTCCACGACGTAGTAACGGCCGGATCCGGAATGGGCGTTCGTGCCATAGGAGCGCACGATGCCGCCAATAAGGAACGTGGGGTCGGCGCCGAGCACGTCGAGCGCGCTGGCCAGCATGGAAGACGTGGTGGTTTTGCCGTGCGTGCCGGCAACGGCAAGCGTGTCAAGGCCGACGCCGAGGTGCGCGAGCATCTTGGCGCGGTGCCAGATCTCAAGGCCGCGGCGCTTTGCCTCGATGAGCTCGGGGTTGTTCTCGAGGATGGCCGTGGACACGACGATGATGGGGTTGCCCGCAGGGATGTTCTCGGCTTTCTGGCCGATGAAGATGGTGATGCCGGCCTCGCGCAGCTGCTTGGTGTAGCGGCTGTCCTTGATGTCGGAGCCGGTGACTTCCATGCCCTGGTCGTGGGCCACCTTCGCGATGCCGCTCATGCCGACGCCGCCGACGCCGATGAAGTGCACCTGCTTGATGCGTGCTATGCTCATGTTGGATGCCCCCTGGTATACCGTGCGCAGGCGCGTGATGCGCGCCTGCGATTGCCTGCTTATGCGGGTTCGCGGCTGCGCAGCGTGCGCCCGCGTTCCAAAACCGCCTTATTCTACCCTATCGCGCTTGCCCGGCGCCGGCCGCCTCACAGACTACATCTGCAAGCAACCCCGCCGCATCGCGCGTTTTCGCCGCCGCGGCCGCCGCGGCCATGCGCTGGCGCGCGCTTTCGTCCTCGATAAGCGTGCGCAGGTATTCCGTGAACTGGGCGCCTTCGACATCGGCATCGGCCACGAGAAACGCCGCGCCCGCCTCCACGCACGCGCGCGCGTTCATGGTTTGGTGGTCTTCGGTGGCGTACGGGAACGGCACGAGCAGCGCCGGGATGTGGCGCGCTGAAATTTCCGCAAGCGACGTGGCGCCGGCACGGCTGACGATGGCGTCGGTAGCCGCCATGGCCAGGCCCATCTGGTCGGTGTAGCCGAACAGGTGCCAGCGGCGAGCCTGCTCGGGCGTGAGCGCAAGCTGCTCGGTGACGGCGTCAAGTTCCTTGGGACCCGTGACGTGCACGATGTGCAGGTCGGGATACCCCAGCAGCATGTCCTTGCGCGCGGCGATGGCGCTGTTGAGGTGGCGCGCGCCCAGGCTTCCACCCGTGACCAGCAGCATGCGCGCGTCGGCGGGGATGCCGAACGCTTCGCGGCCTTGCTCTCGCGTGGCCGCGAACACGCTTGCGCGCACGGGGTTGCCCGTGAGCACGACGCGGCTTTTGTCGGAGAGCGCCTCGGCTGCGTGCTGGTACGTGAGGCACACGGCCTTCGCGCGGCGAGCGAGGTACTTGTTCGCCATGCCCATGACGGAGTTCTGCTCGTGCACCACTACGGGGATGCCGCGCTGCTCGGCGGCGCGGGCCACCGGGATGCACACATAGCCGCCGAAGCCGACGACGCAGTCGGGCTTCACCTCGTCGAACCACGCGCGCGCAAGCTTCGTAGACTTCTGGATTTTCATGATGGACTTCGGCAGCGTCATGGGGTGGTTGCGGTTGAAGCCCGCGGCCTCGAACGCCTTGTACGGGATGCCGGCCGCCGGCACCAGACGCGACTCGATGCCCGCGGGCGTGCCCGCGTAGAGCACCTCGTGTCCGCGCGCTTGAAGCTGGTCGGCCAACGCCAAAGCAGGGTTGATATGGCCGGCGGTGCCGCCGCCGGAAAGCACGATACGCATAGCCTACCTCCGTTGAGTTCTGCGGCTGCGCGCCGCGAGCGCCGCGGCGTCGTCGCGGGCGCTCCTTGCGCGTCGCGAGCTTGATGAGCGTGTCCCATCGTCGGTGAAACGCGGACGCTCGTAAGGTTGGTCATCGTCGACGGCGCGCACGACGCGCAGGTTCGCGCGGCGCCGATCGTAAACCGTGGTGGTGTCGGCATATTTGGCAACCGACAGGATAAGGCCGACCATGATGAACGTGGCGATAAGCGAAGAACCGCCCGACGACACGAACGGCAGGGGTTTGCCCGTGGTGGGAACAAGCCCGATGACGCAGCCGATGTTCAAAAACGCCTGGAACACGATCATGATGGTGCAGCTTCCTGCCACCATGGAACCGAAACGCGAGTTTGAGGCGCGCGCGATGCGCAGACCGGCGAACAGCAGCGCCAAGAAAAGCGCGATGACCAACAACGCGCCGATCATGCCAAGCTCTTCGCCGATGATGGAGAACACGAAGTCGGTTTCGGCCTCGGGCAGGTAGTCGAACTTCTCGCGCGAATTGCCCAGCCCCACGCCGAAAATGCCGCCTTCGGCGAACGCGTAGAACGAGTGGATAGTCTGGTAGCCGTCACCATAGCCGTTTTCGCCATCGCCCCAGGGGTTGTACACGACCAGGCGGTCGGTGCGGTAGCCCGTGCCGAACGTTGCCACAAGCGCCAACACGAAGGCGACGCCGAGCAAGAGCAAGATGCTGCGCATGGACACCTCGCCCAGCCACATGACCGACAGGATGCCGATGAAGATGATGATGGTGGTGCCGAGGTCGGACTGCGTTTCGTACAAGAAAGCGATCGGCGCGATAAGCAGCACGATAACTTGACCGATAAGCATCTTGCCCTCAAGCACGCCTTCTTGAGCATCGCTTAAAATGCGCGCTGCCATGAGGACGAACGCGATCTTCGCGAACTCGGAAGGCTGCAGCGAAATGGGCCCGAGCACGAGCCAGCGCTGGGCGCCAAGCGCCGTGGTGCCCATAGCCGCCGTGAGGATAAGCAGGCCGATGGCAATGGCGTACACGATCCAAAGCCCGACGCCCTTCCAAACCTCAGGCGGGGCGAACCGCCACAGCAAAAAGGCGGCGACCACGCCAATGATGGCGAATTTCAGCTGGTCAAACAAATACTCGGCCGGGTTCGCGTCGCTGAGCGTGCCGGCAGAGGCGGCGTCCGAGAGGATGGAAACCTGCGAGGCGGAGTAAATCATGACGAAGCCGATGAGCGTCAGCGCAAGCACCGACAGCACAAGTACGACCTGCGGCCACACCACCGACTCGGCGTCGGAGCGTCGCGAAGCTGCAAAAGATGCCATAGATGCAAGACCCTACGCGCCAAGCGCGGCCGCGCGCGCGGAAACAAGCTGCTTGAACACTTCGCCGCGCTCTTCGAACGAATGGAACTCGTCGAACGAAGCGCACGCCGGGGACAGCAGCACAACGTCGCCGGACGCCGCTTGATCAAGCGCCACGTCGAGCGCATCTTCAAGATGATTCGCGCGCAGCAGCTTGAAGTCGGCTGGGGCCGAAGCCGCCGCGCCATCGAACGCCGCCATGAAGCGGTCGGCCGCGTCGCCGAAGCACACGCACACGCGCGTATGACGATGCGCGGCCGCCACGAGGTCTGCCAGGTCGGTGCCCTTGTCGTCACCGCCGAGCAGCACGACCGGGCGCGTATGGGGAAACGCCGCAAGCGCCTTGAGCGTGGCGTCGACGTTCGTTGCCTTCGAGTCGTTGTAGCACGCCGCGCCGCGCACGGTGCCGCAGGGCTCGATGCGGTGCTCGAGCGGGGCGAACGCGACAAGCGCTTTGGCCACTTCAGCGGCATCGACGCCGCAAGCCAACGCGGCGGAAGCAGCGGCAAGCGCGTTGCCTGCGTTGTGCGAACCCTTGATGAGCAGGTCCGCTTCGTTTACGAGCGCGTGCTCGGTGCCGCGCAGCGCCACCTCAAGCGTGCCGTCAGCGGCAATGAACGCCGCGTTTTCCGCGCCGCAGCGGGCGCGCATGTCGCCCGAGAGGCCCTCGGCCGTGCCCATGGGAACGATAGCGAAGCCGCAGCCGCCTTCGACCTGGCGCAGCTGGCGCACCTTGGCGCGCACGACGTCGTTCGACGCATCCATGACCGCCACGGCACCCGGCACGCTTGCCAGGTTGTCGAGCAGCTTGAACTTCGCGTCGCGGTAGTTTTCAAGCGTATGGTGCCAATGCAGGTGATCGGGCGTGATGTTGAGCATGACGGCCACGTTCGGCGCGAAGCGCTTCGTGGACGCCAGCTGATACGACGACACCTCGGCCACGTACACGTCGGCGGCATTCGCGCCCACGGCGGAAATGCACGTGTCGCCGATGTTGCCGACGGCCGCAGCGCGCAGGCCCGCCGACTTCAGCAGGTGCGCGGTAAGCGCGGTGACCGTGGTTTTGCCGTTCGTGCCGGTGACGGCAACCCAGCGGCTGCTTGCCGCCGATTCGCGCCACGCGAACTCGACTTCGCTGATAACTTCGTTGCTGAGGCGCGCCGCCGCCTGATACAGCTCGGAGAATTCGGAGATGCCCGGGCTTGCGATGGTGAGCTCGAAACGCCCGCCTGCCGCTTCGGCCAGCTGCGCCACGGCGTTCTCGCCGAACGCGACGTGAGCGCCCGCCGCGCGCGCGGTTTGGGCGAACGCGTCGGCATCGGCGCTGTGCGCGCCGCCGAAGATGGCAAGTTCGCTGACGCGCCCGCCCAAAAGCGGCATGAGGTAGTCCACGGCGTCGTGGCCGGACTTGCCTAGTCCGAGCACGAGCACGCGGCCAAGCGTTTCAGGAGCGTATTTTTTGCTTGCGATCGTCGCAACATCGGACATGTTAAGCCACCGCCATCAAAGACTCTGCAAAGTACCAGGCAAAACCGAGCGCGGCAAGCACGCCCGAAACAATCCAGAAGCGCACGACGACCTTCGTCTCAGACCAGCCCTTCTTCTCGAAGTGGTGGTGCAGCGGCGCCATAAGGAAGATGCGCTTGTGGGTTTTCTTGTAGTAGAACACTTGGATCATGACCGACAGGGCCTCGGCCACGAACAGGCCACCGATGATAAGCACGACGAACTCCGTTTTCGTGAACACCGACAGGCAGCCCAGCGCCATGCCAAGCGCCAGCGAACCGGTGTCGCCCATGAAGATGTCGGCCGGGAACGAGTTGAACCACAGAAAGCCGATGCACGCGCCGGCCAGCGCAGCGGCGAAGATGGCGGAATCAAGCATGTCGGAGCGGTAGGCGATAGCCGCCATGACGATCATGACGATCATGACCGTGCCCGCCGCCAAGCCGTCGAGGCCGTCGGTGAGGTTCACGGCGTTGCACAAGCCCATGAGCAGGATGTCGACGAAGATGAGATAGAGCCACGGCACGGCAACCTGGCCGAAGTTCGTGGTGAGCACGCCTAGGTCGAACGTGTAGACAAACGGGATGTCCACCGTAGGCGCGATGCCCATGACGTTGACTGCCACCAGGCCGAACACCGTGGAGATGACGAACTGGCCCACCAGCTTCGCCTTCGGCGTAAGGCCCAGGCTGCGCTCTTTCACCACTTTCTCGGCGTCGTCGATAAGGCCAAGGCAGCCGGTAAGCACCGTGGCGATGAGCAGCGCGAACGTCTCAGGCGTGGGATGGCCCACCACCAGCGCCGTGAGGATGACGGCGATGAGCATGATGACGCCGCCCATGGTAGGCGTGCCCTGCTTCACCAGGTGGCTTTCGGGGCCATCGGCGCGCACCTGCTGGCCGATATGGCTTGATTTCAGGAACTTGATCCACGCGGGCATGAGCGCCATGGTCAGCACGATGGCCACCACGATGCCCACGAACACCAAAAACGTGGGATACGACTCGAAGATATGCAACATGACTACTTAACCAATCCTTCGACCACTCGAGTAAGGCCCATGAAGTGCGAGGCCTTCACCAGCACGGCGTCGCCCGGCGCAAGCTCGGGCGCGATGCTCGAAAGCGCTTCCTGCCAATCTGCAACGGTGACGATAGCGCCTGCCGGCATGCCGGCAGCCTGCGCGCCGGCGGCGATGCGCTGCGCAAGCTGGCCCACGCACACGAGGCTGTCCAGCTTGCAGCCGGCCGCGAACGCGCCCACCTCCTCGTGCAGCGCCGGGGCGAAATCGCCGAGCTCGCCCATGTCGCCGAGCACGGCGATGCGACGGCCCGAAACTTCCAGCGCGGCGAACGTGGAAAGCGATGCGCGCATGGAATCGGGGTTGGCGTTGTACGCGTCGTTGATCACCGTGACGCCCGCCGGCGTATGCAGCACCTCCTGGCGGCCCGACTCGGGCTGGGCTGCGCCAAGCGCGGCCGCCACCTGGTCGGCCGTCATGCCGGCGGCCAAGCCCACGGCCGCCGCCGAGCAGGCGTTCGACACGTTGTGCATGCCGCGCAGCTCAAGGGCGCACGGCACCGAAACCGGCGCGGGCATGCCGGCGAAGTTCGCGGCGTTCAGCGTGAAGCGCGGGCAGCCCTGCGCATCAAGCGCGATGTCGGTTGCCCACACGGCGGGAAGCGCGGCGTCGGCAGCGCTGAGGCTTTCGCGACGCGCGGCCGCCTCGGCCGAGCCGTCGTAGAGCACGCACGTGACGCCGTGCTCATCAAGTTGCGCAAGCTGACGCACGAGCGGCGTCATGTCGTTGGCGGCGTTCACGAAGGCCATGCCGCCTTCGGGCAGCGAAGCGAGCAGCTCCGCCTTCGCGGCCGCGATGTTTTCGCGGCTGCCCAAAAGCTCGATGTGGCTTTCGCCCACGTTCGTGACAAGGCCCCACTGCGGGCGCACGAACGCGCACAGCGCATCAAGCTGGTGCAGGCCGCGCATGCCCATCTCCACGACGACGTTGGCGGTGCCGGCATCTGCGGCAAGCACCGTGTTCGGCACGCCGAGCTCGTTGTTCTGGTTGCCGCGCGTTGCCACGACGCTGCCCGCGGCAGCCAGCACGTCGCGCACCAGGTTTTTCGTGGTGGTTTTGCCCGTGGAGCCGGTGATGCCGATGACGCGGCCGGCCAGGCAGGTGCGCCAGGCGCGGGCAAGCTGCGTGACGGCAGCGGCCGTGTCGGCCACCTCGATGACGCCGGCGCCCGCTTCGCGGCACGCGGCCGCAGCACTTTCGGAAAGCGCATGCTGCGCGAGCACGCACACGGCGCCGGCCGCAACGGCGGCAGCGGCGAAATCGTGCCCGTCGACGCGCTCGCCCGGCAGCGCCACGTACAGCGCGCCTTCGCTGACGGCGCGGGAATCCCACGTCAGGCTGGTGATGCACGCATGCTCATCGGCAGGTGCAACGGCAAACGAGCCGCCCACGGCGCGGGCGGCCTCAATCATCTGAAAACGCATAAATTACTCCGCAGCCCCTTCGCCGAATGCACGCTCAAGCTCCTCGCGGGCGACGACGCGGTCGTCGAACGACAGCACCTTGTCCCCCACCAGCTGATAGTCCTCGTGGCCCTTGCCGGCAACGAGGATGGAATCGCCGGGCTTGGCCAGCGAAATGGCGTGCGCGATGGCGGCGCGGCGGTCGGGTTGCACGTCGTAGCGGCCGGCGCCCTCGGTCATGCCCGCTAGAATGTCGTCGATGATGGCGCCGGGGTCTTCCGTGCGCGGGTTGTCCGACGTGACGACGGCGTGGTCGGCGGCAAGCGCCGCGCGGCCCATGATGGGACGCTTCGACGCGTCGCGGTCGCCGCCGCAGCCGAACACGCAGATGGTGCGGCCGGGCGTGAGCGCCATGATGGACCCAAGCGCCTTCTCAAGCGCGTCAGGCGTGTGCGCGTAGTCGACGAACACCGACACGCCGCCGTCGTGCGGCGTGTGGATGCGCTCGAGGCGGCCGGGAATCTGCGGGGCCTCGCGCAGCGCGTCGATGACCGTTTGCACCGGAAAGCCCAGCTGCAGGCCGATGGCGAACGCGCACATGATGTTCTCGACGTTGAACTTGCCTACAAGCGGGTGGTCGAATTCGCAATACGAGCCGCGCACGTTGAGCGTGACCGACGTGTGCGTGGGATAGTACGCCACGTCTTTCGGGTGGATTTGCGCCGAGCGGTCGAAACCGGTGGTGATGACGTTGTCGCCCGCCTCAGAGCAGCGGCGCAGCAACTCCTTGCCCCACTTGTCGTCGATGCAGATGACGCGACGGGCCGGATAATCTTTCCCGAACAGGCGCGCTTTGGCCTCGAAGTAGGCCTCGAACGTGTGGTGGTAGTCAAGATGGTCCTGCGTGAGGTTCGAGAACGCCGTGACGGCGAACTGCGAGCCAAACGTGCGCTCCAGGTCAAGCGCATGGCTGGACACTTCCATGGCCACCACGTCGCAGCGCGCGTCGCGCATGCGCGCAAGCAGGTGCTGCAGGTCGGGAGACTCGGGCGTGGTGTGGGCCGACTTCTCGTGAACGTCGCCGATGACGGTGCCCACGGTGCCGATGACGCCCGTGCGCTTGCCGGCCACGCGGGCGATGTGCTCCACCAGGTACGTGGTGGTGGTTTTGCCGTTCGTGCCCGTAACGCCCACCAGCTGCAGGTTGCGCGACGGATGGTCGTAGAAGTTCGCCGACACCTCGGCCATGGCCTTGCGCGTGTCGGACACCACCACTTCGGTGACGTCGGTGGCGTCGGCCAGGTACACCTTGCGCTGCACCACAAGCACCTTCGCGCCGTGGTCGATGGCGTCCTGGGCGTACGTGTGGCCGTCGGACGTGAAACCGACGATGCAGAAAAACGCGTCGCCGGGCTTTACCTGGTCGCTTCTGTAAGCGATACCCTCCACCACGTCGTCGGCGTTGCCGATGATGGTGCAGTCCATGCCTTCAAACAGTTCGGTGCAGGTCTTTCCCATATGGATACCTCACTCAGATGTAATGCCAAATCGGTCGATTGCTGAAGTCATTATATCCTTAAAGATTGGCGTGACGACGCGGTTCCCAGGAACCTCATTTGCGCCCACAAAGCACACCAATTTGCTTGACGAATCCGCCAAAAAGCCCGTGAACGCAAGGTTGTAGACGTTTTTGCGGTAGCCGCCGTTTTCCTCGTCGTAGATCTCAGCCGTTGACGTTTTGCCGGCCACGTTGTACCCGTCGATGGCCGCGAGCTTGCCCGTGCCGTCCGTGACGACGGTCTTGAGCATGGACTGCATGTCGCCGATGGCGTCTTTGTTCTCGATGACGTCCTCGGTTTCGTATACGGGCGTGTAGCCGCTTTGCGGCATGCTGAGCAGGAAGTGGGGCACGCACTCGACGCCGCTATTGACGATGGCGCCGTAAAAGCGCGTCATCTGCAGCGGCGTGACCGACACGCCCTGGCCGAACGACACGTTGTACGCCTGCACGGCCGACCACTGCTCAAGCGGGGCAAGCATGCCAAGCGCATCGGTGCCTTCCTCGCCTTCGCCGGGGTAATCGACGCCTGTAGTGGAGTGCAGATTGTACTTCACGATGTGGTTGTACAACTCGTCGAAGCCCATCTGCTCGGTGGCAAGCGAAATGCCGACGTTGGACGACTGGTCTAAGATCTCGCGCAGCGTGAACGTGGCGTCGCCGCGCTCGTGCGCGTCGGAGATGGTGTAGCCGTCGGCCGTGATGGACGCCGGGCAGAACAGCTCGGAATCGGGCGTGAGCGTGCCGGTTTCCAGGATGGCCATGGCGGAGACGGACTTGAAGATGGAGCCGGGCTCGAACAGGTCAGTGACACATTTCAGCTGCATGGCGCCTTCCTTGACCTCGCTGCGATCGGCGGGGTTGAACAGCGGCAGCGACGCCGCGGCGTATATCTCGCCTGTGGAGCCATCCATGAGCACGGCGCTGCCGGACGCGGCCTCAAGGTCTTTGCAGCCGTTCGTCAGGTATTCCTCCACGTCGCGCTGCAGGTTGATGTCGATGGACACGACGATGTCCTGGCCGTCGACGGCGTCGACCTGCTCGTGCACGCCGCCGGGAATGGCCTGGCCCGAGCGGCCGTATTCGGCCTCGTAGTAGCCCGGCGTGCCGGACAGCACGTCGTTGTACTGCTTCTCAAGGCCGCAGATACCGTAGTAGTATTCGCGGTTCTTGTCTTCGTCCACGCCGATGCTGCACGCGCCCACCACCTGGCCGGCCACCTGGCCGTTGGGATACTCGCGGCGGCTTTCCGTGACGAAATGGATGCCGGATTGGACGGTTTGCGCCTGTTCGCCGGCGTCTTTTGCGCGCACGTTCTCCTGCTTCTGCGCTTCGGCCACGCGCTCGGTCACGCGCGACTGCAGATCGTCGCCGACCGACGTGTCGGCCTTGCGCTTGATGACGGAGTAGCGCGTGTTGTTCGCCGTGACCTTCTCCAGGTAGTCCGAGGCCTGGCCGCCAAGGGAATCGGCAAGCAGCTGCGCGGTCATGTTGACATCGGTGACCTCGGTGGGGTCGACGTAGATGGTGGTGGCGTCGACGCTGGTGGCCAGCACCACGCCGTTGCGGTCGTAGATGGTGCCGCGGCGCGGCTCGATGGTCAGGTACGACGTGCGCTGGGCCTGCGCCTGCGCGGAGTAGTCGCCCGCCACGATGACCTGCAGGTACACCAGGCGAAGGAAGAAGACGGCCGCGAAGATGGCGAAGATGGCCAGCGGCCAGAACGCCCGGTTGCTGTCGAAGATGGCAAGCTTGCCCGCAATGCCGGCGGGAGCGGGCGCCTGATGCGTGCGGCGGCCGCGCGACGACTCGCGCGAGCTTGAAGCGCCGTGACGCCCGGAGCGCTGTGCGCTTCGGGCGTCGGATCGGCTTGCGTGTTGGCCCAGTGAACGGCCGGATGTGCTTGTTGTGCGGCGGCCGGCTTGGCGGTCGCGGTTGCCGCTGCTAGAGCGCGGCGGGCGCTGGTAGTTCGACATGCGGTTTTACTCCCCGGCGGTTGCGGCGGTCTCCACGCTGCGGGACAGGGAAAGCGACCCATCGTCGTTGGTGGACACCACGTCTTCGGGCATGGTGATGGTTCCCACTTCCGCAGGGGCTGCCATGCCGAGCTTCTCGGCCTGGCTGCGCACGCGGCTGGAATTGGAAAGCAGGCTCTGCGTCACCTCAAGCGACGAACCCGTGGCGCGGGCGTCGTCGATTTGGCTGGAGAGCTCCTGGGATTGCATGGACGTTGTCACCGTAGCGGCGGCAAGGCCTAGGCGGGCGAACGCCGCGCACGTGAGCACGATGAGCGCAACGGCCACAACCTTCAGGACGAGCGCGGGCGTGATGGCGGAGGCAGGAGCGGACGTGGTGCGGCTACGCTGACCGGGCACGACGGAGATGCGGGTGCGCGGGTGGCTTTCAGGCACGCGTTGCGGGTACAGGGAATAAGCGGGCTGCGCGCTCATGCTCCACCTCCTTTCATCGTTTAAGCTTCGTTTACGGTGGCACGATGCGCGAACGGTAACGTTCGGTTGTCGGTATGTCTTTCGGTTGCGTTACAGCTTTTCTGCAACGCGCAGCTTTGCGCTGCGTGCGCGCGGGTTGCGCGCGATCTCTTCGGCCGTCGGGGTGACCGGCTTTCGAGTGATGACCTTGAGTATCGGCTTTTTGCCGCACATGCACACCGGAAGATCGGGCGGGCACGTGCACCGGTTCGCAAAGCTTTGGAACATGTCCTTGACGATGCGGTCCTCAAGCGAGTGGTAGCTGATGACGCAGATGCGCCCGCCGGGATTCGCCCAGCGGATGGCGGCCTCCAAGCCGCGCTTGAGCACATCAAGCTCGCCGTTCACCTCGATGCGAAGCGCTTGGAACGTGCGCTTGGCGGGATGCCCGCCGGCGCGGCGCGCCGATGCCGGGATGGCCGCCTTGATGACGTCCACCAGCTGGGCGCTTGTTTCAAGCGGGGCCTTCTCGCGCGCGCGGACGATGAAGTCCGCGATGCGGCTTGCCCACTTCTCATCGGAGTAAGCGCGGATGATCCGGGTGAGGTCTGCTGCGTTGTAGGTGTTCACGACCTCTGCTGCGGTTAGGGTGTTTTTCCCCGGGTCCATCCTCATATCAAGCGGGCCGTCCTCCTTGAAGGAGAAGCCCCGTGATGGCGTGTCGATCTGAACGGAGGAGACGCCGATGTCGAACAGGAACGCGTCGACGCCGGGCACCTCTACGCTCAGAAGCGCTTCGTCCATGTTCCCGAAGTTGTTGCGCACCAGCTCCAGCTGCGGGCGCACCTCATCGGGAAGCGATCCGAGTTTGCGGCCGGCCGCGGCAAGCGCCACGTCGTCCTGATCGATCCCGATGAGCGTGCCGCCGCGCCCGATGCGCTGTGCAACTTCAAAGGAATGCCCTGCCCCGCCGAGCGTTGCGTCCACGAATGTCTGCTGCGGTTTAAGGTTCAAGTACTCGAGGCACTCGGGGAGCAGGACCGGTATGTGCTGAAACTCTTGGTTTGCCAATGCGCTCACGCCTTTCGATTAGCCGAACAACAAGCTCAAGTCGATGTCGTCGTCTTGCTCATCGAAGCGCTTTGCGTCCCAGATCTCGAAGTAGCCCGTGTTGCCCAAAACAACGACGTCCTTGTCGATGCCGACGGCGCCTCGCAGCTCGGCCGTGATGCCGATGCGGCCAGCGTTGTCGACGCTGACGTTGTTGGCGCGGCCTTTGAGCTTGCGGCGCAAACCGACGTGAAGCGCGTTCGTGGGATCGTATCCCCCGAACTTGCTTTCGAACACCGAGACGATCCAGTCTTCGAACGCTTGCGGCTCGAAGACGTAGAGGCACTCGTCCTTGGGGTTGCGGGTTACCACCAGGTCTGCCGAAAGGACCTTGCGAAACGCGGCGGGAAGAGACATGCGGCCTTTGGCGTCTACCTTGTGACGGTAGGAGCCGTTCATATCGACTGGTTTGTCGATGTCTTCCGCCATGCCTGCCTTTCGCTGCTTTTCACTTGCTCCGTTCGGTGTTTGGGATTCTACCCCACTTCATCCCACTTCGCAACATCTTGCGCCCCATTTTGGGCGGTTTCACACACCCGTTGACGACCTGTAACATGCCCGAATCATTCGGGAAATGGGTAGTTTTGGGGTGGGTTTCCATATGGTGCGGGGTCCAGGTTTTGAACCACAATATATAGATTTGTAATTCGGCGAAAAGGGGGTGGGATAAAGTGGGAAACCAATTGTGCGGATTCGGTGGCGTGGGGCAAAGTGGGGCGCGTGGGACGAAGTGGGAGAAGGTGCGCGGAAACCCGGCAAAGCGGCGCCGGCGCGCGAAGGCGGTTACCGGTGTTAACCGAGCAGCAAGCCGGTCAACACCGGTGGGAAACGGGTGCCAGCTTATGCGCGCGGGTGGGCGTGCAGGTATTCCTCGCGCAGGTGCGAGCGATCGATGTGCGTGTAGATCTGCGTGGTGGAGATGTCGGAGTGCCCGAGGATGTCTTGGATGACGCGCAGGTCCGCCCCGCCTTCAAGCATGTGCGTGGCGAACGAGTGGCGCAGCGTGTGCGGATGAAGGTTGTCCACCCCGATGGCGCGCCCGGCGCGGGCCACTACCTTGAACACGCTTTGGCGCGTAAGCCTGCCGCCGCGCGCGTTGAGGAACACCGCGTCGGTGGGCTTGGCGTAGGGCTTTTGCAACTGGGTGCGCGCGGTGTCGAGGTATGCGCGAAGCGCGCGGTCGGCCGCGCCCGATATCGGGGAGATGCGCTGCTTGTCGCCCTTGCCGGTGACCAGCAGATAGCCCTGATCAAGCAAAACGTCGGACACGTTTAAGCCCACCAGCTCGCTGACGCGCAGGCCGCAGCCGTAGAGCACCTCGAGCATGGCGAGGTCGCGCACACCGGCGGCCCCTTCGCCATCAAAGGCGTCGAACAGCTTGTTGACCTGGTCGATTGTAAGCACGTCGGGAAGGCGCTCCGGCGTTTTGGGAAGCGGCAGGGCCGCAGCGGGGTTTTCCTGCGTGTAGTCTTCGGCCACGCAAAACCGGTGAAAACCTTTCACCACCGAGATGCGCCTGGACACGGTGGAGGCGGCGAAACCGCACTCGAACAGGTGCGCTTCAAAGGCCACGATGTCGTCGCGCGTGATGGCCGACAGCCGCTCGATGTCGCGCGAGATGAGGAAGTCCTGGTACTTTTGCAGGTCGGCCTCATAGGCCTCGATGGTGCGCGGCGAGCTGCCGCGCTCGATGCGCAGGTAGGCGATGTACTCGGCGGACAGGTCCACGATATCGTCGGTGTCGATGGAGTCGTTCATGCCGACACGCCCTTCCCTTTCGCGATTGCTAGGCTTGCGCCGCACGCTAGCAGATGCGCGGCGCAGCGCCCATGATAACGCGGACGGGGCCGCCCTGCGCAGGCGGCCCCGTCATCTCAACATATTACGTAAACCGGTAACCGGATGGCCCCGAACACCGCGGTGCTACTGTTTGCGGTGCGCAAGCGACGCGGCCACGAAATCGCGGAACAGCGGGTGCGGGCGCGTGGGGCGGCTTTTGAACTCGGGGTGGCCCTGGCTTGCCACGAACCACGGGTGCTCGGGCAGCTCGATCATCTCGACAAGGCGCCCATCAGGCGAAACGCCGGAAATGGTAAGGCCCGCGTCCACAAGGCGGTCGCGGAAGGCGTTGTTCACCTCGTAGCGATGACGATGGCGCTCGTAGATGATTTCCTCGCCGTAGGCCGCATACGCCACCGAGCCGGGCGCAACCTTGCACGGATAGGCGCCCAGGCGCATGGTGCCGCCCTTTTCCTCGACGTCTTCCTGCTCGGGCATCAAATCGATGACCGGGTACTCGGCGTTTTCGTCGAACTCGGCCGACGTGGCGCCGGGCATGTCGGCCACGTCGCGCGCGTATTCGCACACCGCCGCCTGCATGCCCAGGCAGATGCCCAAAAACGGCACGTCGTGGGTGCGGGCGTAGCGAACGGCGCAGATCTTGCCCTCGAAGGCGCGCTGGCCGAAACCGCCGGGCACCAGGATGCCGTCCATGTGGCCGAGCACCTCTTCGACGTTGCGGTCGTTGAGGTCTTCGCCATCGATCAGATGCACGTTGGCGTGGCAGTTGTTGTGCACGCCGGCGTGGTAGAGCGCCTCGATGACCGACAGGTACGCATCGGGCAGGCTGACGTACTTGCCCACGATGGCGATGTCGCACTCGTGGTCGCAGTGCGCGGCGGCGTCAAGGAAGCTTCGCAGCGGCGTGAGGTCGATCTCGCGCTCGGGCAGGCCCAAGCGGGCAAGCACCTTCGTGTCGAACTGCTGGTCGTACAGGCCGAACGGCACCTCGTAGATAGACGGGCTGTCGGTGCAGGCAAGCACCTCTTCGGGACGCACGTCGCAGAACAGGGCGATCTTCTCGCGCACCTTGTCCGTGATCTCGTGGTCAGAACGGCACACGATGAAGTCGGGCTGCACGCCGATGGAGCGCAGCTCTTTGACGGAATGCTGCGTGGGCTTCGTCTTCACCTCGTGCGCGGCGGCGATGTAGGGCACAAGCGTCACGTGCACGAACAGCACGTCGCCGGGGGCCTTCTCCTTCTTGAACTGGCGTGCGGCCTCGATGAACGGCTGCGACTCGATGTCGCCGATGGTGCCGCCGATCTCCGAGATGACGATGTCGGCGCCCGACTGGTCGGCGATGCGGCGCAGGCGTTCCTTGATGGCCTCGGTGACGTGCGGGATGACCTGCACGGTGCCGCCGAGAAAGTCGCCGCGGCGCTCGCGCGCGATAAGGGTTTTGTAGATGGAGCCCTGCGTGAAGTTCGATTCGCGCGAGAGGTTCTCGTCGATGAATCGCTCGTAATGGCCCAGGTCAAGGTCGCCTTCATGGCCGTCTTCGGTCACGAACACCTCGCCATGCTGAAACGGGCTCATCGTGCCGGGGTCGACGTTTAGGTACGGGTCCATCTTCTGCATGGTCACCTTGTAGCCGCGCGCCTTGAGCAGATGCCCCAAAGATGCCGCGGTGATGCCCTTGCCCAGGGATGACACGACGCCGCCCGTCACGAAAATATGCTTGGCCATGGTTCTCCTTCGCGCTTGTGGTTGTGCTTCAACCGCCCTTTGCGCACCCGGCGAACACGCCCGCAGCACGCAAACGGCGAACTCCAAACGTTGGTCTATTGTACGCGCGGGGAAACACCCCCGCAGGCCCGCGCGGCGCGTTTTAACACAGCGGAAACGAAGCCGACACGCCGCGTTCATCCGCATTTCGCGTGTGGACTTGCGCCGGCCCTCGCGCCCGCGCGCGCGTGCTTTATACTGGTTCGGTTCAAGCGTATGTCATGGAAAGGGGTTGCGCCCATGCGCATCGGTTTCGATAACGACAAGTACCTGGCACTGCAGGCCGAGCATATTCGCGAGCGAATCGGCCAGTTCGGCGGCAAGCTGTACCTGGAATTCGGCGGAAAGCTGTTCGACGACTACCACGCCTCGCGCGTGCTTCCGGGTTTCCAGCCCGACAGCAAAATCCGCATGCTGCAGCAGATGGCCTCCGATGTTGAGATCATCATCGCCATCAACGCCAACGACATCGAGAAGAACAAGGTGCGCGGCGACTTGGGCATCACCTACGACGAGGACGTGCTGCGCCTGCTGGACATCTTCCGCACCATGGGCTTTGCCACGGCCGGCGTGGTGATCACGCGCTACGAGAACCAGCCCTCCGCGCAAGCGTTCCGCCATCGCCTGGAAAGCCTGGGCGTGAAAAGCTACCTGCACTACCCCATCGCCGGCTATCCGTACGACACGGCGCGCATCGTGTCGGCGGAAGGCTACGGCAAAAACGAGTTCGTGGAAACCACGCACCCGCTGGTGGTGGTAACGGCCCCCGGCCCCGGCTCGGGCAAGATGGCCACGTGCCTGTCGCAGCTGTACCACGAGCACGAGCGCGGCGTCGAGGCCGGCTACGCGAAGTACGAGACGTTCCCTATTTGGAACCTGCCGCTGAAGCACCCGGTGAACGTGGCGTACGAGGCGGCCACCGTGGACTTGGACGACGCGAACACCATCGACCCGTTCCACCTGGAGGCTTACGGCAAGACCACCGTCAACTACAACCGCGACGTTGAGATCTTCCCCGTGCTGAAGGCCATGATGGAGCGCATCCTGGGCACAAGCCCCTACCAGTCGCCCACCGATATGGGCGTGAACATGGCGGGCATGGCCATCGTCGACGACGAGGCGTGCCGCGAGGCGGCGAAAATGGAGATCGTGCGCCGCTACTTCCAGGCCGCCGTGGACGAGCGCCGCACGGGGCTTCACCACGAGTACGTCGAGCACCTGGAGCTGTTGATGAACCAGGTGGGCGTGGACACGAACTTCTCGCCCGCGCGTTCTGCGGCACTGCTGAAGGCCGAGGCCACCGGTGCGCCCGCCGGCGCCATGGTGCTGCCCGACGGCCGCGTGGTGACGGGCAAGACGTCCGATCTTCTGGGCGCAGCCTCCTCGCTGCTGATGAACGCGCTTAAGGGCGTGGCCGGCGTGGACGAGGACCTGTTCGTCATCTCCGACGAAGTCATCGAGCCCATCTGCGAGCTGAAAACCACCACGCTGCACTCGAAGAACCCGCGCCTGCACTCCGACGAGACGCTGCTGGCGCTTTCGGTGTCAAGCGCCACCGACCCGGTTGCCAAGCAGCTGGTAGACGCAGCCGATCAGCTGCGCGGCTGCGACGCGTTCTTCAGCGTCATCCTCTCGCCCACCGACGAGAAGCTCTACCGCACGCTGGGCATCAACATCTGCTGCGAGCCGAAATACGAGCAGCGCCGCTACTTCCACAAGTAACCCGCGCACTCGCACACCCACGCAACGCACAACGCCCCCGCCGGCACCAAGCCCGCGGGGGCGTTTCCTTTTCATCGAGCGACGGCCTACCGGCCCAGCTTGCCGGCAACTTTGCGGATGAGGGCGTTCACGAAGGCGGCTTCGGGGACGTTGAGTTTGCAGGCAGGCACGAACGTGACGGCAAGCGCCACCAGGCCACCAGCCACCACGTAGGCAAACGCCTGGCCGATCGAGCCGGACAGCGGCGCTGCGAACGCCTGCAGCGCCCACAGCGCGCCCGCACCCGCCAGAGCGCCTGCGCCGCCAAGCACCAGCGCGCACAGTACAGCACGCGCTATCGAACGCAGCCCCAGCCTGCCCATGGTGCGGCGCAGGTACGCGAAGACGCACACGTCGCCCACCAGGTAGAACACCGTCTCGGCAACGGCAATGCTTTCGATGGGGAACACATCGGGGCGCGAGGCGGCAATCATGGTCAGCACCACCTGCGCAGCGCCGGCCACGAAATTGAAGCCCGCGAACACGTGCATCTTGCGCATGGAGCTGCAGATCTTCTGCAGGTACGTGTTGATGGCGTAAAACGGCAAGCCCACGGCAAACACCGCCAGAAACGAGGCAATGGTGTGCACGCTGTCAAGCGAGAACGCGCCGGCGTGATACAGCATGACCAGCGGCAGGCTGAAAACGGCCAGGTACAGCGCGAACGGAATCATGAAGAACAGAATCTGGTTCGTGCCGCCCACGATGCCGCGTTTCATGCCCTCGACGTTGCCGTCGGCCTGCATGTCGGCAAGCTCCGTGAACATGGTGGTGGTGATGGGCACGGCCAAAAACGAGTACGGCAGCGTGAACCACAGGCGCGCGTAGGCAAGCACGCTTGGGCCGTTGTCGGCGAACGCGTACGACGCGGCGTTCTCCACGGACACCACCGCGAACGAGCAGATCATCACCAGCACGGCAGGAACGCCGATGCCCAGCGTCTCGCGCAGCGCCGGATCGCGCAGGTCGATGCGCGGGCGAATGCGGACGCCGTTGCGCTCGAGCGCCGGCAGCTGGATGGCCATCTGCACAAACACGCCCAGCGGATTGCCGACGGCAATGACGTACAGCGCCAGTTCCGGGTTGCTAGGCGCGATAAGCGCGTATCCCAGAAACGTGATGATGACGATGGCGTTGTTCGCAACAGGTGCAATGGCCGACCACAAGTAATCGCGATTGGCATTGAGTAACCCCGACACAATGGCCGAACACCCGTAGAACACAATTTGGATGGCGAAGAACTGGAAGAAGAACACCGCCTGCGTCATCTGCGACTGGTCGGAGTAGAAGCTTTGCGTGTAAATGACCAACGACGGGAACGCCATGCAGAACAGCGACAGCAGCCCCAGCAGCACCACGACAATGGTGAGCAGGTTTGACGCGTACTCGTTGCCGGCCTGCTGCCCCAGGCGCTTTTTCACTGAAACGTACACCGGCAGAAACGCGGTGACCAACATGCCGCCGACCACCAGTTCGTACAGCATGTTCGGCAGGTTGTTCGCCACCTGGTACGAGCTGGAAAGCAGCGTAGAGCCCAGCGCGAAGGCCATAGCCCACGTGCGTACGAAGCCCGTGATGCGCGAAACGATGGTGCAGACGCTGATAAGGGCGGCGTTTCCGCCGATTGAGGCCGTGGAACCTTCCTGCTGGGGGACTTGCGAAGATTCGCTTGCCGGGGACGCGGACTCAGCAGCCGAGCGTGTGTGTCGAGCTCGTGCGAGCTTATCTGACATGAACGTGCGCTTTCTCGTGTTGGATATAATGGCTCATCATAGCAAACCCGGAAAGAGGCCCCGCATGCACATCCTTATCGTGCGTAATAACTCCAACTCGCAGGCGCAAGACGCATCGCTTTTGCTGGTAACGTACCTGGCCACACAAGGAATCGACTACACCGTGGTCGACTCGTCGAAGTTGGCAAGCCCTCTGGCCGCACCCGAGCTTTCCGCGCTGTTCGACCACGGCGTGGACATGGCGGTTGCCCTTGGCGGCGACGGCACCATCCTGCGCACGGCGCGCCAGGTGGGATTTCACGGCACGCCCATCCTGGGCATCAACTACGGACGACTGGGCTTTCTAGCCAATCCGAACGAGTCAGGCGTCATGGAGCCGCTGACAGCCGCGCTTGCAGGCGACGCCACCGAAGAGGCGCGCACAAACCTGTCCATCCACGTGGTATGTGAAGGCGAAGCGGACCCGTTCAACGATGTTGAAGGAGACGACGCCGATGAACCGCGCGAGTTCTTCGCGCTGAACGAAGTGGCCGTGACGCGCGGGGCGAACGGTCGCATCATCGACTTCGGGCTGGACGTTTCAGGGTCGCACCTGGCCACGATGCGCGGCGACGGGCTGGTGGTGGCAAGTGCCACCGGTTCGACGGCCTATGCGCTTTCGGCCGGCGGACCTTTGGTGGCGCCCGGATTCACCGGCTTGGTGGCCGTGCCCATCGCGCCGCACACGCTGCATTCGCGCGCCGTGGTAACAAGCCCGTCCGACGTCATAGAGATGGACTTGTCCGAAAACGCTGACGGCCGCGACGCCACGCTGTTCATCGACGGTGAATTGGTGGAGCTTGACCGACCGCTTCGCCGCCTGTACGTGCGCCGCGGGCCCGTTGCCACCACCCTGTTGCGCTACAAAGACGAAGGCTTCTACAATCACGCCGCGAAAGTATTCTTCTAGATGGTTCCGCTTGCCTGACGGCAAGCGGATTTACTCGACGCTGTGCGGGCCCCAGGCACGCCGCCTTGCCCCTTGTGCAGCATACGGCGCGTACCACAATATGCCTGATGCTGCGGCAGGGCAATTCGACGCACCTGAGGCCCGCTCGCTGACGTTATTTAACCTGCGATTTTACAGTTCCACGCGCTCGAAGAATTCCTTGCCGACGCCGCAGATGGGGCACACGAAATCGTCGGGCAGCTCATCGACGTATTCCATGTGGCCGCAGATGGTGCAGCGCCAGGCAACCTTCGGCGCAGCGCCTGCGCCGCTTGCCGCAGCAACCGGTGCGGGCGCCTCTTCGCCCAAATAGCTGGAAGCCTTCGGCGGGGTTTTACCGCCCTTGACCTGGTGATAGAACGCATACGTCATGGCTTCGGCCGCGCCTTCGACCTTGTGTGCCTCGTCCACTTCGCCGATGAACAGCACATGCGTGCCCAGGTCCAACTCGGTAACCACCTTCGCAGAGAACGTGGCGCACACCTGCTCGGCCACATAGGGCATGCCGGCCGCATCGCGCGCGCTGGCGTGCTGCGCGAACTTGTCGAGTTCGGTTGACGTGTGGAACCCGAACGTGCCGATAAGCTCCATGGTGGCGTCTTCGGACAAGCACGATGCCGTGAAGCGCCCTGCCTCGCGCACGGCCACCGTGGTGGCGTTTTCCTTGTTCAGCGCAACGCTCACCTGCATGGGCGAAGACGTGACCTGGGCAAACGTGTTCACCACGCAGCCGAAATCGCGGTTTTGCGCGTGCGTGCCGATAACGTACATGCCGTAGCTTAGGCTATGGAACGCGGATTTGTCGATCATCAGATGCCCCCTGTCTTTTCGATTTGCTTCCTTAATGATACTAATTCTTGATAGAGAATCAAGCTGCTGTAGCGCCTGCGGCCTTCTTTACCTATTGTGCGGTCGAATACCGCCGTGCAACGGTACCGTTGACGAACCGTTGCACGCCCGTCGACCAGCCAATGAGCGCGCAGCACAAAAAAGGCGGCCCGAAGCCGCCTTTTTGCTAGAAGCTGTAGTAGTTGCGCGGATTGACCGGCGAACCGTTGATCTCGATCTGGAAGTGCAAGTGCGGGCCGGTTGACAAGCCCGTGGTGCCCACGTAGCCGATGACGTCGCCGGCGTTGACGGTTTGCCCCACCGTTGCCGCCGTTTGGCTTTGGTGCATGTAGATGGTGCGCATGCCGTTGCCGTGCGAGATGATGACGGCGTTGCCGCCCGTGCCGTACCAGCCCACGTACGTGACCGTGCCCGGGCCGGCCGCCAAGATAGGCGCGCCCGACGCGGCGCCAAGGTCGATGCCGTTGTGCGAACCGGTGATGGGCGAATAGCCGAACTCGCAGGTGACGCCGTAGTAGCTTGGGCACGGATTCACCCAGCCGCCGATGGCGGACGTGCCGCCACCGCCACCGGTGTAGCTGTTGCCGCTATCCGAATAGCTGCCGCCGCCCGAATAATCATTGATGCCGGCCGATGCCGAATAGCTGGCAGCCACGCGCGCGGCCTCTTCCTCGCGCTGCTTCGCCTCTTCGGCCGACAAGCGCACGGACTCTTCCTGGCCTTGCAGCAAGGCAACTTCCTCCGTCACCTTCGCAAGCTCGGTTTCCATGGTGGATTTCGTGGCCTCGATCTCGTCTTTGGCGGCCTGGGCTGCCGTCATCTCGTCAGCCGCGATCTGCGACTGTTCCTCGAAGCTTGCCTGGGCCTCGGCCGCTTCCGTGCGAACCTGCTTCGATTCGTCGATCAGGTTGGCGTCCTGCTGCGCGATGCGCTGCAGCGTGTCCCACATGTTCACGAAGTCGTCGAACGACGACACGCCCATGAGCACGCCCAGAAACGACATGCTGCCGCCAGATTTGTACATGTCCACGGCGCGCCCGCCAAGGCGCTCCTGCAGCTGCGCCGTGCGATCATCGGCAGCCTCTTTGCGTTGCCGGGCGTCGTCGGCAGCGGCCTGCGCCTCGTCATGCTGCTGCATGGCGGTGTTGTAACGCTGCTGCGCGTCGTTGAGGTTCGTTTGGAGCCCGTCGATTTTCTGGGCAAGCGTATCGGCTTCGGCCTGCTTGGCCACCGAGGACGCAGCCAGCTCATCGGCCTGCGCCGTAAGGTCGTCGGACTCGGCCGCGAACGCCGTGTTCGCGCCCGCTACCGGCGCAAACGCCAGCGACGCAGCAACGACGACGGACAGGGAAAAACGGGAAACCCGTTGCGTGAAATCAAGCATGCACACACCTTTGCGTGGTTTGAGAAAGCTATGGGTACAAAGTTGCCATTCAACTATAGCAAAAGGGGCCCGAAGGCCCCTATGCGCTCCAAACCTATTCCATGGGAACTACGCGCGGCACTGCGCGCGCTCGCCTTCGCCGAAGAACTCCTCGTACCAAACGATGAACGTGTAGAACGACCAGATCTTCTGCATGTTCGACACGCGCCCGGACTTGTGCTCGTCAAGCAGCTCCATCAGCTTTTCCGGCACGAAGAACTCCTGCGCCACCGGGCCTTCGAACGCGTCTTTCACGCGATTGTAGAACTTGTCGTCGCGCAGCCACACGGCCAACGGCGAGGGGAAGCCGAGCTTCTCCTTGTTGTACACGCGCTCGGGCAGATGACGGGCCGCCGCGCGGCGCAGCGCCACTTTCGACTCATCGTTGGCCACGCGGTAGCGTGCCGGAATGGTAAGGGCCAGCTCAAGCACCTCGCGGTCCAAAAACGGCACGCGCAGCTCAAGCGAGTGCGCCATGGACATGCGGTCGGCCTTCAGCAAGATGTCGAACGCCATCCACGTTTGCATGTCGACGTACTGCAGCTGCGACACGGCGTCAAGGCCGGCCACGTGGTCGAAGTAGGGCTTGGAGCCCTCCTGCGGCGTGGGGCCTGTGATCTTGTCGCGCAGGTACTGCTGGCGGTCCTCGTTTTCAAACACGTAGTCGGCTCGGCTGAAGCGCTCCCACGGCTCCATAGCGCCGTGCGTGAGGAAGTGCTTGCCCTTCACCGCCGGCAGCGCGCCGGCAACGGCGCCCGCAACCTTGCGCACGCCGCGCGGGACGCGCTCGCAGTAGCGGCCCAAGTGGTCTTCGGCCAGGTAATTCGGGTAGCCGCCGAATAGCTCGTCGGCACCTTCGCCCGAAAGCACCACCTTCACGTGCTTCGCCGCGTTCTCGGCCAAGAAGTACAGCGGGTTTTCAGCCGGGTTCGGCAACGGCTCGTCCATGTAGTACTGGATGTCGGGCATGGCGTCGAAGAAGTCGTCGGCCGAAATCTTGTTCGCGATGTTTTCCACGCCCAGCTCCTCCGAGAAGCTTTGCGCGTACGACAACTCGCTGTACTGCTCCTCCTCGTAGCCCACGGAGAACGTGCGGATATTCGTACCGGCCGAATACGCGCGCTCCACCGCGTAGCTGGAGTCGACGCCCGACGACAGGAAGCCGCCCACCTCGACGTCGGCGATCATATGCGCGTCCACCGACTTCGTGAACACGTCCTCGATGCGGTCGGCCCACTGCTCAAGCGTCAGGCTTTCGTCGGGCTTGAACGTGTAGTCGTAGTAGCGCTCGGTCACGAAGCTGTCGGCCGTCCACTCGAACCAGCTGCCGGGCATAAGCTTGAACACGTCGCGGAACAGCGTCTTGTTGTCGGGCAGGTATTCGTAGGACAGGTAGTCGGGGATGCGCTCGCGCACCACGGACTTCTTGAACGCCGGATGGTCCAGGAAGCTTTTGATCTCGGAGCCAAACAGGAACGTGGAGCCGGCACGATAGTAGTAATACGGTTTAATGCCGAAGATGTCGCGCGCGCCGAACAGCTTCTTTTCGCGCTTGTCCCAGATGGCGAACGCGAACATGCCGCGCAGGCGGTCGAGCACGCCGCGGCCCCACTGCTCGAAGCCATGCAGGATGGTTTCGGTGTCGCTATGCGTGGCAAACACGTGGCCAGCGGCCACCAGTTCCTCGCGCAGCTCTTGATAGTTGTAGATTTCGCCGTTGAACACGATGACGAGGTTGCCGTCTTCGTTGAACATGGGCTGGCGGCCGCCCTCAAGGTCGATGATGGACAGGCGGCGGTGCGCAAGCGCCACGTCGTCATCGACGTAGTACGTGGCGTCGTCGGGCCCGCGATGGCGGATGCGATCGCCCATCAGCTCGATGACGCGCTGGGCGTCGATGCCGGGGGTGTTGTTGATGAAACCGGTGAAACCGCACATGGTTTGAAAGCTCCCTTGCTATCGTTTCGAAACGGCCGCTGCAAGATCTTTTGCCGGTGCGCCGCACTCCTGCACGCAGCGCCACGCCAGCACGTCGAGCGCGTCGATGACGGTCATGCCCATGACGTGCACGGGGGCGCCGATGCACGACAGCTCCGTGCACCCAAGCACGATGCCGTCGCAACCGCGCTCCAAAAAGCCCGCGCACACCACCTGGAACCGATCGAAGTCGACGGGGCGGCCCGCCTTCACCTCGTCGTAGATGATGCTCATGACGATGCGCTGGGCAGCTTCGGAAGGCTGTTCGAAGCCAAGCCCTTCGCGGGCGAACGCATCCTGGTACACGCCGGCGGCAAGCGCGCCGTCGGTGGCCATGACGCCGACGCGCGTGCAGCCGAGGCTTTTCGCGAACGCGGCCGTTTCGCGCGGCATGTGCAGAAACGACGCGCGCTCAAGCACGCCGGAGATTTCGTCGTAGCGCGAATGGGCCGTGTTGCACGGCGTGCACACCACTTCGCAACCTGCCTGCTCCAAATCGCGCGCAGCCTGCTGCATGACCGGGATAAACGAGGGGGCGCCGGACCGTCCGAGCAGATACGCCGTGCGATCGGGTATCTGCGGGCGGTTCAAGATGGTGATGTCTAGGTGGTCCTGGTCGCGCGCCACATCCGTCAGCTCCACGATGCGCTGGAACAGCCGAACGGTTGCCGCCGGTCCAAGACCGCCGATGATGCCGAGTTTGCGCGTATCCACGCGCCCCCCTTCCCGCACAGACGCTAGTCGTCTATGCCGCGGTGGCCGAAGCACGCCGCATATTGCTTGCGATAATTCCGCTGGTTGACCTGGTAGCTGATCCAGCGGGCCAGCGACTTGTCCTGCGGGCTCCAGTACGACGTGCGCACCTTCCCCGCGCGGATGAGCCGCTCGGCGCGTGCCAAGGCTTCGGGATCGGAAACGTAGGTGCGGATGACGTCGAGCGGGATCATGGTCCACAGCACTTCGTCGTCAAGCGTGGCGACGTCAAGCGGCCTATCTTCGCCGTACACCACGTCGCGCACCAGGTAGCGCGCCAGATTCTTGTTCGAAGCCGTGGTGAAATAACTTGAACGGCCCTGGCGCGGGTTGATCTCGAACAGCTTGAACGAGCCGTCGCGCTTATCGTACTTCAAATCGAAGTTCGAGAATCCTACGTAGCCTATCTCTTCAAGGAAACCCTTGATTCGCTCGTTGATGTCGGCGTTGTAGCCCGTCATGATGGCGCCGTAGCTGCCGATGCCCTCGGGCGTGTGCTCTTCAAGCAGCACGTCGCCAAGCGCCATCATCTTCACCTTGCCGTGGGCGTCCGAGTAGCAGTTCATCACGCGCATGCACGTGTCGTCGCCCGGCACGAAGTCCTGCACAATCATGGCGTCGCGGTACGTGGACGTTTCCGAGTACACGCCCGCCAGGATGCGGCGCATCTCGTCGGCGTTCTGCACGACGAACACCTTCTTCTTGCCCGGATAGTTGCAGTTCCAGTACGCAACGCTGTTCGAGGGCTTCACCACCACAGGGTATTCGAACGGCGGCTCGAAGCCGGCGGCCGTCTCAGGCGTGACCTCGCACGTTTTCGGGAATTCAAGGCCGAACTTCACGCACGTGTCGTAGAAGCGCTCCTTCGTGGACAGCAGCGCGAACTGGTCGGGCGACATGATGTTGAAGCGATACGCGTCGCGCAGCTTGTCCTGGTTGCGCACGAGCATCTTCGTGTAGTTGTCGCCGCACGGCACCAGCACCAGCGTTTGCCCCTTGTGGGCGGCCGCGTAGTCAAGCAGCGTGCGCGTGAACACGTCGTCGTCCTCAAGGTCGGGCTCGGTGACGTCGAACGTCAGGATCTTGCTGTGCTGGCAGATGTGGAACGCGCCCTTGCCGATGGCGCGCGAAGCGGTTCCGAATTCTTCGTAAAACGAACGTGCCATACCGTACGCGTTGGCGTCGCCGCCAAGCAAAACGGGCAGGAAATCGTTTGTTGCCACGTGAATACCTCTTTAATCGGTTGATAATCGAACGAGAGCCCGGAAAACCGGGCTCTCGTTACACAGTCGCTATTGCGTGAGGTACGCTATTCGGCAGCGTTCTCGACCAGGGCGTCGACAGCAGCCTCGTCGGCAGCGGTAGCCTCGGGAGCGGCTTCGGCCTCAGCAGCGGCAGCGGTAGCAGCCTCGAGCTCGGCAGCCTTCTCAGCCTCGGCGGCAGCCTTCTTGGCGTACTCTTCAGCACGCTTGGCCTTAGCGGCGGCCTTAGCCTCGCGCTCGGCCTTCTTGGCGGCCTCGAGCTCAGCAGCCTTAGCGGCGCGCTCGGCCTTCTTGGCGGCCTCGCGAGCAGCCACCTGCTCCTTAGCGGCGCCGAACTTGTCGGCGAAGCGCTGGACGCGTCCGCCGGTGTCGACGAAGCGCTGCTGGCCGGTGTAGAACGGGTGGCACACGTTGCAGATGTCGATCTTCAGCTCAGGCTTCGTAGAACGAGTGGTGAACGTGTTGCCGCAGCTGCACTTGACGGTGCACTCCACGTACTCCGGATGGATTCCTTGTTTCATAGTCTGGTACTCCTTTTACCGTGCCTTGGTTTCCGACCAAGGCGGAAGACAAGCCTTTGCATAATAACACCGAACGCCGCGCCCGGCCAGAGCCAAGCGCGGCGTTCACAGGTTCTACGCTATTGCAACGGTTGTGGAATGCGAGCGAAGAAAGCTTCGCTCTCCCCCTGCGTCTGCCCAACCTTCGAAGCCTGGCGACATCGGGCGATTCCTACCATTTGTCAACAGAAAGCGGGACAAAGGGACTGTCCCTTTGTCCCGCTTGCGGGCGCTATTCGGCGGCAGGCGCGGGCTGCTGGCCTTCGACGACGACGTTGGCGTGCTCGAGCAGCCAGCGGTTCGCCTTCAGGCGGCCGGCCGTTTCGCGCAGCACGAAGCCCTGGCCGTTGCCCTCCATCTGGCGACGCACAGTGGTGGGGTCGGCGGGGTTCATGGCGCGGCATGCGGCCAGGATGTCCTCGTCGGTAAGGTCCATGTTCTCGTGGCGGAACAGCGCGTCAAGCGAGTAGCCCTGCACGAGCATCTGGCGCGCCTGCACCATGAGCATCATGCTGAACTGCTGGATGCCGCCCTGCATGGCCACGAACTCGTCGAACTGCACTCCCTGCTGCGCCAGCGAGCCCTTCACGTTCTGCATGAGCGTCTCGCGCATGGCCTCGTAGACCTCGTCGTCGATCTTGCCCGTAAAGCGGCTGCCCAGCTCGTCGGCGGCCAGGGACAGCTGCATCTCACGGTACTGCGCCTGCTGCTCGGCAAGCAGGCTTTCGCGGATGGAGCCGCGCAGCGCGGCAGCGTCGCGCACCATGGGGATGTTCTTCGTCACCCATTCGTCGGTAAGCTCGGGCACTTCCTTGCACTGGCACTCCAGCACGGTGACGGTGCACTCGATAGGCTCGGCGCCCTCTTCAGCGCCCGGCACGTCGAAGCTGAACGTCTTCGTGTCGCCCTCGGTCATGCCGATGAGGCTCTTCTCGAAGCCTTCGGGCAGAAGGTTCATGCCCATGATGTACGTGCGGCCCTCGGTGGACAGGTACTTGTGCGGCTGGCCGCCCTGCACGGCTTCCACTTTGATGCGCGCGGCGTCGTTCTCGCCAAGCGGATGCGGGTCGCAGCGCACGTACGTGGCGTAGCTTTCGAGCACCTGGCGCACCTGCTGGTCGACCTGCGCCTCGTCGAACTTGAACGCCGGCACGGTGATGGTGACCGGGTCGTAGCTGGTCAGCTCGTACTCGGGCTTCGGCGTGACGCGCAGCTTGAACTCGAACGTTTCGCCACGCTTGATCATGTTGCCCTCAAGGATGGGCTTGGGCGGATAGGCCGGGCACAGGTTGCGCTTGTCCACGGCGAACGGCACCAGGTAGTCGACGGCAAGCTGCTGCGACACCATGTCCAGGTTCACGATGCCAAGCTCTTCCTCGGCCACCTTCTCGGGCGTCTGGCCCGGGCCGACCTGCACGCCCATGTTCGCCAAAAACGAGTAGTGGGCCACGTTGAACGCCTGCGCCACCTCGGCCGTGGCGGCAACGGCCGTCAGCTCGTAGCGGCCGTCAGCAAGCTTCTTTTCGGTAACCTTCATTGGGAATCCCCTTCTGATTGTAAAAACGCACTGAGCGGTATTGTAACGCAAGCGCGCGAAGCGCAACGCGGGCCTTTCGAGCGGTATGCAAGCGTGCGGGGCGCGCACAGCCCGATGCGCGCGGCCCGCCCCATGCGCGCGCCTGGCGCGGCGAAGGCGGTTCGCGGCCTGCCGCACGTCTGGCCGCCTGGCTTGCGCACGCACACTGCGACGCGCGTGCCAAACGGATCCTGCCGCGCTCAGGGCGCAGAGCATTCCGCGCGCCCTTCCCTATTCGTTGGACTTCAGGCTTTCCACCATGTTGATGCGGCGCAGCTTCTTGCGCATGGCCACCGCCACGATAAGCGAGAACAGCAGCGTGAGCGCGAACGCGATGACGAAGCTGGCGGCGTGGATGTCGCGGCCGAACATGACCTGGTCCACTTCGGCCGTGGTGATGACGAAGCCCTCCATGACGACGCCGAGCAGCATGCCCACCACGGCGCCGATGACGGAAAGCAGCATGGTTTCGCGGAAGATGTAGGCGTCCACTTCGCGCGGCGTGAAGCCGAGCACCTTAAGCGTGGCGATTTCGCGAGCTCGCTCGGTGATGTTGATGTTCGTGAGGTTGTACAGCACCACGAACGCCAGCAGCGCCGCGGCCACCACCAGCACCACCACCACGCTGTCGACCGTTTTCAGCATGGTGCGGTAGCTGTCGATCGTCTCGTCGTTGTACGTGACCGTTTTCACGTCGTCAAGCGCCAGCGTATCGTCCGAGAACGCATCGCGGTCGGCGCCGTCGGGCAGACTGGCATACACGGTGGAGAAGCTGGGCGAGCTGCCCATCATGTCCTGGTATACCTGCGCCGTAACGTACGCGTACTGACTGACGTAGTTCTCCATGATGCCGGCTACGCGCACATCGTACGGCTGTCCCACCAGGTTGCCGATGTCGTCCTCGTCGTACAGCTGCACGGTGTCGCCCACGGCCACGCCAAGCTGGCGCGCCAGCTTTTCGCTGATGATGGCCCCTTCGCCGTCAAGCTGCAGCGGCGTTTGCCCCACGCGCGTGCGCATGGTGACGAACTGCTGCAGCGCTGCGGCGTCTTGGGCCACCACGAACTCCACGCGATGCTCGGTGCCCGTGTCGGGCGCGACTGCGATATCGTTGCCCGTGGACACCCACGTGAACGCGTCGGTTTCGCCGTCCACCACCGCGGCCAGGTTGTCCTTGGCGTCCTGGCTAGCTTCAGGGTCCATACGCACGATGGTGTTGAAGTGATAGATCTCGCCGTACTGCTTATCGATGATGTCGTTGATGGCGTTTTGCAGGCCCAGACCCGTCAGCAGCAGCGCCGTGCAGCCTGCAATGCCCACGGTTGCCATGAAGAAGCGCCGCTTGTAGCGGAACAGGTTGCGCGCCGTGACCTTCCAGCTAAACGACATGCGGCGCCACAGCGGGCGGATGCGCTCAAGCAGGATGCGCTTGCCCGCTTTCGGCGCGCGCGGCAGCATCAGCGACGCGGGGCCCTCGCGCAGCGTGGCCGCCGCCGCGAACCATGTGGCCGCCACGGTGATGCCCACGCCCAGACCGGCCGCCGCAGCCGCGATGCCCGAATCGATGGGCGTCGGCGCGCACGGCACCTGGTACATGATGGAGTACGCCTTCATGATGAACCACGGCAGGAACTGGCTGAGCAGCGCGATGCCCACCACGGCGCCGGCGCCTGAAGCCACCACGGCGTAGATGAGGTATTTCGACGTGATGCGCGCGCCCGAATAGCCCAGCGCTTTGAACGTGCCGATGAGCACGCGCTCCTCCTCGACCATACGCGTCATGGTGGTCAGCGAAACCAGGGCCGCCACCAGGAAGAACATGAACGGGAACACCTGGGCTATCTGGTCGATGCGCCCGGCATCGGAGCGGAAGCTTTCAGCGCCAAGGTTCTTCGTGCGGTCAAGCACGTACACGCTGGCGTCTTTGTCGGCGATGGCGTCGATATCAGCCTGCGCGCTTGCCAGCTGCGCTTCGGCGTCGGCGAACTGGGCCTGCGCATCGGCGCGGCGCTCGTCAAGCTGCGCTTGCCCATCCTGATATTCCGCCAGGCCGCTTTCGTATTCCGCGCGGCCCTGCTCATAGCTTTGCTGGCCCGCCGCGTATTGCTGGCGGCCCGAGGCCAGCTGCGCCGCGGCGACGTCAAGCTGCTGCTGCGCGCTATCAAGCTGGGCTTGCGCGGCAGACAGCTGGGCCTGCGCTTGGGCGCGTTGGGCGTCAAGTTCGGCCTGCCCGGCGGCCAACTGGTCGGGAACACCGGCCGTTTGCGCATCGATCTGCGCGATGGCCGCCTCAAGCTGCGCGGCCACGTCGGCCAGCTGCGCGGCGCGCGCCTGCTCAAGCTGCACTTCTAGCTGGCTGCGCTGCGCCATGGCGGCGTTGTACTGCGTCTGGGCTTCGTCAAGCTGCGCCTGGGCCTGCGCCAGCGATTGCTGCGCTTGCGCACGCTGGGCGTCAAGCTGCTGCTGGCCGCTTTCCTGCTGCGCGCGCCCATCGGCCAGCTGCTGCGCGCCCGCATCAAGCTGGGCCTGGCTGCTGGAAAGCTGCGCGGCGGCGCTGGACAGCTGGGCCGCCGCATCGTCAAGCTGCCCGCGCGCGTCGTCTAGCTGGGCCTGCGCATCGTCAAGCTGGGCTTCGGCATCGCGTTTCTGGTCCTCGAACTCGGCGCGCTTGTCGTCAAGTTCGCGCTGCGCGGTTTCCTGCAACCCCGCGATACGGGACGCGGACAAGTCGCCTGCAATCTCGTTCAGGCGCTGCTGCACCTCGTCGACGCGTTGCTGATAGGCGTCGCTTGACCACTGCTGGTCCTTCGCGCCGTCAACGGTGACGAACGCTTCCGTATAAGGGTAATCAGCACTGAACGCGCCGGGTGCCACGTACACGTACGACGTCAGCTCACCCGAACCCAGCGATGTCGAGCCCGTGTTCGTGGAGCACGTGTAGTACGACGAGCGCACGAACCCAGTGACGGTGAAGCGCTTCACGGCGAACACGTCGTCAAGATCGGCAGTGCCCTCAATAAGCTCGACGGTGTCGCCGATGCGCACGTCGTTCGACGACACGGTGTCGGCGGACAGCAGGCATTCGCTATCCGTTTCAGGCCAAGTGCCCGAAACCAGGATGGGCCGATTGATGTAGTCGTTATCAGAAGATTGCACGTGCAGCCCGTCGTCGCACGTACTTGCGCGCGCGGCGTCCATATCAAGCGAATGGTAGCGCAGCGTGTACTGCACGCCGTCCACCGACGAGATGGCGTCCGCCTCGTAAGCTGGCATAACGCCCGACACGCCGTCGACCGCGCGAACCTGATCGATTTCGGAATCCGTCAGGCCCAGCGAGCCCACCACGCGCACATCGCACAGGTTCGTGGCGTCGTAGTACTGCTCGCCCGCCAGGCGCATGTCGGGCCCCGTCATGCGCAGGCCGGCATAGAACCCACAGCCAAGCGCTGCCATAACGGCGATGGCCAGAAAGCGCCCCCACGATTTCGTGATGGAGCGCAGCACCTCTTTCGAAAACGCGCGCATGCCCTACCACTCCAGCGTTTCGGCCGAAGCGGGATGCGGGTTCACCTGCATGCTGGCCACCCGGCCTTCGCGCACATGGATGACGCGGTCGGCAATAGCTGCGAACGCAGAGTTGTGCGTGATAAGCACCACCGTCTTCCCCGTGTTGAGGCACGTGTCTTGCAGAAGCTTCAAGATGGCCTTGCCCGTTTTGAAGTCAAGCGCGCCGGTGGGTTCGTCGGCTAGCAGCAGCTTGGGGTTTTTCGCCAACGCGCGCGCGATGGCCACGCGCTGCTGTTCGCCGCCGGAAAGCTGCGCCGGGAAGTTGTCCATGCGATGCGCCAGGCCCACCTGCGCAAGCACTTCGGCCGCGTCAAGCGGGTGCGGGCAGATCTGGCTTGCCAGCTCAACGTTCTCAAGCGCCGTGAGGTTTTGCACCAGGTTGTAGAACTGGAACACGAATCCAATGTCAAGCCGGCGGTACTGCGTCAGCTGCTTCTCGTTGAACGTGCTGATTTCGCGCCCGTCAAGCACGATAGAGCCCGAGGTGCACGAGTCCATGCCGCCAAGCATGTTCAGCAACGTGGTTTTGCCGGCGCCCGAAGGCCCTACCACCACCACGAACTCGCCGCGTTCGCACGAAAACGTCATGCCGTCGGCGGCGGCCACCTCGACCTCGCCCATCTTGTAGACCTTGCGCACATCATTGAATTCTACGAACGCCATGGCACCCACCCGTTCATTCGCCAGCTGTGTTTATAGCTGATTATACAAAAAAGCGCCCCGGGGGTTCCGGGGCGCTTATCAAGTTAAGCGTAAAGCTTCAGCCAACGGCAGCTTAGTTAGCGCCGAACAGCTCGATGGTATCGCCTTCCTTGAGTGTGACCATAGCCTTCTTCCAGGTACGGGTCAGACCCTTCTGGTAGCGAACGCGCTTCGGCTTCGGCTTGACGTTGAGGGTGTTCACCTTGACCACGGAGACGTTGAAGATGGCCTCGATAGCCTGGCGGATCTCAACCTTGTTGGAGTCCTTGGCCACCTCGAAGGTGTACACGTTGTTCTCCATCTGGTCGTAGCTGTGCTCCGTCACGATAGGACGGATGATGACCTCGCGGGGATCCTTCATTATGCGAGCACCTCCTCGATGCGCTTCAGGGCCTCGGCGGTGAACACCAGCTGCTTGTTGTCGAGCAGCTCGTAGGTGTTGGCCTCGGCGACGGGCAGAACGTTGACCTTCTCCAGGTTGCGGAAGGACAGCCACGTGGTGACGTCCTCGTTGCCGATGACGAGCGTGGTGCGCTGACCCTCAAAGCCCATGGCCTGGATGAACGCCTTGGCGTCCTTCGTGCGGGGCTTCTCGAAGTTGAAGCCGTCCACCACGGTGAACTGGCCGTCGGCCAGCTTCGCGGACAGAGCGGAGCGCATGGCCAGCTTGACTTCCTTGTTGTTCACGCGGAAGGCGTAGCTGCGGGGATGCGGACCGAACACGGTGCCGCCGCCGCGCCACTGAGGGGAGCGGATGGAGCCCTGGCGGGCACGACCGGTGCCCTTCTGGCGCCACGGCTTCTTGCCGCCGCCGCGGACGTTGCCGCGGGTAAGGGTGTTGCTGGTGCCGGCACGCCAAGACGCACGCTGAGCGCGCACAACCTGGTGCATGACGGGCACGTTCGGCTCGATGCCGAACACGGAAGCGGAAAGCTCGGCGTCGCCGGCCTTCTTACCGCTTGCGTCCTTGATCTCGATAGTCGTCATGGTAGTAGAAACTCCTTATAGATAGTCCAGGTTACGCCATGCGCACGCGCACGATGCCGTTCTTGCCGCCGGGGATGGCGCCCTTGACCAGGATCAGGTTCTGCTCCTCGTCGACGCGCATGACGGTCAGGTTCTTCACGGTAACCGTGTCGCAGCCCATGTGACCAGGCATGCGCAGGCCCTTCAGCACGCGGGAAGGCGTGGCGCACATGCCCACGGAACCGGGAGCACGATGGAAGTGAGCACCATGGCCACCCGGACCACCGGCGAAGCCGTAGCGCTTCATAACGCCGGCGAAGCCCTTACCCTTGGAAGTACCGGTGACGTCGACCTTCTTCACGTCGGCGAAAGCCGCCACGGTCTGCTGGTCGCCCGGCTTGTACTCGGCAGCGTCCTCGACGCGAACCTCACGCAGATAGCGGGTCGGCTCGACGCCCTGCTTGGCGAAATGGCCGCCCATGGGCTTGTTAACCTTCTTCGCCTTGATGGCGCCAAAGCCCAGCTGCACAGCCTCGTAGCCGTCGGTGGCCTTCGTCTTGACCTGGCACACCGTGTTCGGCTCGGCCTGGATCACGGTCACGGGGATGAGCTTGTCCTCCTCGTTGAAGATCTGGGTCATGCCGATTTTCTTACCATAAATTGCGTTAATCATTCGTTGACACCCCTTACAGCTTGATCTCGATGTCGACGCCGGCAGGGAGATCCAGACGCATCAGGGAGTCCACCGTGTTCGGGGTGGGCTCGAGGATGTCGATCAGGCGCTTGTGAGTGCGCATCTCGAACTGCTCGCGCGAATCCTTGTCCACATGGGGGCCCTTGACGACGGTGAACAGGTTGCGCTCCGTCGGCAGCGGGATGGGACCGGACACCTTGGCACCCGTCTTCTGAGCGGTATCGACGATGAGCTTCGTGGACTGGTCCACGATCTCATGATCGTATCCCTTGAGGCGGATGCGAATCTTCTGATTAGCCACTTTCATTTCCTCCGTTAAGCTTTCGGACGAGCGACGCCTTAGGCGTTGCCGCCGGCCTTGCTGATAATCTCTGCAGCGACGTTCTTGGGAACCGGCTCATAAGAGTCGAACTGCATGGTGTAGGTTGCGCGGCCCTGCGTACCGGAACGCAGGTCGGTGGCGTAACCGAACATCATGCCCAGCGGCACCTTCGCAGAGATGGCGACGGCACCGGAGCGCTGCTCCTGACCCTGGATCATACCGCGGCGAGACGGGATGTCGCCCATGACGAAGCCCGTGTACTCCTCCGGCGTTTCCACCTCGACGGCCATGACAGGCTCGAGGATGACTGGGTCGGACTTGCGCAGAGCGTCCTTGATGGCCATGGAACCGGCAACCTTAAAGGCAGCTTCCGAAGAGTCGACGTCGTGGTAAGAACCGTCGATGAGCTCGACGCGCACGTCCTCGACCGGGTAGCCAGCCAGAACGCCCGTGTTGAGGGCTTCCTGGATGCCCTTGTCGATGGAAGGAATGTATTCCTTCGGCACGACGCCGCCGACGATCTTGTTCTCGAACTCGTAACCCTTGCCCGGCTCCTGCGGGTACATGTTGATGACCGCATGGCCGTACTGGCCGCGACCGCCGGACTGGCGGACGAACTTGCCCTCGGCGCTAAGCACTTCGTGGCCCGGACGCTCGCGGTAAGCAACCTGCGGCTTACCAACGTTTGCCTCGACCTTGAACTCGCGCATCAGGCGGTCAACGATGATCTCCAGGTGCAGCTCGCCCATGCCGGCGATGATGGTCTGGCCGGTCTCATGGTTGGTGGACACGCGGAACGTCGGGTCCTCCTCGGCCAGCTTCTGCAGCGCGATTTCCATCTTCGTCTGGTCGGCCTTCGTCTTCGGCTCGACGGCGATGTCGATAACCGGGTCGGCGAATTCCATGGACTCCAGGATGATGGGAGCGTTCTCGTCGCACAGGGTGTCACCGGTGGTGGTGTTCTTCAGGCCAACGACGGCAACGATGTCGCCTGCGGAGCAGGAGTCGATGTCGACGCGCTGGTTGGAGTGCATCTGCAGCAGACGGCCGATGCGCTCTTTCTTGTCCTTCGTGGCGTTGACCACGTAGGAGCCAGCATCCAGAGAGCCCGAGTACACGCGCAGGTAGGTGAGCTTACCCACGAACGGGTCGGTCATGATCTTGAACGCCAGGGCGCTGAACGGAGCCTTCGGGTCGGAAGGACGCTCGTCCTCTTCGCCGGTCTCGGGGTTGCTGCCCTTGATGGCCGGAACGTCGATAGGGGCCGGCAGGTAGTCGACAACGGCGTCGAGCAGTTCCTGCACGCCCTTGTTCTTGTAGGCGGAGCCCACGAACACGGGGTTGATCTTGCAGGAGATGACGCCCTTGCGCAGAGCAGCCTTCAGTTCCTCGACGGAGACTTCCTCCTCCATGAGGACCTTCTCCATGAGGTCGTCGTCGCAGTCAGCGGCGGCTTCGACGAGCTCCTGGTGGGCAAGCTCGGCCTCGTCAGCGAACTCGGCCGGGATGGCATCCATAGGCTCGGGGTAGGTCATGCCCTTGTCGTCGGCCTTGAAGTCCCATGCGGTCATGGTAACCAGGTCGATGACGCCCCAGAAGTTGTCCTCAGCGCCCATGGGCAGCTGAGCGGCAACGGCGTTGGCGCCCAGACGATCCTTCATGGTCTGAATGGCGTGGCCGAAGTCAGCGCCAACGCGGTCGTACTTGTTGATGAACGCGATGCGCGGCACGCCGTAACGCTCGGCCTGACGCCAAACGGTCTCGGACTGCGGCTGAACGCCGGCAACGGCGTCGAACACGGCGACGGTACCGTCGAGAACGCGCAGAGAGCGCTCAACCTCGGCGGTGAAGTCCACGTGGCCGGGCGTGTCGATGATCTGGAAGCGGTACGTCTCGTCGTCCTTCTTCCAGAAGCAGGTGGTAGCGGCGGCGGTGATGGTTACGCCACGCTCCTGCTCCTGAACCATCCAGTCCATCGTCGCGGCGCCGTCATGCACCTCGCCGATCTTGTGGGTCTTGCCCGTGTAGTACAGGATGCGCTCAGTAGTAGTGGTCTTACCGGCATCGATGTGGGCCATGATGCCGAAGTTACGGGTGAGCTTCAGGTCGTTAGTCTTAGCCATGTTCCGTCACGCCCTAGAAGCGGTAGTGCGAGAACGCACGGTTGGACTCGGCCATCTTGTACAGGTCCTCGCGCTTCTTCACGGATGCGCCGGTGTTCTCGGCGGCGTCCATGATCTCAGCGGCCAGGCGCTGCTTCATGGTGTGCTCCTTGCGCTTACGGGAGAAGTCGACGATCCAGCGGATGGCCAGCGTGGTGGCGCGACGGGAGTTGACTTCCATGGGCACCTGGTAGGTGGCGCCGCCGACACGCTTCGGCTTGACTTCGAGCGTGGGGCGGACATTGTCCATAGCCTTCTTGAAGACGGCCAGCGGATCTTCGCCCGTCTTGGCCTGAACCAGCTCGAAAGCACCGTAGACGATGCCCTCGGCGGTGGACTTCTTGCCGTCCAGCAGGATCTTGTTAATCAGCTGGGTGACAAGACGGTTGTTGTAGACGGCGTCCGGCTGAACTTCACGGCGGACGGCTGCTGCACGACGCGGCATGTAAAACTCCTTCTTATTCCTGCGCGCTTCTAAGAGACTTTCCTTCTCTCATTAGGCTGCCGCGTTTCCGGCCCTTCCGGTTACGCGTTTCTGCAGCCCGCGCGACTTAGCGGTGAACTTATTTCGGGCGCTTGGCACCGTAGCGGCTGCGAGCCTGCTTGCGCTTGTCAACTGCAGCGCAGTCGAGAGCGGCGCGGATGACCTTGTAACGGACACCAGGAAGGTCCTTAACACGGCCGCCGCGGATGAGCACCATGGAGTGCTCCTGCAGGTTGTGGCCCTCGCCCGGGATGTAGGCGGTAACTTCCATACCGTTGACCAGGCGGACACGGCAGACCTTACGCAGAGCCGAGTTCGGCTTCTTGGGGGTGGTGGTGTACACGCGGGTGCACACGCCACGCTTCTGCGGGTTGCCCTTCAGCGCCGGAGTCTTCGACTTCACGGCAGCCGTTTTGCGGCCCTTGCGGACCAGCTGATTGATGGTAGGCAAAATCTTCTCCTTCGCTCTTGCCTCCGACGGCGTACGAGACCGCCGTCGCATTTCTTCGTCGGCCACTCGTGTGCGTTCAGCTGATGCGCACACGACGACCTTCACCTTTTCAGGCGCGAGTTGGAACTTTAACACCGGGTATAGGGGCTGTCAAACGCCACGCACCCGGGTGTGTCTATTGCTATTGTACTGTGTTTGGGCTGGTCATACAAGGTTTTTTTGACGTGTGAGCCACGTTTTGCACACAAATTCGGAAAAAGTTGTTGCATATTATTCGCCGCCGTGGGTGGGGTTTAGGGAAGCGTGGATTCATGGGCAGCACACCGCAGCGACTTGTGCGATAACCGGGATGGAAACATAGACGAGCTGTATTATTTGCGCGCGCCCAGGATGAGCTGCTCCACCAAGCGCGCCGTGCCTTCGAGGTTTTCCACCGTGATGTACTCGTCGCGCGAATGGTAGTTCGCCATGCCCGTGGCCAGAGTGATGGCGCGCACGCCGCGCCCGGCAAGGATGTTCGCGTCCGCCCCGCCGCCCGAGGCGTGCAGGCGCGGCGTGAGGCCCGCAACGCGCGCAGCGGTAACCACACTCTGCACAAGCGAATCGTGCTCACCGTAGGAAATGGGCAGGTAATCGGTGCGCCACTGGATGTCCACGCTGCCGTGAGCTTGGGCGGCCGCCGTGCGCATGGCGTCGTCCATGGCCGCACGCTCGGCGCGGGCGCGCTCAACCGACGTGGAGCGGCACTCCCCCGACAGCCAACACGTGGCGGGCACGACGTTCGTAGCGCCGTCGCACTCGATGACGCCGACGTTTGCGGTGGTGTGGGCCGACACGCGGCCGAGCGGCATGTGGCACACGGCCTGCGCGGCCATGCGCAGCGCCGAGTTGCCGCGCTCGGGCTCCACACCCGCGTGGGCGGCCTGGCCGTGAAACGTTGCCGTGAACGTGCAGTGGCACGGCGCCGACTGGATGATGGTGCCCGGGTCGCCGTCGGCGTCTAGCACGTAGCAGGGCGCGCCGGCCGGCAACGCCGAGACGTCAAGCGCGCCGGAGCCAAGCAGGTGCAGCTCTTCGCACGTGGTCAGCACCACGCAGATCTCGGGCAGCTGCTCCCCTGTTTCCACCAGGCTGCGCACGGCCTCGAAGATGCCCGCGACGCCCGCTTTATCGTCGGCGGACAGGATAGTGTCACCAGCCGAGCGAATGACGCCGTCTTCGACCACCGGCTCAATGCCCGCGCACGGCTGCACCGTGTCCATGTGGCCGCACAGCACCAGCGCACCCGGCACGTCGCCTGCGCGGCGCGCGATGAGGTTGCCCGTGTCGGAGCCCGTCTGGGCTGCGGAATCGTCGAAGTGCACCGTGAAGCCGAGGGCTTCCAGCTCGATGCGGCACCGCGCGGCTATGGCGCTTTCGTGCCGCGACGGGCTTTCGATGCGCACAAGCTCGCAAAACAGGTTCAACAGGCGGTCGGGTTTCATGGCATCTCCGTTTCCTACAGCGAAAGCCGCGCAAGGCGGCTTTCGGTCATTGGTTTTCGTTACCTATTATATGGTGAGATCGGGCGCGGGCAGGCGCAAGGGCGCGGGCGGCCGGCAAAGATGCGTAAAGCGCATTCCGCATGGGCTATGCAACTGAAACCTGCCGGCACATAAGCGAATTGCGTCTGGCAAGCTTCCGCAGAAGATGAACGCGTGCGGCCACAAGGAAGCAAGCGGTCGGCAAAGATATGCAAGCGCATTCCGATGGGATTCGCAACGCAATGATGCCAGCACGCAAGTGCATTGCGGTCGATAAGCTTCCGCAAAAAGCCCTGCGCGCTATGCGCGAGCTGCGGCCTGGACGTCTTGAGCGTCCTGCTCGCCGCGCAGGCGGTCACGTTCGGCGTCGATGGCGCGGTTGCGGAAGTACACCACCCAGTTCGCGGCGATGCACACCACGTTGATGAAGTACACGGCAAGCACCCAGTTGATGGTGCCCGACACGAACTTCGCCGCAATGCCGGCGAAGTAGCCGAGCGTGATAAGCAGGATGAACTGCCAGCTGGTGCCCGCGGCCGTGCGGGCCTTGAAGTTCTTGTACGCGTTCATCGGCCACGAAAGCCCGAAGCAAATGAGCATGATCGCCTCGAGTGCCTCTGCCATTTCCGTCATCTCCTTGGTGGTATTCTGCAGGTGCGCTGTGGGCGTATGCCCGCGGCGGTTCGTTATGGTAGAACTGTTAACGTTATGATTTAAGCGTTTTCGATAATCTTCGCGTTATCGACACAGAGCAACACGACAGGGGCGAGGCTAAGCATGGAGCTTTTGCAGCTGCGATATTTTCACGAGGTGGCGCAAACGCAGCATATGACGAATTCGGCGAAGCGGCTGGGCGTGGCGCAGCCGGCGCTGACGCAGGCCATCCGGCGGCTGGAGGGCGAGCTTGACGCGAAGCTGTTCGAGCGGCAAGGACGCAACATCCGCTTGACGCCGTGCGGGCAGGCGCTTGAGGATCATATCGCGCCGCTGTTGTCTGGGCTCGAGCAGGTGCCCGACGTGATTGCGCAGGCCAAAGGTGCCGAACGCAACACGGTGCGCGTGGACGTGGAAGCCGCCACGCTTATGACGGTCGACGCCATCGCGGCGTTTCGGGCGGCGTGCCCGCAGACGGCGTTCGTCATCAACCAGGCGAATGCGGCGGCGCGCTGGGACGTGCGCGTAAAGACTGTGCTGGCGGGTGCCGCCGTTGGCGCGAAGGGTGCGCACGCGTTTCGGGAGCGCATCTGCTTGGCGGTGCCGCGCGAGCATGTGAGCGAAAGCGGCAGCGTGGCGCTGGCGGATTTCGCGGGGGCGCCGTTCGTGGCGCTGGCGGGGACGCGCGCGTTTCGCGCCGTGTGCGACGAGCTGTGCAGGCAGGCGGGGTTCGCGCCGAACGTGGTGTTCGAGTCCGACAGCCCCGATGTGGTGCGCAAGTTCATAGCGCTGGGGCTTGGCGTGGGGTTTTGGCCCGAGCACAGCTGGGGCGCGCTTGAGAGCGCGGACGTGGCGCTGGCGCCGATTGCCGACGAGCGCTTCGCACGCGATATCGTGGTGGAGGCGGCGGCGCGCCCGCTGGGGCAAAAGGCCGCCGAGTTCCACGCGTTTCTGCTGGATTTCGTAGGCAGGCGCATGAACGGCGAAGGCGAATAACGGCGGCGTGCGGCTGCTTGACGAGTGTGGGCCGCGATTGAATGGTCGATGCTGTGCGGCGATTGATTGCTGCGGGCGTTCGGGTTGTCCTCGGTTACACAAAATGCGCAACGGCGCGCGAACGATCTTTCGGAAGCACCTTGCCAGCCGGGAAACGCACGCAGCGACCGGATGGGCGTAGCACGAAAGTGTGCACAATAGCTGTTGCCCCTGCTTAAAACGAACGAAGGCCCCGGGCTTTGCGCCTGGGGCCTTCGCGATGATGCCGGTGCAAATCGGTTACAGGGCCAGGATAGGGGCTGCGACCTGCTTCTTGCGGGACAGCACGCCGGGCATCCAGACGGACTTGCCCGTGACGTCGATGTTGAACGCGCGATTCACAAAATCGGTGTCGCCTTCGCAGATGAACTGGCTGCCTTCGGCCAGGATGTCGGTAGCGAAGAACAGCACGAACTGGTAGCCCTTCTCAGCCACGAGCGCCTTGATGGCCTCGCGGATTTCAGGCTCGCGGTCAAGCACGGCCTTGAGGTCGACCGTTTCGTACTGGCCGATGTAGACCTTGTTGCCGTTGGAAAGCTCGAACTCCTTGGCATCGGCGTTCACCAGCTTGTCGACGGGCAGCTCGGCGGGGTTGGAACGGCACTTGAAGATGGACATGCCGTACTCCACCGGGTCCACGCCGACGGCCTCGGCCGTGCGGGCGATGATGTCGCGGTCGAAGTCGGTGGTGGTGGGCGACTTCATGATAACGGTGTCGGTGAGCATGGCACCGAGCAGCAACGCGGCGATGGACTGCGGCAGCTCCACGCCTTCAATCTCGAACTCGCGCGCGACGATGGCCGCGGTGGAGCCGACGGGGCGGGCGTTGAAGCGCAGCGGCTGGGCCGTGACCAGGCCGCCAAGGCGGTGATGGTCGACGATTTCCAGGATTTCGGCGGCGTCAAGGCCGTCGGCGGACTGCAGCGCCTCGTTGTGGTCGACGAGGATGACCTGCTGGCCGGCTTCCACGGACTCGATAAGGCGCGGGGTCTCGATGCCGCGCTCGCCGAGGATCCACTCGGTCTCGGGCGGCAGCGCGCCCAGGCGGACCGCCTCGTACGTGGCGTCGACGCCGTAGCGCTTCGCCAGCTCGTTCTTCAGATACGCGTAGCCAACAGCCGCGCTGATAGCATCGTTGTCGGGATTCTTGTGACCGAACACCAGAATGGGTGCCGCCATGTGATCGCTCCTTACCTTCGCCGACGCGCCGTCGGCGCATCCTTCGTCTTGCTCATAAGCGGCCCTGCGACAAGCGCATGGGGCCAACTCGTTATTATACTGCCCGTTTGCGCACGCGAGCGAAACGAGCGCAAAACGCCCAGGAGCACCCGCCGGCGGCAAGAAACCCGCGAACCGGGCCGGGCCGGTAAATTCATGTAACGCATAGGCGTGGAAGTGGCGGGGAGCGGCTATAGTGTTCGCAAGACGTTGGAGCGCGGCGAGGTTTCTCGGCGCGGGCGCATCATCGCCTTCTTGCAGCGAAGAATAGGAGCGACCATGGAAACGCTGGGGTTGACCGACATCATCGGGCCGGTAATGGTGGGGCCGTCGAGCAGCCACACCGCTGGTGCGCTGCGCATCGCGTACATGGCGCGCAAACTGGCCGGTAGCCTGCCGCGGCGCGTGGAGTTTCGCCTGCTTGGCAGCTTCGCGCACACGCTGACCGGGCACGGCACCGACAAGGCGCTTGTGGCCGGCATGCTGGGCTTTTCGCCCGATGACCTGCGCATTCGCAATTCATTTGCCCACGCGCGCGAAGCGGGGCTTCATTTTGAGTTCACTCCCCTGCCCGACTCGGACGACTACGAGCACCCCAACACCATCGACATGGTCATCGACGGCGCCGACGGCGCGCGCATGTGCGTGCGCGGCGAAAGCGTGGGCGGCGGCGCGGCGGTTATCCGCAAGATCGACGGCGTGGACGTGTACATCACCGGCGAGAACCACTCCATCGTGGTGCAGCAGATCGACGAGCCCGGCGTGCTTGCGCACATTGCCACGTGCTTGAGCGAGCACGGCGTGAACATCGCTACCGCGCGCATGTACCGCGAGCAGCGCGGCGACGTGGCCTACACCGTGCTTGAAACCGACCAGAGCATCAGCGAAGACGCGCGCGAGGCCATCATAGCTAACCCGCTTATCCGCGGCTGCCGCGTCATCCCCGCCGCCACCGTGGCCGGCGAGGCGCCGGCGCCGGTTGATGCCGACGTGCAGGCGCGGGCGCTCGAGGATTTGCGGGCGCTGGATTTCGGCACGGGAAGCGCGCTTTTGGAGCTGTGCCGGGCACGCAAAGCTTCCATTTCCGAGGTGTTCTTCCGCCGCGAGCAGGCCGTTCAGGAAAGCCGTGGGTTCGCCGACGGCACGCAGGCGTACCTTTTGCGCGTGCTGCGCGTCATGAAGGACGCTGCGTTCGGGCCGCTTGACGAGCCGGCGAATTCCATGGGCGGGCTTTTGGGCGGCGAGGCGCAGCGCATGGCGAAGCTGCGCCGGCATGCGCGCAACGTGTGCGGCGAGCCCATATCGTCGGCGGCGGCGTACGCCATGGCCGTGCTGGAAACGAACGCGTCCATGGGCCGCATCGTGGCGGCGCCGACGGCGGGTTCGGCCGGCGTTATCCCCGGCGTGCTGCTGTCGCTGCAAGTCACGAAGGGGTTCACGGACGACGAGCTGGTGCGTGCGCTGGGATGCGCGGCGGCCGTGGGGTACCTGATCACGCGCAACGCCACCGTGGCCGGCGCCGAGGGCGGCTGCCAGGCCGAGATCGGCAGCGCCGCGGCCATGGCGGCGGCGGCGACCGTGGAGCTTGAAGGTGGCACACCCGAGCAGTGCCTGGACGCGGCAGGCAACGCGCTGACGAACATGATGGGGCTGGTGTGCGATCCCGTGGCGGGCCTCGTTGAGGTGCCGTGCCAGAAGCGCAACGCATCAGGTGCGGCAACAGCACTGGTCAGCGCACAGATTTCGCTGGCGAACGTCGGCAACCTGGTTGGGTTCGACCAAACGGTGGAGGCCATGTACAAGGTTGGCCGCAGCCTGCCGTTCGAGTTACGCGAAAGCGCCCTGGGCGGCCTGGCAGCCACGCCCGACGCCTGCACCTGGTGCGAATCCCACATGTGCGGAAAGTAGAGGTTACAAGCAAAACGCCCCTCGTGATTTGCGAGGGGCGCTGGTTTGTTAGTTGATTTTTACGATGGGGGCGTAATCTTTCAGAAGCTTTTTCGTTTGGCCGGATTTGGTGAAGCGGACGTAGAGGGTGTCGCCGTCGACTTTCGTGACTTTGCCGCGGCCGAACGTCTTGTGGTCCACCATGTCGCCGGCGGCAAACGTCATCTTCGCGGCCGCCTTCTTCTCGGCGCCCGGACGCACATACGCTCCCGAAACCGCGCGGCCCGAGCCCATGCCGGAGCCCATGCGACCCGTGCGCGCCTCGCGGCGCTCGCGGTCGGAGCGCCCACCAGGCATGCTGGCGCTTGATCGGCCGAACACGCGCCCGCCGCCGGCCTCCACACCGCTGCCGGATATGCCCTTGCGGCTGCCGCGCTTCTCCCAGCCGGTGCCCGAGAAGCCCTGGCTGCCCACGCCCATGGTTTGGCGCAGCTCGGAGGGAATTTCGTGCACGAAGCGCGACACGGGATTCGACTGTGTTTGGCCGAAAATCTGGCGCGTGTAGGCGCACGTGAGGTACAGCACCTTGCGGGCGCGCGTGATGGCAACGTAGGCCAAGCGGCGCTCCTCCTCGATGCCGGCCGCGTCGCCGACGCTGTTCATGTGTGGGAACAGCGTCTCCTCCATGCCGGCCACGAACACGCAGTCGAACTCCAAGCCCTTGCTGGCGTGCACGGTCATCATGGTGACGGCCTGGCCGTCGTCTTCCATGGTGTCAAGGTCGGTACGCAGGCGCACCCACTCCAAAAAGTCGGCCAGCGAATCGCCGCGCAGCACGCGCACCGGCTCATCGGCAGCAGCCGCCTTCTCTTCACCAACACCTTCCCCACCAGCGGTTACACCGACTACAACCGGCGCGTCATCCGCAAGTTGTCCACCCATAGGCAGCGAAGAGTCAGCGAGGGTTTCCCCAATGCCCGAGCCTTCGTCAGCAGCCGCGGATTGGGTGCGAGGGGAAGCCGCAGCGTCGAGCGCATCCGCCGTTCGTAGAACGGCGGAATGCTGAGGCGCCGCGTAGTCGGCGTCTTCCTCGTCGTGCGTGTCCACGAACTCGTCGACTACCGACAAGAACTCTTGGATGTTCTCGATGCGCCCGCGCGCCTCGTCGGTGTTTTCGGCCTGCAGCGCGCCGATAAGGCCCGACTTATCGATAACGGCCTCGATGAGCTTGCGCAAATCGCCCGAATACGACTGCGCGTCTTTCACCAGTTGCACGAACTCGCCCACGCTGCGACGCGTGGAGGCGCGCAGCTCGGGGTCGGCCGCGGCCAGCTCGGCGCCTTCCATAAACGTCATGCCCATTTCGCGCGCGAACTGCTCGATGCGCTCGATGGTGGACTTGCCGATGCCGCGGCGCGGCGTGTTGATAACCCGCTTGGCCGCGATGTCGTCGGCGGGGTTCACCACCAGCGTGAGGTACGCCATGACGTCGCGGATTTCGGCGCGCTCGAAGAAGCGCGTGCCGCCGACGATGCGGTACGGCACGCCGGCGCGCAGCAGCATGTCTTCAAGCATGCGCGACTGCGCGTTCGTGCGGTAGAACACCGCCACCTGGTTGTAACTGAGGCCCTTCTGGCGCTGTTTCTCGATTTCGCCGGCAATCCAGCGGCCCTCGTCGCGCTCGTCAGTGGCCATGTACACGTGGATTTTCTCGCCGTCTTCCTGGTCGGTGAACAGCTTTTTGGCCTTGCGATGCTGGTTGTTCGCGATGACCGCGTTCGCCGCGGCCAGCACGTTGCCGACGCTGCGGTAGTTCTGCTCCAGCTTCACGGTGGTGCAGCGCGGGTAGTCCTTCTCGAAGTCGAGGATGTTGCGGATGTCAGCGCCGCGCCAGCTGTAAATGGACTGGTCGTCGTCGCCGACCACCATGATGTTGCCGTGCTGCTCGGCCAAAAGGCGCGTGATCTCGTACTGCGCGTGGTTCGTGTCCTGATACTCGTCCACCATGATGTAGCGGAAGCGCAGTTGGTAGGCCTCCAGCACCTCGGGGTGGTTTTTGAGCAACAGATACGCGTACAGCAGCAAATCGTCGAAGTCGAAAGCGTTCGCCTGCTTCAGGCGCTCCTGCAGCCGCTCGTACACGCGCGCAGCCACCTTGCCCACCGGGTCGTTGGCCTCTTTGGCGAACACGCCGGGAGCCTTCAGCTCGTTTTTCGCCGTGGAAATGCGGTTCATGAGCGCGTTTACGGGGAAGCGCTTCGGGTCGATGTCGAGCTCGGCCATGATTTCCTTGTACAGGCGCTTTTGGTCGTCGGTGTCGTAGATGGTGAAACTTTTCGAGAAACCCAGCAGCTCTGCGTCGGCGCGCAGCATGCGCACGCACATGCTGTGGAACGTGGACACCCACATGCCGCGGCTGCGCGGCCCCACCAGGCCTTGCAGACGTTCGCGCATTTCCGCGGCGGCCTTGTTCGTGAACGTGATGGCCAAAATTTCCCACGGCGCCACGTCAAGGTCTTCGAGGATGTGCGCGATGCGGTACGTGAGCACGCGCGTTTTACCTGATCCGGCGCCTGCAAGCACAAGCAGCGGGCCTTCGGTGCATTCGACGGCCGCGCGCTGCGGGCCGTTGAGCGTGGTGATGTCGACGGGCATGTGGGGTTCCTTCGGGCTAAACCGCCGGCCTCGCGGGCTTACGCAGCAGCTGAGCTAGCAGGGCGCGCGGGTGGCGAAGGCGACGGGATGATTCCAATGGTTGCGCCGTGAAGCGCAACGTATGATTCTAGCGCAGCTTGGCAGCAGGTTCACGGCCGCGGCGCACGCATGCACAGCATAGGCAGATAGTGTTCTATTTTCGCAGGACAATAGGTGGCCAAAGCGCAGGCGAAGGGCGCGAAGGAGCGATGCGCCGGCGGCCCGATGCTCCGCACAGGCAGCCATACCGCGCCCGCCCGGACAGCGACGTAAACGCAGATTCCGCAAAGAGCGAAGCGATTGCCGATGCGCCCAACGCTTCCTTAACGAGAGCGAACGCGAAAGCAACAGCGATGCGGTACCATAATCGATGCCGAAATGCGGCAAACCGGGCAAAAGCGCAAGGCGAAGGAGGCGAACATGGGCGCGTGGACGAAAGCGAACAGCACCGACGGGCTGCTGGGCCACGTTGAACTTGACCGCGTGCTCGACACGCAAAACTTCGCCATAAGCGACGCCTGCGTAGGGTGCGGGCGCTGCGAGCGCATCTGCCCCGCCGGCGCCATCGTGATGGACGGCAAGCGCCCCACCTGGCCCGATGCCGAATGTCTTATGTGCTTAGGATGCGTGCGCGCCTGCCCCGCCCGCGCCATCAGCTACGGCGCGCGACAATAAATCCGGGCCGCAGGAGCAAGCAGGGCGACGCCGCGCGGCAGAGCCGGCGCCCCACCCCTCCCTAAACGCACGAAGGCGAACCGGGGAATCCGATTCGCCTTCGAAAAATGCTTCGCAAGCAACGCGCTGCGCGCTATCCGCAAACGCCGCTACACGATCTTCTTGCCAAACACGGCCGCAATCTCGCGCAGCTCTTCGACGAGCACGCGGAACTGGGCCGGAGTCAGCTGCTGCGGGCCGTCGGACAGGGCCGCCGGCGGGTTGGGATGCACCTCGATCATGATGGAGTCGGCGCCCACGGCAACCGCGGCGCGGGCCAAGGACGGCACCAGGTCGCGCACGCCAGCCGGGTGCGACACGTCGACGCAGATGGGCAGCAGGCTTTGCTTGTGGATAACCGGCACCGCGGAGATGTCGAGCGTGAAGCGCGTGGCCGTTTCGAACGTGCGCAGGCCGCGCTCGCATAGCACGACGTTGTCATTGCCCTCCATGGTGATGTAGTCGGTTGCGGCCAGCCACTCGGCGATGGTGCCCGCGAAACCGCGCTTGAACAACACCATCTTGCGCGAGTCCTTCGTGACCTTGCCGATGTTTTTCAGCAGGCTGAAATTCTGGAAGTTGCGCGCGCCCACCTGCAGGCCGTCGACGTAGGAGTGCACCAGCTCGCAGTGCTCGGAGTCCATGACTTCCGTGAGCGTTTTCAGGCCGTACTTCTCGCCGCCGGCCTTCATAATCTTCAGCGCTTCCTCGCCGAGGCCCTGGAAGCTGTGCGGGTTCGTGCGCGGCTTGTAGGCGCCACCGCGAATCCAGGAAAGGCCCAGGTCGTGAATGCATTCGGCAACTTCGAAGAACTGCTCTTCGCTTTCTACCGAGCAAGGACCGGCGTAGATGGTGATCTCGTCGGTGCGGGTGCCGTAATCCGGCAGCTTCGTTTCGATATGCTGTTCGCTCATGCCGACGGAGTCTCCTTCATGACCTTCAGGATAGTGCTGTAAATCTCGCGGAGGTTGTCGTTATAGAGCGGCCCTTCGTTGAAGCTGTCAACCTTCTCGAAAATCTCCTCCTCGCGCTTCGGGTCATACAGACCCATACGCGCACCGGGCTTCAGACCGCGAATGACCAGCGAGTGACCGGCGCGCTTGTTCAGCAGCGCGACGATCTGACGGTCGATTTCGTCGATCTTGGCACGATGTTCCTGGATCTGCTCGAACGAGCTGTTCTGATCAGACATCGGCTTTTCCTTCCATACTTGCAAGTGGTAACGAGCATGGCCGCGCGCGCCGCTTCCCTGCTGCGGCGCGCCGCTTGCGCGACAAGCGGCCCTCGTGTGGCAAACATGATAGCAAAAGAGCCCGGCAAGCTGGGGATATCGCGCCAGATATGTCGGTGAACTTTTCAGGGCGTGGCGGCAGACGTTATGCCAGCACGCCCGCCATCTGCAAGGCGAACACGCCGAGCACCAGCACGCCGACAATGATGCGGTACCAGCCGAACGCCGTGAAGTCGTTGCGCTTGATGTAGCCCATGAGGAATTTGATGGACACGACCGACATAACGAACGCCGAGACGATGCCGACGACGAGCACGACGATCTCGGTTTGCGTCATGACCAGACCGGCCGCCACGAACTTCAGGCATTTCACCAGGCCCCAGCCGAACATGATAGGGATGGCCAGGAAGAACGTGAACTCGGCCGCCGCGGTTCGGCTGCAGCCGCACAGCATGCCGCCGATGATGGTGGCGCCGGAACGCGACGTGCCGGGGATGATGGCCAGCACCTGGAAGCAGCCGATTTTCAGCGCCGTTTTCCAGTCGATGTGGTCGACGTCGGCGATGCGGAACATGCGGCGCTCCGCATCGGCCTCGATGTCGGCGCTAGATGCCGCCGTGGCCGCAAGCGGTTGCATGCGCGCGTGGCGACCGCGCGGCATGGTGGGCTGCGCGCGCTCGGACTCGATGGCGCGGTGACATTCGCCCAGGCGGCGACGGTTGCGGCGCTCGAGCACGATGAACACCACGCCGTACAGGATGAGCATGGCCGCCACGCACACCTTATTGTAGAAGTGGGCGTTCACCCAGTCGTCGAACAGGATGCCGATGACGGCCGCCGGGATGCAACCGATGGCAACCATGCCCCACAAACGCCACGTTGCACACTTCTCATCTGCGGTTTTGCGAGGGCTTACCGGGTTGAGCTTGTGAAAGTACAACGTGAGCACGGCCAGGATGGCGCCGATTTGGATGACGACGAGGAACAGCGCGAGGAATTCCGGCGACACCTGCAGCTGCACGAAGTCGTCGACGATGATCATGTGGCCCGTCGATGAGATGGGCAGCCATTCGGTAACGCCCTCGACAATGCCGATGAGCAGGGATTTCAGCGCTTCGATAATCATATTCCGCCTTTCGCTTGCTTCGTACGCGACAACAACCGCAAGCGGCGCCCAGCGTTGCCGCGGAGCAAGATTTCAGGCCGCAAGAGCGCATCGCGGCTTCCCAGTGTCGCGCGCAAGCCGCTCACGCCGAAGGCTTTTCAGCGGAAACCAGCCCAGGCGCACGAACATTTTACGTGTGCTTGATATTCGGGCCCGCCGTGACCACCGCGGTTGCCCGTTGTGGGCGGTTTAGGCGGCCGCAAGGTCGAAAAATGACGCCACCCCCTGCGTTGTGGGTGGTTTTCGACCATCTCGATCGGCAGCGCCCCTTCTAAACCGCCCACAACGCAGGGGGTGGCGCCCATACCGGCGCCACTATCCAGCCAAACCGCCCACAACCGTCATAGCGTTGTGTTGAAGATGCGCGCGAAACGAGCCGCCACCTGCCGCTATCGTGTAAGATGGGCGAATACGCAAATGCGAAGGGAAAGCGCGGCCGCGTGCGCGGCCGGCGCAGCGCAATAAGAACCGAAAAGGAGCCGCTTGTGAGCACCGCATCGTCCACCACCAGCCAGAAAGTCGCCGTGTTCGACTTCGGCGCGCAATACGGGCAGCTGATCGCCCGCCGCGTGCGCGATTTGCACGTGTACTCCGAAATCGTACCGTGCGACATCACCGCCGACGAGGTGCGCGAGATGGCGCCTGCAGCCATCATCCTGTCCGGCGGCCCGGCCTCCGTCAACGCCGAGGACGCGCCGCGCGTCGACCCTGCCATCTACGAGCTGGGCGTGCCGATCCTGGGCTTTTGCTACGGCCATCAGGTGACCTCCGTCACCTTGGGCGGCAGCGTGTACCATCCCGAGGTGGGCGAATACGGCCCCGCCGAGCTGCACGTCTCCGGCGGCGCGCTGTTCAAGGGCACGCCGGCCGATCAAACCGTGTGGATGAGCCATTTCGATGCCGTGAAGGACGTTCCCTCAGGCTTTTCCGTAGTCGCCTCCACCGACGTGTGCCCCGTGGCCGCCATGGAGTGCCCCGAGCGCAAGATCTACACCACGCAGTTCCACCCCGAGGTCAAGCACACCCAGTTCGGCAACCAGATGCTCAAGAACTTCCTGTTCGACATCTGCGGCCTTGAGCCGAACTGGACCATGGACAACCTGGTGGAAACCCTGACCGCCGACTTCCGCGAGAAGGTCGGCTCCGACCGCGTCATCCTGGCCCTTTCGGGCGGCGTCGACTCCTCCGTGGTGGCCGCGCTGGGCGCTCGCGCCGTCGGCAAGCAGATGACCTGCGTGTTCGTCAACCACGGCCTGCTGCGCAAGGGCGAGCCCGAGCAGGTCGAGGACGTGTTCACCAAGCAGTTCGACGTCGACTTCATCCACGTTCACGCCGAAGAGCGCTACGCCAAGCTGCTCGACGGCGTCACCGACCCCGAGCAGAAGCGCCGCATCATCGGCACGCAGTTCTGGGAGGAGTTCTTCACCGTGGCCCAGCAGCTCGACGGCGTGAAGTACCTGGCCCAGGGCACCATCTACCCCGACATCATCGAGTCCGGCGCGCGCAAGACGGGCGGCAAGGCGGCAACTATCAAAAGCCACCACAACCTCATCCCGTTCCCCGAGGGCGTGCATTTCGATCTGATCGAGCCGCTTGACCACTTCTTCAAGGACGAGGTGCGCGCGCTGGGCACGGCGCTGGGCCTGCCCGATCACATCGTGCATCGCCAGCCGTTCCCCGGCCCTGGCCTGGCCATCCGCATCATCGGCGCGGTTTCCCCTGAGAAGCTTGAGATCTTGAAGAACGCCGACGCCATCGTGCGCGAGGAGCTTGACGCGTACAACCAGCGCCTGTTCGAGGAAACCGGCGAGCGCAATTCCGAGCACAGCTGCTGGCAGTATTTCGCCGTGCTGCCCGACATCAAGTCGGTGGGCGTCATGGGCGATGAGCGCACCTACCAGCGCCCCATCATCCTGCGCGCCGTGGAAAGCTCCGACGCCATGACCGCCGACTGGGCGAAGCTGCCCTACGATCTGCTGGCGAAGATCTCCAGCCGCATCGTGGCCGAGGTGCCTGGCGCCAACCGCGTGTGCTACGACATCACCCCCAAGCCCCCCGCGACGATTGAGTGGGAGTAGTCTGACAGGGTTCTGACCTGTATTTTTGAGTGCCGCACTGTGCTGCTGAGTTTCGTTTTGTACGAGAGTCACGGCAAAGCCGCCAGCGACATTGGTGAGTAAATCCGATTATCGAGCCTCTGTTCCCGCGTCGGAACGGAGGCTTTTTCTTTGGCTATTTACTCCCTTTCACCTGCAATTTCGCGATTTACTCCCCGTGTTTCGAGACGGCAAGGCACGGGGCGGTATTCGGAGGAATGGGAGTAAGGATTTATCCCGAGTGAGTAGACGCGCGATTTTTGTCCCCGAGAACGAAAAGGGGCCGTTTTAGGTCCTTTGAAACTCAAATCGAACTCAATAGGCCTTTTGACGGTCTCTGTGCGGCGTTTTCCCAGGTCGTTAATGGGGAGTAAAGAATCTCACCGTCTCAAGGAAAGCGGGAGTAATCAGGGGAAATGCCGCGGGGTACCGCCGTGTGCCGCCATGTAAGCCACCGCGTCATTTACTCCCCAGGTGCGCCGAAAATGCCTTTGCATGCAATGGGGAGTAAAAACTCAACATACGCAGGCGTGAGCGGCGCTCACCGCCTAGCTTGGCGTCCTGATTCGGTTGCGCTGGTTGCGAAATGCGGGGAGCCGCTACAGCGAGGCTTTCCAGTCCTCGTATTCGTCGGCGTCGATCTCGCCGTTCTCGAGCTGCGCGCGCTTCTCTGCCCACAGCTCGATCGCCGTCGCGGCTTTGGGCGCGTGCGGAGCCTTGGGGTTCAGGGAGAGGCCCGTGCCGTCGGCGGAGGGAACGATGCCGAACGAGTCCTCGAGCCGCACGAGCAGCGACATGAGGTCGCCCGCGGTCTCGACGCCATAGTCCTTGAGGGCGTTGACGGACACGCCGAGCGCCGCGGAGATGGACTCGAGCAGCTCGGGCTTGACGGCGCGGATGCCGCTCTCGTAGTGGCGCACGGCCCCCTCGGTCAGGCCGACGGCCTCGGCGAGTTGAGCCTGCGTCATGCCGCGCGACTTGCGGTACCGCCTTATGTTTTTGCCTACGGACATGCGCCCTCCTCCTGGAATTACGTATCAGCACATCTTATCAGCGTACGTAAATGTACGCAATTCTATTGACAGTACAGATACGTACGTTTACTCTGAATCTGTAAACCGTACGTATTCGTACGCCATTGATTGGAGGAGCCATGGACGAGAAGGTGGCGAAGACGCCGAGGCCGCACATGCTGGACGCCGACGAGGTCGCGGAGCTGCTGAGGATCAAGAAAGGCAGCGCCTACGAGGTGATCAGGAAGATAAACGCCGAGCAGGAGGCGCGCGGGCGCGTGGTTATCCGCGGACGCGTCCGGAGCGACGTCTTCGACGCCCTGTACTTCCCGGAGGTGGACTGACATGCCCGTGTACAAGGATGGCAACAACGGCACGTTCTACGTGCAGTGCTACTACCGCGACGCCCGCGGCTCGAAGCGCCACAAGACGAAGCGCGGCTTCTCCTCCGAGGTGGAGGCCGCAGTGTGGGAGAGCCAGTTCAAGAGCCTTAACGGCGGGGCCATGGACATGACGTTCTCCGAGTTCGTCGAGGTGTACGCCTCCGAGGTGAAGCCGCGCGTACGCGAGCACACGTGGATCACCAAGGAGTACATCATCAACGACAAGCTCGTGCCGTTCTTCGGAGACATGCGCATGTGCGACGTGAGGCCGATCGACCTCATCAGGTGGCAAAACGAGCTCACCGAGCACCGGGACGCCGACGGGAAGCCCTGGGCGCCGACGTACCTGCGCACGGTGAACAACCAACTGAACGCCATCTTCAACCACGCCGAGCGCTACTACGGCCTCACCGACAACCCGGTGCGCAGGGTCGACAAGATAGGCTCGAAGAAGGGCGGCGAGATGCAGTTCTGGACCAAGGACGAGTACCTGAGGTTCAGCGAGGCGGTCATGGACAAGCCGCTGTCGTTCCACGCCTTCGAGCTGCTGTACTGGACGGGCATACGCTGCGGCGAGCTCCTGGCGCTCACGCCGTCCGACTTCATGCTGGATAGCTCGCGGCTGCGCATCAACAAGTCGTACCAGAGCCTCCACGGCGTGGACACCGTGACCGACCCCAAGACGCCCAAGTCCGTGCGCACGATCGTCATGCCCGCCTTCCTTCGCGACGAGATGGCGGACTTCATCGAGATGCGCGACGACGTCGCCCCCGACGAGCGCCTGTTCGCCGTGACCAAGCACTTCCTGGCCCACGAGATGGAGCGCGGGTGCAAGGCGTCGGGCGTGAAGCGCATCCGCATACACGACATACGCCACAGCCACGTGAGCCTGCTGATCGAGATGGGCTTCTCCGCGCTGGCCATCGCCGAGCGCATGGGCCACGAGGCGGTGGACATCACCTACCGCTACGCGCACCTGTTCCCCACGAAGCAGGACGAGATGGCCGCCGCGCTCGATGGAGCGAGGGGGTAAGCAAGATGCCGTGCGAGAACAGCGCCCGCAAGCGCAGCAAGACGATGGCGTTTCGCTGCACGCCCGAGGAGCACAAGCTCATATGCGAGATGGCAGCCTGGAGCGGCATGAGCAGGCAGGACTACATCATCGCCAAGCTCACCGATACCCAGGTCGAGGTGAGGCCCTCTGTAAGCGTGCAGAAGGCGTTGAAGGACTCGATGGCGGAGTTGTCCAAGGAAGTACGGCTGGCGGCCTCCTACGGCGAGCTGAGCGAGTCCCTGCAGCAGAGGATCGAGCTCGTGATGAGGTTCTTCCTGGCGCTCGGCGAGGGGGTTGAGGCACCAGTGACGGAAGCGCCACCGCAAACCTCGCATTTGGAAGAGCCGACAACATCCGTCATGGATGCGGGCTCCGACACCGCAAGCATCTTCGAGATGGGGCGCATGTAAGGTTTAACGCCAGACCTCCAACGCCTTGTCCGCAAGCCATTCGGCGCGATCGGCGATATCGCCCTCGTCCCAAGACTCCTTCTCCAGGGCGCCGGCCATGGTCGCAAGGCCGGCGGCGCAGAGGGCAAGACCGTCCTTGTATCCCTTTCCCTGCTTCTTGGTGGGCCAATCGGCATCGCGGATGGAGGCGTTGAGCGAATGCGTGATGATGGCGAGGTTGCCGAGCGTGAGGAGCTTCCTGTCCCTTCGCGTGGCAGCCTCATCGTCGAGGGCTCCCCATTTGTTGCGCCACTTCTTGGGCATCATGTGTTCGAGGGTGTACTGGTTGAACCCGAGCAGGGCCGTGCTGCTCATGCCTGGGCGAATGGCGCTTTCCAGCAGATAGAGAACGCCCTTGGACTGAAGGTTGTACAGACACGATTCCTCGAACGCCCTTCGAACCTCGTCATCGCCGGGCATGTACGTCGTCGCCTCTTCGTTTGCTTCAAGAGCCTTCCTCAGCGTCTCCGCGTCCTTCACCTCGTTCAGGATCAGCGAGGTGAACAGCCTGTTGTAGTTCTTCGTGGTCGCCTGAACCAGCGTTCGGCGGACGATGTAGCTCTCAAGCAGGGCGAAGACCTCGGATTCCTCGCCCGAAGACTCCGCGTTCTTGCGAACGTAGAGCACGTACGGGATGAGCGTCGAGTTCTTGAGGCCGAATATCAGCACGTTCAGGCGCTCGACGCCGGGAGCGGAGGGGATGTCCGCGTCGCAGTAGCCGGGGTCGAACGTGGACTCGAACACCTCGGCATACGCCTTCATGCTGTCGAGGATCTCGTCCTTGTCTCCGTTGCAGTACCTGCCGATGAAGTCCTTGTAGGACTGGAAGAGGTTGGACGTGCGCGAATAGAAGAGCTTGTCCTCGGTCGTGACGCCGCGCTTCTTGTCCTGAACCAGGATCTGGAGGAACGCGTCGAAGAACAGGTCGACGAGCGTGCGCTTGATGCGCCCGGTAACGACCTCCTGCTCCCAATACTCCCTCTTCTCCGCCGTGGGTTCGAAGACGTCCTCCCAGCACTCCTTGAACGCCTGCTCGTTCTCGCGGTTGAAGAAGTAGTTCTTGAGGAGCTCCGCCGTCGTCAGGCGCACCCCGAGCGAGTTGATGGTGTCGAATATCTGCTGCTCGTCCTCGCCCTCGGTGAGATCGATGCAGACGAACTGGACGTTCGACTTGATCGTGTTCCTGTCGACCTTCTCTGGGTCGATGTTCTTGAGGAAATAGTTGTAGGCAAGGACGATGGACGAGGAGCCCTCGACAGGCTCGCAGCCCGTGGCGCTGACGACCTTCTCGAAATCCTGCCGGTCGTACTTGCCATGTCTCAAGGCGACTTCGCCGGTCTCCAGGACGAAATCTCGCTCGAACAGCCTATCGGCGTCGATTCTCGCGCAGAGTGCCTTGAAGAAGATGACCATGGTCGTGAGGCGCTGCTGGCCGTCGATGACTGTGCGAACCTCGGACACCTCGGACCAAGTGTTGCCGGAGGAGGCTTGCTTCAGGATGATCGAGCCCAGGAAATAAGGTCGCTTCGAAGCCGTGACGAACTCCATGTCGCCGAGGAAGCGCTCCCATTGCTCTTCTCCCCAGACGTACGCCCTTTGGTAGAAAGGTATTTCGAGCAGGCGCGATCCGTTGAACACGCCGCTTATCGTAGATTTTCCTGCATCCATCCTTAAAGCCCTATCTTTCCTTCGCAGTTGTTACTTATGAGCCAATATCGTCAGTGCGCCGTTCGGCCTCTTAGTATTCCAGGCTCTTGGCATCTTCTCCCAGCAGGCGCTCGAAGACGATACGCAGGTCCTCGTCATCGAGGTAGCCGCCCTCAAGGCAGCCGCGGTCGATGGCGTCGAGCATCGTCTGCTCCTTCTCCTTCAAGCGGTCGTAGATCACGGCGTCGAGGGATAGCTCCCTGCCGTCGCGCATGAACTTCTCGCGCATGAAGTAGTAGCGCGTCTTCTGGTCGTCGGGCAGGCCCAGACGGTGTATGCGGTCCTTTGACTGCAGCAGGTGCACCAAGTTGTAGCTGTACTCGAAATACACCGCGTCGTGGCAGACGCTGTGCAGAGAGACCGACTCGGCAAGCGTCTGCGGGTTGGTCACGAGCACCCTGAAGCGCCCCGCGCGGAAGTCGTCCAGAATCTCGCGTCTCTCTTCCTGTGGCGTGGCGCCGTAGATCGCCTCTGCCGGAATCCCCATGGCGGCGAGGTCGCGGCGGAGGTTGCTGATGCTGCGTACGAAGATGCACCATACTATGACGGGGCGGCCTTCGGCGACGATGCGCTCCACGAGCCGCTCGCACGCCACGAGCTTCGAGCTCGGGCGGCTTCGCTCGATGGCCTCGTAGAACGTCTGCGAGAAGTCGACGTAGTCGATATCCGAGTAGTCATCGCCGACCTGGTCGAGCACGTACTCGAGGTCGCCTGGGTCCACTGCAGAGCAGAGCATCTCGGGGTCGCTCTCGAGCTGCAGGGTGCGTATGATCCTCGCGAGCGCGTTGGGGCAAGACGCGTACAGGACTCGCAGCAATGTGTCCTCATCGGGCGTCGCCTCGACCTCCACGATCTCGTCGGGCTCCGGGCGCGGCACGCCGAGCTCGTCCTTGTTCGTTCGGCAGAAGAAGGGCGCCAGGCTGTCGTTGAGGCTTGCCTGGAGGTCCGCATCGGGCGCGCGGAGCTCGCCCGGCTCGTAGCCGAAGAACGTGTCGTAGTCCTCGGGGTACAGGATGTGCAGCAGGTTGTAGATGTCCTGGTAGGTGTTCGGGATGGGCGTTCCCGTAAGGGCGATCACGAACTTCGCGCCGTCGGCCGCCTCGAGCGCGGCTTCCGCGCGCCTGCCGCCGATGGCCTTCACCCGGTGCACCTCGTCGAAGACGAGCAGGGTCTGGTCGGGGATGATGGCATGCAGCTCCCGCACGTAGCCCGAGAGCGACTCGTAGTTGAACGTGAACAGGTTGCACGCGCCGCTGTCGAGCGACAGCGCGTTGCGCCTGCGCTCGGTCGACATCGCCGCTATGGCGGGGTCTCCCAGCGAGAAGCAGCTCAAAGGCAGCTTATCCCCGAAGGTGGCGACCCACTCCTTCTCCCACGACTCGAAGCCGTTCTTGGGGCAAACCACCACGATGCGGCGCGCGAGCCCCAAATGGCGAAGGTAGGCGAACACGCCGAGCACCGTCGCGGTCTTGCCGGCGCCGGGCACCGAGAAGTCGGCCGCGCGCCCAACCGTCGCCATGAAGAAGGCGTCGAGCATCTGCCGGTCGCGCAGGGGACGCACCATCGAGGCGTTCACTACGTCGCGGAACTCCCGGAAGCGCGGCCCCAGCTGGGGGTCGTCGGCGATGCCCTCGGCGGTCTGCGCCTTGATGGCCAACCCCACCTCGGAGCGCTCGCGGATGTAGGTCTCGCCGGCGTTCACGAAGGCGCCGAAGCTCGGGTCAACCGCGACCTCGACGCCGTGGCCGTCGGCCTCCATGATCGCCTCGAGCATGTCCTGGCACTCGCGAAGGCCCATGCCGCCGTCGAGTAGGATGCGGTCGCGATCGGTGCCGTCGACGGCGCTCGCCGGGTAGTACAGCCAGGCGCGCCATGCGGCCGAGGCCATGAACGAGGCGATGTCTTGCCCCTCGATGCGCAGGTACATGCCGGGGCGCGCCTCGTCGTAGCAGACGACGGCCCTAGGCGCGCTCATCGATCTCACCGATCAGCTCTTCCACCTTGTCGGCGACGGCAACGAGGTTGCGGCGCACCTTCTCGAGCTCGTCGGGTCCCAGCACGTCGAGCATCTCGGGAAGGATCTTCTCGAGCTCGGAGAGGCAGTCGGCGGATTTCTTGGCGGGCGTGTCCATGAGCTTGACGCGGCGCACGGTCTCTCTTGCGCGGTCGCCTGCGCGCTTGAAGCCGTCGACGAGGTTGCCGTCCGAGCGCAGCTCGCTCACCTTCTCGCGCGTGAGGGCGTCGGGACCCATCTTCTCGAGGAGCTCGGACATGGCCTGCAGCTCGGCGGCCTTGAAGTCGGCCTCCGCATCCGTGCCTGCCACGCTGCCGAAGTCTCTCACGTATCGGGTGATGTCGCCCTCGGGCTGCACCACCATGTTGGCGAACATGAGTCGTTTGACAAGCTGTTTGTCGCGCCTGTTGTCGTACTTCTTCAGCACGCGGCTGAACTCGCCCAAGGGGCCATCGACCTTGAGGGCGCGGGCGAGGTGGTACTGCTCGGGGGCCTGGCAGAATTCGAGGAACTCCTCCATGTACTGGGCGCGGTCGACGAGTTTTTTCACCTCCGCCTCGGTCATGCCCGTCGCGTTGCCGTACTCCGCAGGGGTTATGAGGTGGTTCTTAACCACGTCGCGGTATACGCCGACGAGGCGGTCGACGGGATCGTACGCCACCTTCTCCTCTTCGCCGATTTGGATGGCGAGCTCGAGCAGCTTGATGCGCTTGGGGTCGCTGCCTGTGGCGTCGTCGAGGATGGCGGCCTCGAACCAGCCCGCCTCGTTGTTCGCCCGCGCGAGGCGGCGGACGCAGGTCAGGCGTCGGTTGCCGTCGATGACGCGTCCGTCGTTGAGCACGATGCCCGGCCTAAGCTGGCCGCGAAGGGCGATGCTCTTCTCGGTCTTCCTGAGCGCGCCGGGGTTGCTCTCGACGATGAAGTCCTCGATGACGCCGTTGTACTCGTCGCGGCCAAGGGCGAGCAGATCCGCGCCCTGCGCGGAGTTGTACTCGCTTACCCAAGTGGCGATGCGGTCGTTCTGGTCGTTGTAGAACAGCAGATCGCACTTGATGCGGTAGATGTCGAAGTCGCGCGTCACGTTGTCGATGGAGTGCTTCTCCTTGCGACCCGTCGGCAGGACGTTGCCAGTCGCGATCCCTTCCTCAAGCAAGCTCATTTCGTGCCTCCTTCTTCCATGCCTCCATGGATGAGTAATATGCGTCCCCGATGTCGTCGTAGTAGACGTCGGAGTTGTAAATGGTCGTCGTCAGAAGCGGTGCCGGGCACGTGATGCCCAGATCGTTCGCGAGCAGTCTCGGCAGGTCATCGCGCTCGATTCCCTCATGGTGGGCGACGATCCACTCGATGAGGTCGGCTGCGGAAAGCCGCCCCTCGCCTCCGGCGACGAACACCTTGGTTCCGGCGAGCGTGCAGCTGCGCAGGAGCCCTCCCGCGTCGAGCAGTCCCTCGTAGAAGTCGTCGGGCATGTCCAGCCCGTACAGCGGATGCGGAGTGGCGCCGCCCGCGCGCAGGCTCGCCACGGTGAAGGGCTCGCCTTCGGGCGCATCCACGCTCACCGCGGGCGCGTACGACTCGATGTCCGCCATGCGCGCGCCTAGCACGTCGTGCAGCCGCGAGAACGAGATGTAGCTGTCGCCCTCGTAGAGAAGTAAGCGGTGGTCCGAAAGCGCCTGGCGCAGCACCTGGCGGAAGGCGGGGTGCTGCCACACGGCGTTCTCGAAGCCGGCGTCGCCCTTCGCGAAAGACGGATGCTCGGCCAGCAGCCGCGTGAAGTGGTCGTTCGGGGTGCTCCCTTCTCGGAAGAGCAAGCCGCGGTCCTCGTAGTAGCCCGCATCCTCGATGCCGCGGTCGAGCGCTTCGGGCGGATCGTCGGGAAACTCGAAGGCGAAGCGCCGACGCACGAGGCCTTCGTCGCAGATGCGGCCGGCAAGCTCCCGGGCAAGGAAGCCCTCGAGGGTGGGTGCCTCGCGCTCGGTGTCGTGCGCTACGGGCACATCCGCACGGGAGGCCGGGGCGCCCGTCGGGCATTCAGCGACCTCGACGCCAAGCCACTCCGAGAAGCTCACGTCCGCGGGCTCGGCGAACAGGTCGAGCCATATCGCGGCGATGCCTGCGCTGAAGCCGTATTCGCGCTCGTAGGCTTTCGCGGCGACGTTTCTGGGCTCGTCCGCATGGCGCTCGGCGAAGGCGCGCACCTGACGGCGGCGGTCGACCTTGCCGAACCCGACAGAGAGGTGGTCGCCCAGGGTGACGCCCTCGTCTGCGTTCCAGAAGACCTGCTTCAGCTCATCGTAGAGAGCGATGGGCGTGGTGATCCCCACGCGCCTTAGCTCATTGCGCGAGACGCGAAAGACTAGACGGGCGCAAAGTTCGGTATCCTCACGCCGTGCCGCACTCACCGCCGCTCGCGCAGCCTCTGCACGCCCATCCTGTTTGCTGTCGACTACTTCCGCCACGCGCTACGCCTCGCCCAGCTTGGGCCCGAAGACGCGCTCGACGTATGCCTCCAGCGTGCCCTCCTTGGCGAGCTCCGCGGCGTCCGCGAGCTCGAAGTTAGAGTCACATCCTTGGCCGACCTCGTCGTGGAAACCCAGGATGAAGTGGGTGGCAATCTCGTAGATAATCTTGGTGGGCGCGATGCCGAACACCTGATGCTCCAGGATGTGGTCCAAACGCTCGCGGTCGTCCGGGAAGGCGGCCTTCATGCCCTCGCTTCGGTACAGGCGCTTGATGATCTCGGTGATGTAGAGGCCAGACTTCATATACAGGTCGGCGAAGGTGTGGCTCGGGTCATCGAAGCAGCCCGGGTTCTCCTTCTCGAAGAGGTCCACCATCTGAACCACGACGTTGCGCGGCGTGAAGATCTGATTGGTCTTCTGGGGCGGCACGTAGTCGAAGATGTCCTCTGTCTGGGACTCGTCGAAGTAATTGGCCAGGCGTTCGCGCAGCTTGATGAACTCGCTCACGGAGTCGTTGAATACGACCTCGTCGAAGAGGTGCCCAACGAAGCGCTTTACCTCGCCGGTCTCGCCATCGGTGTAGTCGCCGCCATCACGCAAAAAGCGGAACTCATCAACGGTGATGCTCGTGACGTCCTGGAAGACGTCAGCGGGGATCACGGTGTCGAAGTTCGCGAGCGTCGTGCCCTCTTCGCCGTAGGCCATGAGGAACGACGGGATGGTACGCGAGAAGCCGCGCAGATGAGCGCGCACCTTGTCCTCGATGCCCTGCTTCTCGTCCTCTTTCTTCGCCGTCTCCACCTCGCGCACCACGGTCTCGCCGGCGCGTTGCACGAGCTCCTCGCGGGAGTCCTCGAGCTTCTGGGCGAGCGTCTGGAACGCCTCCGCTTTCTGCTCGTCATGGCGCTTGTTCACCTCGGCGCGCTCGGTCTCGCTTGTCGCCGCCTTGAGCTCGTCCTTGCGCGACTGCTCGATGCGGCGCGCCTGAATCTGGTAGTCGCCGACCTGGCGGTTGAGTTGGATGTCGGCGTCCGCCTGGACCTTGCGCTCGATCTGCTGCTGCTGGCGCGGCTTGAGCTCGCTGCCGTAGCTCTCCTTGGCGGCCTGTACCAGAGGCGCGGTCACGCTCTGCTTGAAGGCCTCCTTGAGGTTGTCGAGCATCACCCGATCGTCGTCATCGGCCTCGTGGGCTTTCGCGATGTCGTCCATGTGGCCTGAGAATTCGACGGCGATGTCGCCGTAGACCTTCGGCCCGAAGATGTCCGCAGCCTTGCCTACGACCTGCTCGTCGGGAATCTCCACCTCGCCCTCGTCGTTGATGGAGAGCTCGTCGGCCGTGCCCTCATCGATCTCGACCTTGTTCTTCTCGGCGTTCTGTGCCTTGCCCTGCTCGTAGGGATCGAAGCGCTGGATGATCTCCACGACCTCTGCCGGCGCGCGGAAGACGCTCGCGATGTTCTGGAACAGGAAGTTGCTCATAAAGCCGCGCCTGACCACCTCGCGGGCATGGATGCGCCTCGGCACGCTGAGCACCTGCTCGGCGTCGAGCTCGACCATCTGCCCCTCTTCGTCCTCGCCGTAGACGGGGAAGAAGTTCAGCAACTGACGGATATGGCGCTCGCGCGTTTCGACATCGCCGCCGCCGCGCGCGGTCTCGCCGTACAGGTCGTTGGCGAACTGCTCAAAGATAGTAAGCGTGCGCGCCGGGTCGAAGTCGAAGACGTAGGCGTTCTCCTTGCGCGCGTAGTTGCCGCCGCCCAGGTCGAACAGGCACGGGTTCTGGCTGCGGAAGGCCGCCTGCATGTACAGTGCGGGGCTCGCCATGTTCGAGAGCATGAGCACGGCGGTCCACTCCGGCACGGTCACGCCCGTGGTCAGCTGGCCGACCGAAAGGGTGATGGTCCTGTCGTGGTCCTTGATCGCGCGGCGTACCTTGTCGAGCGATTTCTCGTTCTCGTCATCGGCGTCGATCTTGCCGTCGCCAGCAGCGAGTACCACCTCGTAATCCTTGAAGACGGGGTGCGCCTGCAGCTTCTTGGCGAGGGCGCGGGCGGAGTCGACGCGGTTGAGCATCCAGAACGTGTGACGCAGCTCGTCGCGCAGCCCGGGTGTCGAGAACGGGAACTTCTCCTGCGTGGTGAGCGCGTCGAGGAACTTATCCACGTCGGCGTCGTGCACGAAGCCGCCGTTGTGCTTGGTCGAGAAGAACTCGTTGAGGTCGAAGGCGAACTCGGTCTGCTCGCCATCAATCTCCATGCCGCCGCGGGCCTCCTGCTCGACGATGTCGCTCATCTGGTAGGTGAGCAGGTTGAGCTTGGGGAGGTTGGCGTAGGGGTTCGGCTGCTCAGAGTCGGCAGGCCAGTCACGCTTGGCCTGCTGCTCGTCGGCATAGGTCCAGTTGTAGATGGCGTCGTCGGCGAACTTCTCGTTTGCGATGGCCTTGAAGGGCGTGCCAGAGAGGTGCAGCGTGAAGCGGCGCTTGATGTGGTCGAATGCCACGTCGGTCTTGAAGGTGTCCACGCCCTCGTGTGCCTCGTCGATGATGAGCACGTCCCAGGTGAGGTCGGCCACCTCGTCGAGCTTCTGGTACACGCCGCCGAAGCGGATGGAGCCCTTGAGGTCCTGAAGGCTCACGAACTCGATGAACCCCTTGGGGCCTTCCGGGTCGTTGCGGATGGCGCGCAGGTACTCCTCGCGGCTGAGGCAGTAGGGCTTGCCGGTCAGAGCGTCCACGCCGCTGATGAAGCGGTAGCCGCCCTCCAAGCCCACGAACTTCACGTAGTCGTCGTACCAGGAGTTGGCGATGGCAGGGCGGTTGGTGACGATGAGCACCTTCTGCGCGCCGATACTGCGGCACAGGTCGTATGCGGTGAGCGTCTTGCCGAAGCGCGGCTTGGCGTTCCACAGGAACTCGCCGCCGTGCGCGCCGCCCTCGTCCCAATGGGCGCGGGCGAAGGCTCCCGTCTGCTCCACTGCGCGCTGCTGCTCGGCGCGCAGGGTGTAGGAGGCAGCGCCGGGTGCGTCCAGCACGCCGTCGGTGTCGCGGAACCGGTAGAACTGCTGGTGAGACTCCTCGCCGCTAATCTTGAACCATTCCTTCTTGGGTTCGCGCTCGACGCCCTGCTTCTCGAGGTAGGCGTGGAAGTCGGTGTCATGGAACGTGCCCGCACGGTGCTCCCACGTGGCGTTGCCGCTCCACTCCAGATGCCACTGCACGTCGGCGGTGTGCGTTTGCTGTTTGATTCGCTCGCGCACGTCCTGCTCGGTGTAGTCGATCTTGGTCCAGCCGTTGTGGCGGACGATCTCGGGCGTGGTGTAGGCATAGATCTGCGGCACCGCGGGAGCGGTGGTCTCGATGATCTGGGAGATGTCGATGCTCGCCATTGCTAGTCCATCTCCTTCACATGGGATTCGATGAACTGAATCTCCTCGTCGTCGAGGCCGTACTTCGCATAGAGCTGACGGTCGATGTCAGCAACAGACTGCGACCAATCGATGTCGGAGTCAGAAGTAAAGTCCTGTAGGGGGACATACTTCCATTTTGGTGCGGGATTGTGCTGCGTAATCTTCAGAATTCCGAGCATGGTCCGAGCGAACTTCGATTTTATGTATTTGAGGAGAGCCGTAGCTTCCGCTTCGGAATTGAAACTGCCAATGCTTATGAAGGACTGCGTATGCCCTATTAAGGGCCGCCCTATTAAGGGCGTAGAAAGCACTTCTCCAAGCGCGCCCGATCCGTTGGCGGCAGGAACAAGTACTTTCCATTTGTCGAGGTTCGGATGCGGAGCGATATATCTGGCGGAAATGAACTTGTAAGCTCTTCCGGCGCGACCTCTGCCAAAGATTCTGATGCAACTATCTCCGTCGCCAGGCATCTCGTCAAAGAAAACTACATTGTTAAGGTTGTCGAGAACGTTTGTCTTAAGGTCATAGTCGTGGTTCTTGCTCAACAGACCATGGTCGTCGTCAACATAACGAATCTCGGGATGGTCTTCGTGCATGGCTTCAGTGAAGTGGTAGCTATCGGCCGCGAAGATGATATCGCCGAGGGGTTGGATGCCATGTTTTACAACCTTCTCTTTGATGGTACGAAGCTCATCGAAATGTGTGAACACTTCTATCGCACCGAAATCCCGATCAGCATCTCGATAGGTAACGGCAACACCGCCCTTGATGTCGGTATTCGGAAAGGCGCTGGACGCATCCGCTTTATAGCTCATCACTTTGAAATGGGGGTCGTTAAGCATCTTCCTGTTCCAGGCCTTTGGGGTTGAGCCGGCGTCAAATAGGAATCTAGCGGGAGTGACAAGCTCCACCTTGTCGGAAACCTTGAACGCCGAGTCCATAAACTCGTGATAGATGGGCGGTGCATAGGTCTTATTGCCAGAATCTTGTTCCGCCACTGAAAGCTGATATGGGGATTACCGATTACCGCATAGAACTTCTTTCCCATAATTGCTGCCTCACCTTTCAATGCGGCGAACTCGAAGGGCTCGCCGTTCTGCCAGTCGTATATCACGCAGAGGGGAACCGTTTCCCTTGGCTCCTCTTCTTTGGTCTCTTCGGTTGTCTCGTCGGGGAATACGTCATCGAACAGGTCGAAAAGCGACGGTTGCATCGGCTCCGGCTCGGGCTCCTCGAACGTCCCCAGGGTCGACTCCACCTCGGCGCCCATCTTGTTGGTGGGCACGGCGTCTGTGAAGCCGTTCATCTGCCAGAAGTTCCAGGAAACGATCCATGCCGCCTGCTCGAGCTCGTCCTGTTGGGGGCCCGACCCCCAGCGATTGCGGAGATGCTCGACGAACGTCTCGAGCACATTGACGCGAGCAATAAGCAGGTTGTCGCCCTGGTACTCGAAGCCGTACGTCGCGCGCAGCGCGTCGAGGGCCCGGCGCACCCATTCCTTGCGAGTCTTGGTCTTCTCGGTCACAACGCGAAGCTTGCGGTCAAGGAAGCCTACGCGCTCGCTTACGGGTAGCTCGTCTCCCGTCACGGTGTCGTAGCGCGAGCACACAAACGGCGCCTCGCCACACGTGATCTCGAGCCGCGTAGCCTCCACGTATGCGCGCCAGCCGTGTCCCTTTGACTTTGGAAATTCGATTGGATCACTAGTCGGCGTCCATGTATTGGCGCCATCATCCGCAACGATCTCGGTGTTGAAGACATCGCGCCGGCCGAACCAAGCCTCGTCCAAGTCGTTGTTCATCTGATTGCACAGCCATGACGGGGTGAACACCTCGGCGCGGCTCTTGGTGCGCTGGGATTGCTTCTCCTGCTCTTTGGCGATGCGCGGCTTGATGACGCCGGAGTTCATGCCCGTGATCTTCTCGACGGTCATCTCGTCATCGCCCATGTAGCCGTCGCCTAGGGCCTCGTATTCGTTGTCGGCCCATATGATGTTGCGCCCCGTAGTGCGGTCGCACAGCAACGTCTTGAGAATGAAAGTCGGGTATCGGCGGTCGAAGGACTCTATGAAGCCTTCGACCGAGATGTCGTGCATTGGCTCCGTCACGGGCTATTGTCCCTTCTTCGCGAGCTCTTCGATCATGCAAGTGCGCACAAAGGCGGAGAAGCTCATGCCGCGAAGGGCAGCCTCCTCCTTCGCCGCGTCGCGCAGGGTGTCGGGGATGCGCAGGGTCACAGATACCTGGTCGCCGTTTACCAGGAAGCTCCTGATCTCGGTCTCGCCGGGGTTACCCTTGATGAGCTCCTTATAGCCGTTAGACATTCGCGCCTCTATCCCTCGAAATGCAATACAAATGCGTTTTCTGAATTATAACGCAGCGGTACGCCGCGGCACTGGGAATAGGGGGACATCAGCCGCTCGGACACAATGCGACACCGGGCGGCGGAGAAGATCATCCGGCCGGAATCAAGGAACAGTTTCCGGACCGGGTTTCGTTCCTCAGTTATCGCGCGGTTTGACTTTGGCCCGCTCCTCCGCATAGAGGACCTCGTTCTGAGCCTCCAGGATGCGCGCCGCGTCGCCGATGCGCTCGGCACACCTCTCGCTTATAGACCTCAGGGCCAGGACCCCCTCGACGTCGAGCGGGTCCAGCTGGTCGGCGTGAGCCAGGGACTCGAGCAGCTGGTCCAGGCCCCTCGCCAGCCTCCCGGCATCTGCCACCGCGTCGAGCAGTTCGAGGCGCTATATCTTTTCTTCGTAACCCAACATCTGCTTGTCTCCTTCTCTCAATGCTCATGTACGGTAAGGAAGCAAGCAACCGAAAACAAGAGATAGACCGCCAGCACTACACTATTCCGAACCAAAGACCAAAAGATAAGCATTGTGGGAAAATATAAACTTTTGGATTTTCCTACAATGCCAACTACGGCGGAATCCCTCCCACTCCTTATATCTTTCTGTATACATTGAATTTGTATTTAGTAAAATGCAGACAACACCACGGATCGGCTTTTGGTTGGACAATTCCAACCAAACACCACAGCAGACAGCAGAAAACATTCTGAACGCTAGGAAGCCGGTATGATTGTTACATATAAGGGGAAGAAAAATTTCTTTTAGGTACTTGCTTTCCTAAAACTGATGTGATACAATGATTTAGTCCAGAAAAGGAGTAAAAAATATGCGGCAAGGTATTCTTAAATAAAATTTGATAATGGGCGCAAAAATGATTGCCCCTTGCAGGGGCTTAGTTTTTGTACCCAATTTAAGAATACTTTTGCCTTTTTAGTAAATATCGTGACGGACAGCGGCTCATGTAAGCCGTCATACTTCTGTTTGTCCGAAGTCATGATCCCCAGCGGTAAAAGTATTAGCCGCTGGGGATTTTTGCGCCCATTTGGGCCTTGTATGGAGGATAGACATGAACATTATCAATATCGGGATTCTTGCCCATGTAGACGCTGGAAAGACAACCTTGACGGAGAGCCTGCTATATGCCAGCGGAGCCATTTCAGAACCGGGGAGCGTCGAAAAAGGGACAACGAGGACGGACACCATGCTTTTGGAGCGGCAGCGTGGGATTACCATTCAAGCGGCAGTCACTTCCTTCCAGTGGCACAGATGTAAAGTCAACATTGTGGATACGCCCGGCCACATGGATTTTTTGGCGGAGGTGTACCGCTCTTTGGCTGTTTTAGATGGGGCCATCTTGGTGATCTCCGCTAAAGATGGTGTGCAGGCCCAGACCCGTATTCTGTTCCATGCCCTGCGGAAAATGGACATTCCCACCGTTATCTTTATCAATAAGATCGACCAGGCTGGCGTTGATTTGCAGGGCGTGTATCAGTCTGTTCGGGATAAGCTCTCCGCCGATATTATCATCAAGCAGACGGTGTCGCTGTCCCCGGAAATAGTCCTGGAGGAAAATACCGACATAGAAGCATGGGATGCGGTCATCGAAAATAACGATGAATTATTGGAAAAGTATATCGCAGGAGAACCAATCAGCCGGGAAGAACTTGCGCAGGAGGAACAGCGGCGGGTTCAAGACGCCTCCCTGTTCCCGGTCTATCATGGCAGCGCCAAAAAGGGCCTTGGCATTCAACCGTTGATGGATGCGGTGACAGGGCTGTTCCAACCGATTGGGGAACAGGGGAGCGACGCCCTATGCGGCAGCGTTTTCAAGGTGGAGTATACAGATTGTGGCCAGCGGCTCATCTATTTGCGGCTATACAGCGGAACGCTGCGCCTGCGGGATACGGTGGCTCTGGCCGGGAGAGAAAAGCTGAAAATCACAGAGATGCGTATTCCATCCAAAGGGGAAATTGTTCGGACAGACACCGCTTATCCGGGTGAAATTGTTATCCTTCCCAGCGACAGCGTGAGGTTAAACGATGTATTAGGGGACCCAACCCGGCTCCCTCGTAAAAGGTGGCGTGAGGACCCCCTCCCCATGCTGCGGACGTCGATTGCGCCGAAAACGGCAGCGCAAAGAGAACGGCTGCTGGACGCTCTTACGCAACTTGCGGATACTGACCCGCTTTTGCGCTGCGAGGTGGATTCCATCACCCATGAGATCATTCTTTCTTTTTTGGGCCGGGTGCAGTTGGAGGTTGTTTCCGCTTTGCTGTCGGAAAAATACAAGCTTGAAACAGTGGTAAAGGAACCCACCGTCATTTATATGGAGCGGCCGCTCAAAGCAGCCAGCCACACCATCCATATCGAGGTGCCGCCCAACCCGTTTTGGGCATCCATCGGACTGTCTGTTACACCACTCCCGCTTGGCTCCGGTGTACAATACGAGAGCCGGGTTTCGCTGGGATACTTGAACCAGAGTTTTCAAAACGCTGTCAGGGATGGTATCCGTTACGGGCTGGAGCAGGGCTTGTTCGGCTGGAACGTAACGGACTGTAAGATTTGCTTTGAATACGGGCTTTATTACAGTCCGGTCAGCACGCCGGCGGACTTCCGCTCATTGGCCCCGATTGTATTGGAACAGGCATTGAAGGAATCAGGGACGCAACTGCTGGAACCTTATCTCTCCTTCACCCTCTATGCGCCCCGGGAATATCTTTCCAGGGCTTATCATGATGCACCGAAATACTGTGCCACCATCGAAACGGTCCAGGTAAAAAAGGATGAAGTTGTCTTTACTGGCGAGATTCCCGCCCGCTGTATACAGGCATACCGTACTGATCTGGCCTTTTACACCAACGGGCAGAGCGTATGCCTTACAGAACTGAAAGGGTATCAGGCCGCTGTCGGCAAGCCAGTCATCCAGCCCCGCCGTCCAAACAGCCGCCTGGACAAGGTGCGCCATATGTTTCAGAAGGTAATGTAAAGATACCTACCGTCAACGCCGAGAAATTTATGGGCATTGTCCGCAAGCACCTTGCCTTTGAAGAACTGACCCCCACTCTCTTGCGGGAAATGATCGAGAAAATTGTGGTGCATGAGTGCAGCTATGATGAGAACGGCACCCGCAGGCAGGACATTGAGATTTATTACAGCTTTGTCGGCAAGATTGACTTGCCCGAATAACCGCCCGACCTATCCGACACAATGGCCAAGTGTCGGATAGGAACGGCAAAATTTTTTGCACTTCTATTGCTTCTTTATCACACATAAGCAAACGGACGTGTCGCGCAGCACCGTAGCCGTTCCGCGCAACGAAAAGCCTCACCGCCAGCGATCTCGTGCGCACATCGGCCGCAAGCGGCACGGGAGAGGCCGTCCCGATTAGGGTAGCGGCGCCGCGACTCGGAAACGCGCCTCCGTCCTCCACGCGACGTCCCGACGTAACCCTCGCGAGCGCCCCGGCAACCGCCGACGGGCCGCATCCCATGCCCGGAGGGTCTCGGCGCCCATGGCCGGTTCCATGCCGCACGCCTCCGCCCCTCCGACCCGAAACCCGCCCCGGCGCTCCTTGGACGCGCAGGGTCGCACGCCGGCAGGCGGCCCGCAAGGGCCGCGACACTTTTTCGGGTTCTTCGCCCCATGCGCTGCGCGCGCGAACAACGCGAAAAACTGACGTCGGGAGATTTCTACAACCACGTCCGACTTCGCTTCCTCCCTTGCCGGCACGCCCGCGCTGCATGCGACTCACGCGACGCAAGGCACGCCACAGGGGCGGGCCTCAGAGTCTAAGGAGCAAGACATGAACGACATGAAGGAAAAGGCGATGGGCGTGGTCAAGGCCTTCCTCGAGCGCAAGGGCTACGAGATCGTCGACGAGGCCTGGCAGGGGCCCGAGGGTATCGGCGGGATCGACCTCGTGGCGGTGGACGAGGACGGGACCCTGGTGTTCGTCGACGCCACGGCCCGGATCGGGACGGACGGCTTCCCCGAGGCCCACAGGGCGCGCGGGCTGCGCGAGGCGCTGGCGGCGACGTGGCTCGCCGGCAACGGCGACGACTACGCCGACACCCCGGTCCGCTTCGACGAGGTGGCGATGATGGTCGTCAAGGAGAACCGCGCGCTCCTGCGCCACCACGTCAACGCTTGGGGTTCATGTGTCTAAGACGTTTGCCATTTGCGCAAACACGTGCTGGACGCTCGAAAGCGTCCAGCACGTGCCGCCCTAGCGCATTGTGACCACATTCGGGGCCTGTGGAGTCGACCTCGATTTCGCAACTCGCTTGAGTTCCTCGTTCTCCATCCTGAGAAGCTCCATCTCGGCCAGCTGGGCCACGAGCATCAGCTTCTGCTCCTCCAGCTCTCTGACTCTGTCCGCGAGCTCGGTCAGCCGCCGTGAGCCGTCTCCTCGGGATTTCTTTGATGCTCGGTCGGGGACGGCTTCGAGTGCCTGAAGACTCTGGATACGCACCTTGACATAATCATTGCCGTACAAAGACGACCTGCTCAGGCCCGACTCCCTGGCAACGGCGGCGAAGGTTATCCTCTCGCCTCGGCCTTTGAGGGTCTCTATGGCGGCTTCGGCTCTGGTCCTGGTCTCTTCGGCCCTCGATGCGGCGTGCGCCCTGATGCCCTCGGTGTTCCTATTGTTCATTGACCTGCTCCTCCAAATCTCTGACGAGGGGCTCAAGATGAGCGCGCTTCGCGTACTGGCGTTGCCATTCGCGCTCCCGCCCCAGCGCCTTCAGGCGAGACATCTCCTCTTCGATGAGGTCGAGCTCTCGCTTGAGGACGGGGTAGAAGCGCTTCTCGGTCACGTAGTTCGGGCAATTGTAGAAGAAGCAGCTCTCACCCTTCGAGCAGGGGCCGCGGCGCAGGTCGTATAGGCAGACGCCCGTCGGCAGAGGGTTGAAGCTCATGGAGTCCGCAAGGGAGGCAATGACGTCCTCGACGCTCTCCTCGGCCCTGGCCTTGAGCTCTTTGGCCACCGCGGCCCTTATCTGCCTCGCCCGCTTGCCCGCAATCGTGGAGTCGGGCGACAGTATCGCTTTGCCCCATGCGCTGCGCAGGTCCTCTCGGCTGAGCTGAAGGTAGTGCGCCGTCATGTCTATGGAGACGTGGGCGTAGTGTTCCATGATGAACGCCAGAGGGATGCCCTGCATGACCAGCGACCGCACGAACGTGGTCCTGAACATGTGGGGGTGTATGGCGGGCTTGCCGCCGGCATCGGTTATCGACCAGCGCAGGCAGAAGCGCTTCAACCTGTTCGCGACGTCGGACGCCGTCATTCTCTTTACCTTGCCCCTGACGGGCCGCACGAACAGCGGGCCCTCGGAAGCGGGATTTCGCTTCTCGAGCTCCCTCACCGCGTCGACGACAAGGCTGTTGACCAGTATCCTGTGCGGGGTTGGGCCCTGCTTGACGGTCTTTGAGATCAACACCTCCATGGTGTGCATGCCGGCGGGCGCCTGCTCTATGCAGCCCCTCTCTATCGTGACGACCTCGCTGGCTCTTAGCCCTGTCTGGCTGAGGATGATTATCAAGGATTTGCTTATCGTGTCTTCCTCCATGAGGGCGCACTCGAGAACGCGCTCCATGGTGTCGTCCGGTATCACCTTGGTCTTCTTGTGGGGCGGGTCCCCCTTTGGCCACTCGGGCCGGGCCTTTACTGCGGCCATGTTGACGCTTTCGGGAACGTCCCAGCCCCGCAACTGGCCGATTCTTATGATCTCGTCTGCCACTTGGAGAACGTGAACCTGGGTGGCTGGCTCGATTCCGCAGGAGGAAAGCCAGAGGGGCAGGCCAAGTATGTCGTGCTCGTCGAGGTCCGATAGCCTGTCCGCACCCATCACGGTGCAGTATCCGAAGAGCCTCAAGATGTTGCTCCTCATCGACGTCACGGTTGATGCCTTGACGCGTCCGAGCTTCCAGTAGGCGTAGTGCCGCCATACTTCCCGGAGCCCGGGCTCGGCAACGGCGGTGAAGTCTATCTTCCTGCGATGGCCTTGGACCCAGTCGGGCGTAAGGTCCGTCAGGTCCCATACGTCGTCGCGGAACCGAGATCTCCCGACCTCCGGGTTCCACTCGGTCTCGGCTCGCTCGTTCTTCTGCGCCGGCAGGATGTCAATTGCGATGGCCTCCATCTACATCGCCTCCAGTTGCCTTATCAGGGCCTCTAGCAGATCGGCTGTCGCCTGGAGGTGCTGGCGGTAGTGCTCGCCGTAGGCGGCGCCCGCTTCCATGTCGGCCCTGATGCCGGCCAACCGCTCCCTGTGGGCATCCAGAAACTCCGGCGTGGTAACGAACCTCGCGCAGGTCAGGCATCGGCCTGACTGCATGAGCCTGCTGCAGACCTCGCCGTCGCTAAACGGCTTCGCGCAGTACCCATCCGAGAGGAGGGCCTTCGTGTCGCCGTTCTCGGCGAGCCACGCACGCTCATCCGCCGTCAGGGCATCGGTCTGCCTCGCGCCCACCGGCCGCAGCTCGGAGAAGGCCTTCGCCATGGCGGGGTCCTTCACTTTGGCGTAGTAGCCCTTGGTGGTGGAGGCGAAGGCGTGGCCCATAACCTCCTTCACGACGACTAGGTCGACACCCTTGGAAACCATGTCGGTGGCGAGCGTGCGTCTGAAGGAGTGAACGGTGAGGCTGGCGATGCTGCCGTCTTGCTCCCTGATCTCGTGCCTCTCCGCGAACTTCTTGAGCCAGGCCCGCATGAGATGGGACCGTATGCGCTTGCATGCGTACGAGCGGTGGGGGTCCTTGAAGACCATCAGGAAGCCACGGTCCTTCTCCGGCATCTCCCTGCGGGCCTCCTCGGTCAGCTCGGCGATCCGGGAGACGGCTGCGACGCACTGCGGGGACGCCGGGATCGGCTTCCTCTGAACGCCGTTCTTGAGGTCGAACCACTCGATCATGTGCCCGTTGACGGGGTGCTTGCTCACGCAGTCTACCCTGAGATTCTCGAGCTCGCTGGCGCGCATGCCTGTGCTCTCGAGGATGAGTATGGCGTTGCGCAAGATCTCGTTCTTCTCGTTCGGAAGGGCTGTGTTGACTTGGGCGACCACGTCGTCGGACAGGTAATCGATGTCGCGGGTCTGGTTGATGCCGAGGAACTCGCAGCCCTCGTACAGGGCCGTCTGCGCGATGCTCTCGGGCCTGTTCACCTGGAGCCAGCAGACGATGCTCCTGATGTCCTTGAATATGCTGTATTGGCTCCTGTAGCCCAGGGGCCTGCCCTCCCTGTAGGAAATCGCGGACGCAAGGTAGGAGCGGAAGCCATCCATTAGCTGGGGGGTTAGGTCGCGCAGGTCGTCGACGCCGCTCGACTTCAGGTAGTCTGCGAAGTAGCGGGCGTTCCTGCAGTGAGTGGCTACGCTTCTCGCGCTCACGGTCCTGGCCGTGTAGCACGTCCATGCATAGTCTCCGACGGCGCGCCTGACCTGGTCGGGCAGCTGGTCAAGGGTGAACCCGAACCTCTTGCCGCAGGACGCGGATTCCGGCCTCGTCTCGACGAGAACCCATTGGCCGCTCCTCGGCCTGGTCCTCGAGGGGGTCAGCTCTGCGGGCATGACATCACGCTCCTCTCCCAGTAGGATTCCAACGCCTCGCAGGCGCGCTTGCTGGAGAGGTGGGTGTAGCGATCGGTGGTGGACGCGTGGGCATGCCCCAAGAGGAGCTGCCTCACCGCGACGTCGACGCCCGCCTCGGCTAGGTTCGTGTTGAACGTGTGCCTCAGATCGTGGAAGCCGAACGATATGCCCGTCTTCTCGCGTATGCGGGTCAGGGAGTCGTAGGCGGCGTTGTAGGTAAGCTTGCGCCCGCGCCACGGCCCGTGGTCGGCCACGAACAGGAAGTCGTGGTCGGTAGCGATGTCGGCTCTCCCGCCGATTATGTAGGCGTCGATGAGCTCCAGGCACCTGAGCGGGACGTACAGGTCGCGCCGCTTCCCCTTTGACTTGATGTTTTCTACGACGGAGACGGGGGCGAACTGGTCGGGAATGGGTATGGAGCCGATCTGGAGGTCGAGGGCCTCCTGGATCCTGGCGCCGGTCATGTACAGCAGCGAGAGCAGGAGCTTGTCGCGTTCGCTATTGGCGGCGTCCAGTATGGTGGACATCTCCTCGTCGGTGACGATGCGGACGCGCCTGGGGCTCTCTTTGACCTTGAAGACGCCCTGGACGGTCCTGCTGTCTCTGCGAGCGTGGTGGAGCATGCCCTTGTGCATGCCGGGCGGCATAGCCACCGCCTGGGAGAGAACGGGGTTGAGTTCGACGGCCCCCAGTAGCTCGCACCAGCCGTAGAAGCCCTTGAGCGTGCTGAGCATCCTGTTGATGGTCGACCCGCAGCGCACGCTCTCCAGGTAGAGGACGAGGGCGTCGGGGTCATTTGACTGCAAATAGGCCTTGTACTCGTTGATGGTGGAGGGCGTGGCCTCGTCGTAGGCGTAGCCCTTCTGGGAAAGGAAGACCCAGTAGGTTTTGAGGTCCTGGGCGTAGGACGCGAGAGTGCTGGGGGCCCGGTTCTTCAGCCTCAGGAACTCGAGGTACCTGAAGACGGGCCGCACGGGGGCCATGCGGTCGTCCAAGAGGATGACGCGCGGGCTTCCGTGCACGGCGACTGTGTGCAGCTCCATGTTGCTCCTTCCTGTCGTACGGGTGTCTTCGACGCTGGCCCGTCCGTTTGCCCAGGTTGGAGCTGGGGTGACCGCGGCCTTGCGCCTCGGACACAATCTAGAAGATAAGAGCGGGAGCCGCCGCTCGAAGGTATTAATAAAAACACGTTTGAAACATGCCCTGAGCTGGGCATATGAATCAGAAAGACAAGGTGAACGTCATGAACAAAACAACCTACAGATATCACGTCAACTGCTTCGGCGAGATGGAGCCGCTCTCCTAGGCGGCGCGCCCGGCCCCGGGCTCCCGGGGCCGGGTTTCCCCGAAACTCGGCCCCTGTACCACGAAAGCGTACATATCCGTACGTTTTCGTGGTACACTCCGCTTGTCGGACAAATCCGTACGATTTTGTCCCGACGCTCCGAGACTCGGGGCGCGCCGGACCGGATGCGGCGAGGCGCGCCCCACGCTAGAGAGGACGCGACCCATGCGCACGATAGCCATTTCCAACTACAAGGGCGGCGTCGGCAAGACGACGACCGCCGTGAACCTGGCGGCCATCTTCGCCGCCCGGGGCCTTCGGACCCTGCTCGTCGACCTCGACCCGCAGGCGTCGGCCACCGACTTCTTCGGCCTCTACGACCGGGCCGCCTCCGAGCGGCGCACATCGGTCGAGCTGCTCTACGGCGGCGCGCCCGTGGAGGAGATCGCCTACGCCGCCGGGGAGAACCTCGACGTGGTGGCCTCGACCATCGACCTCGTCGACCAGAACGAGATGCTCCTGCGCGAGCAGCGCCTCAAGTTCGCGCTCGACGACGCCTCGGGCTCCTACGACGTCTGCCTCATCGACTGCAGCCCCGTGATGCGCAGGCTCGCCTTCAACGCCTACCTCGCCGCCGCGGAGGGCGGCATGGTCGTCATCCCCGTGAAGCTCGACTCCACCGTGATGCGCGGCACGGCGCTCACCGTGGAGGCGACGCGCTCAATCGCGGACGCCCTGCGCATGCCCACGCCCAGATGGAAGATACTGCGCACCTGCGTGCCCGGCCGCATGACCAACGCCGAGACCACGGGCGCGGCCGTGCTCGACGGGTTCTTCCCAGACGAGCAGTTCGAGACGGTCATACACGCGAGCAGCAAGGTCTGCGAGGGCAGCTGGCAGTGGAAGCCGGTGGCCGCCTTCGAGCCGGGGAGCCGCCCCGCGCGCGACTACGAGGCCCTCGCCGACGAGGTGTACCGTGAGCTCGCCTAGCCAGGTGGCCGCGGGATTCACCATCACGGGGCTCCTCGACGGCGCGTCCCGCACCCGCGGGCGCTACCCGGTGTCCGAGATCGCGGTGGCCGACATCGCCGACCACCCGGCGAACGCCGCGTACTCCATGGACCCGGCCGGCATAGCCGAGCTCGCCGAGTCGATACGCCAGGACGGCCTCACCGACCTGCCGCTGGTGCGCAAGGTCGGAGACGGCTCGTGGCAGATGGTCTCCGGGCACCGCCGCAAGGCCGCCTACGCGCTGCTCGCCAAGGACGACCCCGCCTACGAGAGGATGCCCTGCCGCGTGATAGAGGGCATCGACGACGAGCGGGCGGTGACGCTGCTCCACGCCGCGAACTACTTCACCCGCGCGCTCACCGTGACCGAGCGCGCCGCCGCGACCGAGGCGCTCAGGGGCGACGCCGTGCGCCTGCGCTCCGAGGACCCGTCGCTTTCCGGCATGCGCGTCGACGACGTGAAGGCCGCCATCATCGAGCGGCAGACGGGCCGCAAGGTCTCCGGCAAGACCATCGCGCGCGAGGAGAGGCTTGCCCGCAGGATCGCCGAGGACCTCTCGCCCGAGTGGGCCGCCGAGGCCGACCGAGGCAACCTCAGCGCCGAGGCGGTGCGCTCGCTCGCGGGCATGCCGAAGGAGCGCCAGGCGGAGATGCACGCCGCGATGGAGCCCTGGCGGCGCACCAAGCGGGAGCTCTCCGACTACGTGAGGAGCGAGAGCAAAACGCAGGCCGGCCCCGACGGGCGCATCGCGAAGGCCGCGAGGCTCGTGGCCGACTTCCTCGAGAGCCCGCCCGAGAGCCCGAGCGCTGCCGACCTCTCGCTGCTGCGGGAGATGGCGCTCATGACCGCGCCCTACGCGGAGGCGGGCGCAGGAGCCCGGAAGGTCCGAAGAAGGGCCTCGCATTCGAAATCCAGCAAGTAGCCTATGGCGTCCGACATCGCGTCGGGCGTCCATAGCACTTGGTGTTAGCGTCAATATATTTTTCACCATTTTCACCAACGTATTTTCGCCAATCGCGCCAACGCGGATGCGCCGGATTCGCCAACGCTGATGCGCCGCTTCCGGCGTCTAGGCGCCCTCCTCCTTCCCGTCCTCACCGCCGATGGATACGTCCTTCAGGCGATATGACCGTCCCGTTATCTTGATCATCGCGCAATGGTGGCAAAGCCTGTCGGCCACCGCCGAGGCCGTGACGTTGCTGCCGAACACGTCGCCCCACCTGCCCACCGGCACGTTGGTCGTGACGATGGTCGACCGCTTGAGCGCGTAGCGCCTGTTGACCAGCTGGAACAGCAGGTCGGCGCCCTCCTTGCCGATGTCGAGGTAGCCGAGCTCGTCTATTATCAGCAGGCTGCAGTGCTCGTAGAACCGCATCCTGCGCGCCAGCGCCTCCTTCGCCGAGGCGTGCTTGAGGTCCTCGACCAGCCTCGAGCAGTCGGCGAAGTACACCTGCTTGCGGGCCATCACCGCCTCGTGGCCTATGGCTATCGACAGGTGGGTCTTGCCGACGCCCGGGCTGCCGACGAGCACGACGTTGTCGCCGCGGTCGATGAACTCGAGCGTGGCCAGCTGCTCGACCAGCCCGCGCGGCACGCTCGGCTGGAAGCCCCAGTCGAAGTCGGCCAGCGTCTTTATGTAGGGGAAGTTGGCCATCCTCGTGCGGCGCTCGTCGTCGGCGCGCCGCTTGAGGGCTATCTGGGCGTCGGTGAGCTCGAGCATGGCGTCGACCAGGCTCTTCCTCCCGTCGGCGACGAGCCTGACGTACTCGGGCACCGACGACGCCATGCCCTCGAGCCCCAGCTCCTCGAGGTTGGCCGCCAGGCGGTTGAGGGGGCTGGCCTGCACGGCGGCGCTCACAGCGAGCCCCCTATCGAGTCGAGCAGGCCGAGGTTGGCCGCGGCGGCCGCCTCGATGTCGCCGGCGGCGTCGCCGAACCACCGCTTGCCGGCCATGGCCTCGGCGTAGTGCGCCGGGTCGTAGGCCGGCCCGCCCGCCACGTGCGTCGCCACCAGCTCGCCGCCGACGTAGCAGTCCATCGCGCCGCCGGGCATGCAGACGATGCGGGCGGGCCTGCCGATGCAGCGCCTGGGCACCGACATGGGCTCGCCGTGCGCGCTCACCAGCATCGTGGCCGGCACCCTGGCCACGCGCACCACGTCGCCCATCGCCTCCTCGAGGGCGCGCAGGTTGCCGACGGGCAGCAGCGCGTCCTTCTCCTCCATGAACAGCGCGGAGGGCGGCAGCCCCGTGGTCTCGTTGGGCTCGGAGTTGCTGGCGTCCTCGATCCGCGCGACGATCTCGTCGATATCGTCCCAGCCGTCGAAGTCGCCCTGGTAGGCCATGAGCCGCGACAGGAAGCGGTTCGACGACTCGACCTTGCCCTTCGTCTGGGGGCTGCGCGGGCGGCACAGCTTCAGCTCGAAGCCGGCGGCCTTGGCGAACTCGTATGCGCGCTGGACCTTGAGGCGCCTGCCGCCCTTGATCGTCACCAGGGCGGACATGTTGTCCGTGACCCACTCGCGCGGCACGCCGCCGAGCCTCGCGATCGTGGCGTACATGCACCTGACCAGGTCGTCGGTCGTCCTGGTCCTCGACCGGATGAATATGTGCCTGCGGGAATGGCCCAGCGTCGCCGCGAACACGTTGAACTCGAACAGCTCGCCGTCGCGGTTTGCCATCTTGACGGACTCCTTCCAGTCGAACTGCAGCTGCAGTCCGGGCGGCGTCTCGAAGCGCGGGTGCGGCTCCGGGCCCCCGGAGGCCCCGACGGCGATGCCGTTCTTGCGCATGAACTGGGTGAAGGCGTTGTAGCCGGCCAGGTCCTCGCCGGGATACCTGTGCAGCAGCCACTCGTGGATGCCCTTCTTGGTGACTCCCGGCAGTTGCGCCTTGGCTGCCACCTCCTCGATGTGCGCGTCGAACGAGCCCGCCCTGTCGCCGCGCCCGTCGTGGGGCCGCCCGCCCTCGGCCCTCCAGTACGACGCCACGGTGTGCCTGTCCTTGCCGTAGCGCTTCGCTATGTCGCTGAAGTTGGGCTTTATGCCCGCTTCCCTGTACATGTCCAACTCTCCGATCAGGTTCTTCTCCGCCACGGCCCGCTCCTCCCGAAAGCATCGTTCGCTCGTCGATCGAAGCGTAAGTCCCGGCGTTGGTGGAAATGGTGAAAATGCGTTGGCGCAAATGGCGGGATTGCGTTGGCATGATTGGTTATTGAGCGTTGGTCAAAATGGTTGTTTTTACAGTAGCGCTAACACTTGGGGACCGGGCGGCCTCGGACCCGTCATGCCGCGGGCCGTTGGGGAGCCCGCTTACGCGAGGCCCGGTCCCAGAGGCGGCGCCCGAGCCGGGCCGCCGCCTGCGGGGGATCCCCCGCGCCCCTAGAGAGACGCGCCCGCCGCGCGGCGGGCCCGAGGAAAGGAATCCGCCATGGAAGAGGAAGCCGGCGTCGCCAAAGGCAAGGAGCGCCGCGTCACGTTCCGCATGGAGGGAGGCGACTACGACGCGCTCTGCGAGCGGTGCGAGCGCGCCGGCCTCAGCAAGTCGGAGTACCTGCGTTACCTCGTGCGCATACCGTTGTCGACGGAGGCCAACGCGGGAGACGAGCACCGCATACTCGTGGACCGCAGGGCCCTGTGGGCGATGTCGCGCGAGCTCACGAAGTGGGGCTACCACTACAACCAGGCCGTGCACGCGATGAACCTCATCATCTTCCACGCCCGCCATGGGCGCGTCGACCGCGACCTCGTGGCGGAGAGCGTCCCTACGATCGAGCGCGAGCTCGCCGACGTGAACGCCGCGGCCCGCGAGATGGCGGCCGAGCTCGGGCGCATCGGAGCCGACTCGCTCGTGGAGGGGTCGCCATGCCGATCCTGAAGCCGATAAGCGGCCACGGCGCGACCGGAGGCATCCGCCGCTACCTCGAGAAGGGAGGCCGCGCCCTCGCGCGCGACCTGTTCAACCTGAGCTACGACGAGCGCGACGCCGGCGCGCTGGGAGACGAGGCCAAGGAGGCCTGCGCCTGGGACGCCGAGATGGACGCCACTCGCGCCGCCTTCGGCACGGACGCACCCTGGAGGGGAAAGCCCGCGCGCACGTTCAAGCACTTCGTGCTCTCGCCGGACCCCGGCGACGACATCGACCTGGCTGCGCTGCGCGAGCTCGCGTGCTCGTGGGCGCTCAAGCACTTCGGCGACCACGAGATCGCCATCGTCTACCACGACGACAACGCCCGCGGCATACCCCACGCGCACATCGTAGTGAACAACGCGAACCTCCGCACGGGCTACCGCATGCAGACCCAGCACCCCGAGGACCTCAACCGAGACCTTCAGGACATGGCCCGCGAGCGCGGGCTGTCGGGCCTCTCCAACGACCGGGCGCCAGAATCGCCGTCGAAGGCGCGAGGGCGCGCCGGCGCGGGCGGGCCCAGGAGTCGCAGGAGCGTCTACCTGGGCCGTGCCGAGAAGGAGATCATGCGCTCTGGCGGCTACTCGTGGGTCGGCGACATCCGCGCCCGCGTCGCGCTCGCCAAGACCACGGCGCGCGACGAGGCGGAGTTCCTCGGCATCCTCGACGCCCTGGGCGTGCACGTCGCCGACAACTCGGCCAAGGCGAGGCGGGACGACTGGGTGTTCAGCCTGGCAGAGGAGCCGTCCAAGAAGGTCAGCGGCGAGCGCCTGGGGTTCGTCTACGGCAAGGAGATGCTCCGCCGGCGGTTCGAGCGCGAAGGCGCCTACCGCCCCACGGACGCGAGCACCGCGCGCATCCGCGAGGCCGCCGAGCGGGCCCTCGAGCTCAACGACCTCTCGGAGCTGAGCAGGCTCTCCTCGGCGCTCGAGACCTGCGCGAAGTTCGACGTCGAGTCGATCGAGGAGTTCGGTCTCAGGATGGCGACGCTCGAGCGCCGCGGCCAGGCGGGCGGCGAGGGGTACCGCCGCCTCGAGGCTGCGCGAGCCTACATAGCGGAGAACGGCCTCATGCCCCTCAAGACCCGCTACGGGAACGGCGACAAGCGCGGCGAAGCCGGCGACAACCAGCGCGGCAGCCGGCATGAGGACGAGCAGCAGCGCATCCTCGCCGCCGAGCGGCAGCGGGCCCAGCAGGACCAGCGCAGGGAGAGGGGCCGGAGATGATGGTGAGGATAGAGTACGAGGGCGGCAGGACGACGCTGTTCGACACGCTCTCGTTCACGGAGGGGTCGCCGTTCTCCGGCGCGAACATGCTCACGGAGTTCGAGCTCGAGATGCGTGAGGTGCCCGAGAAGGGGCTTTGGCTCACGGCGAACTGGCACCAGGTGCGCGACGACTGGCGCGCCGACGCGCCCGCGGACGGCATCCCGGCCGCACGCAGGTCCCGCGGATGGCGCTTCATGCTTGCCTCGGAGGCCGAGCTCGGGCGAGCCCGGCGCGTCCTGCTCGACGGCGACGAGGCGTTCGCCCGGGTGCGGGGATACCTGTGCGACGCGGCCGCGATCGGCGCCTGCTACCGCGAGCACGTGGGTCCTCCCTCAAAACCGCTGAAGTCGCAGATAAAGGAGCTGCAGCGCGCGCTGGGGAGGGCGGAGGTCCCGGGCGTGCCCGACGAGCTGGCGAGGCTGCTCGCGCAAGAGAAGGAAGAGGGCGCCGAGGATGGTGCCCGCAAGGTCAAGGAAGATTGGGGTGACGTCGATGAAGAGGCTTGGTAGGTTCCTCAAGGCGGCGCTTAAGGTCACGCTGGGCTTTTTCGTCTGGCTGTTCCGCGCCGTGTTCAAGTGGGTGATGTAGTAAGAGGCGGGCAATTGCCCGCCTCTTTGTCTTTCCTAATCTGTCTGATCGTCGATGAGCCAGCAGTCGGTCCCATCAGTGAGCAGCGTCCTGGCTGACCGGGATACCGCCGCGATGCGTTGGATTTTGCCTTTTCGATCTTCGGCCTCGGACCTCAGCTTCGACTCTCCGGAGCGTAGGCTCGCGCGCATCTCAACCTTAGCTTCGAGGAGTTGCTCTTTTGCAGCGGCTCTGGGGGTCTGAGAGACCAGCCTCTTGAGGGCGTTTCCCTGGGCTCCGCGAGGAAGCGCGATGGGCGTCCCTTTCATGCCCCCGATCTTCATCTCCATGAGCGCTGCGAGGACCTGCCTCTTTTTCAGAAAGCCCTGAGATTTGTCCAGGATCCGCTGTTCTTCGATGAGGGCGCTGCGGTCGTCCATGCTGCCGTCGTAGTACATGCGCGTCATGGCGAGCGCCGACAGGGCCTGGAGGCACCCCCCCCCTTCGAGGCCTTTTGTCTCCATTCTGGGAATATATCCTGCTCATTTAGGGTTATTCGCGCTGAAAGATTTTGACTAGCTTGGTGTCCTTTATTTCGTAAATAATGTCTGCGACGTTCTCGACCAGCCTCTTATCGTGGGAGACGAACACTATCGTTCCGGCATAGGCGCTCATCATCTGCTCGAGGGCTTCGGCGCTCTTGATGTCCAGGTAATTTCCAGGCTCGTCCATGAGCAAGATGTTGTATCTGCCCAGCAGCATCTTCGCGAGCAGCAGCTTGATGACTTCGCCTCCCGAGAGAACGCCAACGTCCTTTGCCAGGTCACGCGGTCCGATTCCCATAGAGGCGAGGACGCTTCGGATTTCGGTCATGCTGTACTCGCAACCATCCTGCATGAACGAGATCGCAGACTGACGGGCGTCGAACTTGTAGCCTGTTTGCTCGAAGTAACCGATCTCTGCCTTGGGAGAGATGTTGATACCGTCGGCGCGTCGAGCGATTGCCTTCAGCAAGCTGGTCTTTCCTGTACCGTTGCCACCGGTGATGGCCACTTTGGCACCGAGCGGTATCTCGAATTTCGCGTGGTCATAGAGCATGCAGTTGCCGAAGCTCAAGCTGAAATCGTCTGCCGAGATGGGAAATTTACTATGCAGTTCCAGGGCCTTGCTTTGGCGGAACCGCACGGTGCGAATGCTGTCGGGGGCCTCAATCCCTTCGAGCGCTTCGAGGCGCTTCTCCATGTCCTTAGCCGCCTGGTACATCCTCTTCTGTTTGGTGCCGGTTGCTTTCTGATGCCCCAATCGACCTGCATACTCGTTGCTTTTCTTTGCGCCCTTCTGCTTGGCGTCGACCTGCCGTGCTTTTTTCCGTTGTTTTTCGATGGCGGCTTCAAGGCGCTCGCGCTCGCGCATCGCCTCTTCGTATCGAGCCGCCTGAACTTTGCGCTCTTCTTCTTTCTGTCGCAGATAGTCGGTGTAGTCACCCCAGAATTCGGAAATACCGCCGTCTTTGAGCTCCCAGATCTTGTCCACTACCTGATCGAGAAAATAACGGTCATGGCTCACAATGAGAAGGGCTCCATCAAATGCCTTGAGTTGTCCGACGAGAAGGCTGATGCCGTCTTGGTCGAGGTGGCTCGTAGGCTCATCAGCAAAGATCGCGCTTGCATGCTGGGAGAGCGCAGAGGCAATCTTGGCGCGTGTTTCCTCTCCGCCGCTCATCGTCTCTTGCGCCACTCCGGCGACGTTGAGACGGGAGAGCATCTCACCACTGTCCTGAGCCGCATCAAGGTCGAGTTCATCGAGTTGGCCGATGAGGGCAATGCTGCCGAAGCGCCTGACGTCGGCGTCCGCAATGGTAAGATTGCCGCTCAGAATTTTAAGCAGGCTGGTTTTGCCTGCGCCATTGTCTCCCACCAAGCCGATGCGATCGTAGGAGTAGATTTCCAACTCTTCGATATCCAGGATATCGCGGCCGGCATATTCCAAAAAGATGTCTTTAGCTTTGACTATGAGTTCCATAGGTTGAACCGCCTTTTGTGTATTAGCCTTTTACTGGAAGCGCAGCCATGCCAAAAAAGATTGCTCACGTCGATTTTTCGCCTTTGCCCAATTGCCGGCGCGAGCGTTTTGACCTTGCGCAAGCCGGCAAATCCGAAAATGATAGTTGGCGACGAATAAGGAGCGCGATGTGGGATGTCGGTGCAATACCTCGTCGTCGCAAGGGCTTGAAGGCTGACGCGTGAACCGATGGCTGCTGCCTCTTTTTTTCGAATACTTGGGCTATTGAATCCGCCCGGTATCTCTTTTCCCCACGTTTCGGACGCTCGGAGCAAGCAGCATAGCCATCGCAAGCAGTACCATGGTCGCTCCAGAGCCGACAAACCATAACGGAGCTCCAAGCAGATCCGCAAAAACGGAGGGGGCCGCGAGGCCCATGGGCATGGCCCACGCCATGATGGTTCCGTAGAGGCCGAAAACGCGGCCTAGGTACTCAGGAGGTATCTGCTCCTGCATAAGGGCAGTCTGGGTTCCCGCGTACAACGGGGAGCATGCGCCCATAAGAAAGCTCACCGGCAGGAAAGCAGCGAACAATGACGGGCCGAGCGATCCGGATACGATTGCGGCAATGCCGAAGCCGGCAATCGCGGCGACCATGGTGAACGACCTATTGCGGAACCCTCCCGTAACCGCCAAGATGCCGGACCCAGCCAGCATGCCTGCAGAAAAAAGGATTTCCGCCAAAGCGGCATCCCCCGTGCTACCGCCAAAATGCCCCAAGGTCATTATTGGGAACAATGCCGCGAGCGGAGAGAACGCGAAAGCGAAGACGAACCCGCACCAAAGAAGGGCGAGCAGCCCCCTGTACCCCCTAGTCAGCTTGTAGCCGTCCGAAATCTCAGAGAAGAGCTCTCGAACCTTATTGGAAAAGGGCAAGCTGCGGTCGGCTTCGTCGAGTCCCCCTGCGTCTATCTGTGCGGCGAGGACGGCTAAAGAAGCGAAAAGCGCTCCCAGCACGTCGAGGACAATCATAGCGGTAATGCCCGCCACGGGATAAATCACTGCTGCAAGCGCGGCGCCAAGAATGTATCCGCCGGACTGAATCGCCTGAGTCACCCCCGATAGGCGAACGAGATGCTCTGGCGGGGCGAGATGGGGCGTGAGAGATTGGGAGGCTGGCGTGTAGAACGAAGTGCCAACTGCACGGAGAAACAGGGCGATGAGAATTAGCCATGCAGGTAAGCTGCCGGCCAACGAGGCAATCGTCAAGGCGGCGCCCACCGCGGCAATGAAGAGGTCGGTGCCGATGAGGACACGTTTCAAAGGCAGTCTGTCGACAAGGGCGCCCGCAAGGATTCCGAACAAAGCAATCGGCAGAAAGCCTGTCAGCGATGCTAAGGAGAGGAGAGAAGACGACCCTGTCGTGAGGGCGAGATGCCAAATAAGACCCATTTGGAGAATCGAACTCGTCAATGTCGAAACGAGCTCCCCGCCCCATACGAAACAAAGCTTGAATTGCCATGAATGGCACAGCAGAGCAGACCTGCCCCGAGAGGTTTCAAATATCATGGTTATGTCCAATCGTGAAATGGCGTGCAGAAAAACAGCGCGACGCCACAACAGCGCCGCTTTCTAGGCGCTCATCCACGTGCGGAAAAGACCAACCACGACACCCCTCCTTTGTTAATTCGGTCTGGCAAACCATGTAATATTAACGAGGCTTGAGTTTGCCTGTCAAGAATCGACCATCGGAAAGGGCAATCCTCTCTGGCCATTCGATTCCTTTTGTATCTATGGCTGCATTTACGTTATGTGGTTATTTATTTCGTTAGAATTCCCAAGCAAAACGCTTTTATGCACCATGTCTGCGCAAGCGAGAAAAGCCATTTCTAAGCCTCGGTCCACGAAAATGTCAACTTGGCTTTTCATTGAGCCGATACTTCCAACACCGCTGAAAACGAACCAAACGCGTAGCTCTTGCGTGTCCGCAACTCGCACCATCAAAGTATGCAAGCATCCTGATGAGCAGGATAGCCTCTGATCGTCTGTATCTCAATTCGGAACAAAGATCCTGGGAAAAAGGGGATGCGGCGCCGAACGCGAACAATGTGTGTACGCTGTCGAGAAATGAGGCGCGCGCCGAGAAACCGGTGGTCCATACTCCACGCCGCACCCCCAACTGAGCCTCGTAGGATTGGACCTCTTTAAGCAACGGTTCGAGGTCTTTTTCGCGCTCAGCGGCGTCCCTGGCCTTGTCTTCGATGCCGGCGAGTTGCTCGGTAATCCAATCGATTACCTGACCGACGTCGTTGTACCTGCCCTCGATCTCGTTTCTTGCCGCCTGTCGTGCCTCGGCGGGCTTTTGGAGGTAATCGTCATGAAGGGCTGCGTAGGTCCTAGCGATGTCCAGGGCGTTTTTGACCTTCGCCCTCTGGTCGCCGGCGATCATGGAGGCGATCGATTCCAGCTTGGCGTCGATGCACTGGAGGCTGTCGCTGATTTCGGTCATGTACGCCTGACCGACAACCATCGCCGCTGCGGCAAGGCCGACGCTGGCGATCTGTGCGGGGCTGACCCCAGCGGCTTTGAGGGAGACGTCGCCGCTCAGGCGACCTTTCGGGTCTCGGACGAGGGCCCTTACCGCTTCCGGATCCTTCTTCGAGGCGACGAGGTCCTTAAAGCTGTAGCCTTCGGGAACCTCGACTTTGTAGAGCTGTTTTCCTCGACGAGGTCTATGACGTCCGAGGCGAGGCCGAGAATGGCGTCCGCCCGCTCTCCGATGCCGACGTTGTTCTCTTTGCCCGCATCGGCGTTCGCGACGAGCCTGATGTTCTCCAAGTCCTCGACGGGAACGACCTCGACGCTGATTGGCGCAAGTTCTTTGTCGCTCATGCTCTTAGCGCCTATCTCGCCTCATCGGAACGCGCCAGGACGTCCCATTTGTTGTACGAGCCCTCGGCCTGAAGATCCCTGACGAGGGCCTCATAGCGGGTCTCGAGGTCTTTCTCCTCACACGGGAAGAGCAGAATCATCATTGGTCTTTTGAACTTGAAGTCAGCGTAGACGTCGATGTTGCCGAAACCGCAAAGCTGTGTGTATATGCTGAAGCCCATGGATTTGCCGCAACCGACATAGACGTCCTCGTAGGCGGAAGGGTCTTTCTCTCGTGCCGATTTCATCGTGACGACGGCGTAGCAGCCGGCGATCGCCATGTACCCATCGCTGAGGTCGGCTTCGCTGGAGACGTTGTTCTCGAAGTTCTCGAAGAAATCTTTTGCGGAGATCGGCGGAAGCGAGCTTGCCACGGCCTTCTTGCGGGATGCCTCGAGTGACTTTTGCTGCTCCTTCTTGTCTTTGATTGCCCGACCCTTTGAAAGGAATGAGTCCCTGGCTTCTCCCAGGCTATCTGCCGCCTGCTTCCCCCTTTGCTGCCCCCAGTCGATCAGAGCGGGCCCGTATTTGTTCACAGCGGGCTCAACGAAGGGCAGAACGTCTTTTCCGATGTCGATGGCCCTTTTGACGTCTTGCAGCTTAATCTTTCCCAATTGCGTACCTCTATTCATGGACAACCGGAAGCTTATCGAGAAGCAGCCGGCAGCGTCTTGTTTCTATCAAGTGCGTAAATTATCTCACCACATGCAAGACCCCTTGCCGAGATATAGCGGCAAGGGGTCGAAGGGCCATATTCGGTTGTAGTTTCGATCTGCAAGTCCTAGTCTCGGTCGTCGTCGCCGGCTGCGCAGCAGGCGTAGGCCGTGAGCGTGAGGAGCCCCATGAGGAGCCCTATTCCGAAGGGCGCGAATCCCATGTTTCCACCTCCTTCGCGTAGACCACGGTGCGGGAGTTGCTCGTCTGGTAGCTGCACGTCACGAAGGCCCAGGCATGCGCGATGTCCGCCGAATCTTCCAGGACGACCTCGCACTGGGACAATTTGTCCCCGAGGTAGGCGTCGAGCTCCGCAGCGCCGGCGAAGTTGGTCCGCTTGCCCTCTGAGCTCGCGTCGACCACGTCAGCCGCGAAGACCTCGAGCTCGATCGCATTCTCGCGGGTGTAGACCCGGATGGTGCGGTGCCCCTCGGCGAAACCGCGCGACGAGTATTGCGCGAGCGGCGCGAACATAGTGCCGTCGGACATGTGGTGCCCGTAGACGATGACGAGCGGGCTCTCGGCGCCCTGCGCGCACCCGGCGTCGATGTAGGGAGCGCCCCACGCTGATCTTTCGCCGCCGGCGTCGTGCGTGAGGTAGAAGTCGGGCGATTCGGGCCGGCCCTGGACGATCGGGTAGTCGACGGTCGTGCCCGGCACGCGCACCCAAGCGACGACGGAGGCGGGAAGGGCGTCCCAGTCGATGCCGCCTCCCGTCTCTTGAGCCTCCATTGCCGCATCCTTTTCCGCAGCAGGCGCCTCGTGCACCCCGTACGGGTTCCTCTCGGGCAGCGGCAGGACGGCGAGCGCCGCCAGCGCCAGCAACGCCACGGCAATGGCGAGTGCCGTGGCGGCTTTCCCTTTGTTCATGTCCTCCCCCGTTCGCAGGGGAGGCCCCGGGCGGGCGCCCAGGGCCTCCGGTTCGGTATCGATGCGGCGCCGCTACTCTTCCGGCTCTTCGGCAGGCTCTTCGGCTGCCGCGTCCTTGCTTGCGCCGGCCGTCTTGCGCTTGCGGTACGCGAGCACTCCGCCCGCGCCCGCCGCAGCTGCTAGAGCGATGCCTGCGGCCACGGCGTAGCCGGTGGCGTCGGGGGCGTCGGCCCCGGTCTTGGCGTAGGGCTCCTCGGGCACCTCGGGCGTGTCGGGGTTGTCCACGACGACGCTCTGCTCGGCGGAGTCGATGTCCTCGTGGGTCGCAACGACGTTGCCGGCGGAGTCCAGGACCTTCTCGAAGACGACGAGCTCGTCTCCCTCGGCCAGGCCCTCGGTGTCGAACTCGAAGGTCACCTCGACGGTGCCGGAGGGCGCCTCTGGCTCGAAGGGCGTGCGCGCGGTCACCTCGTTGCCGTCCTTGTCGAGGAACGGCTCTCCGGTGCCCTTGTCCATGAGCGTGCCCACGGCGATGTAGGTCTCGCCGGGGACGAGGCCCTTGTAGGCCACCGTGTCGACGACCTTTGCCTTGCCGGCCTCGATGACCTGGTCGCCGTCGGCGGCGTCGGCCGCCTGGGTGCCCACCTCGACGGCGACGTGGACGGTCTGGCCCTCGTCGGAGAGGTCCGCGTGCGACGCCACCTCGGCGCCGTCCTTGCGAAGGCTCTCGAACACGACCAGGTCGCGGCCGCCGAGCAGGCTCGCGTCGAAGGAGATCTCTACGTCCTGGCTGCCCGTCGAGAGCGCGGGCGCGAACTCGGCCTTGGCCCCCACGGGCTTGCCCGAGGCATCGGTCACGGGCTCGCCGGTCGCCTTGTCGACGAGGGTTGCCGAGAGCTCGTATTCCTCGCCGGCCTTCAGCCCCTCGTAGGCCACCGCGTCGACGACCTTGGCCTCGGCGTCGGCCGAGACGTCCTTGTCGCCGTCCGCCCCGTCCTTTGCTGTGGTGGAGATGCGCGGGCCCTCCTGGTCGTCAAGGCCCATCCACACGGCCTTGGCCACCGTCGAGTCGCGCTCGATCCAGAAGCTCCTGGTGATGAGCTCGAGGCCCTCGTTGGCCTCGCAGCGCAGCTCGGTCATGGTGTAGGCGCCGTACGGCAGTGCCGCCAGCGAGTCGTCGACCGGCGCCGAGGAGCCGTCCTCGCCGAGCGAGAACCAGATGCCGGCCTTCGGGTCCATGTCGGCGGCAGCAATCGGGCCCTCATGGCCGAGCAGGGCGTCGTTGGCGTTGGTGTCCCTCGAGTGCCTGTTCCAGCTGCTCGCGGTGGACGCGTCGCCGTTGCGGTCCGTCACCAGCACGTGCGTCTCGCCGGTGGCCGCGTTCTCGATGGCGAACGGGACCATGAGGCCGGCGTTGTCGGTCTCGCTCTTCTTGGAGAGCTCGAGGTCGTTGCGCACCACCTGGTCGCGGAACTCGAGCGCGGCGCCGTCCGCGGAGGCGCTCACGATCTCGCCGCCGGTGCGGACCTCGAAGGTGCGGGGCTCGCCGTCGGTCAGTAGGTAGCTCCCGTTCGTCGCCGTCTCCCGCACGTCGTAGGTTCCGTACGGCAGTGCGTCGGCCGCGGTCTGCGCGGTGTAGGCGCCGGCCTCGTCGTTCCATGCGGTGGTCAGCGTGGCCACGGCTTCGCCCGGCTCGTGCCATTCGCCGTCAACGAGGACCTTGTGCGCCGAGCGGTTCGTGACGGTGAACTCGATCCCGTCGAGGCCGGGGTGCTCGCCAGGCGCCTCCTTGTGGCCGCTGCCCGCGAGCGCCTCGGACGCCTGCAGCTCCTTGTCGGACTTGGTCACCTGCACGCCGCCGCGGAAGACCTCGTCGGTCACGGGGTCGCCCGTGAGGTCGCGCACCTCGCCGGCCTTCACGGTGAACGCGACGGAGGCGTCGCTGGCGTCGTAGCCCTCGGGCGCTCCGGACTCGACGATGCGATAATTGCCTGCGGGAAGTGCGTCGGCGCCGGTCGCGGCGACGTGCGATCCGTTCTCGGGCGCGGTCTTGATCGTGGCGCAGACCTCTCCGTCGGCGTAGTACTTGCCGCCGACCAGCACGTACCGGCCGGTCTCGTTAACGACGGAGAAGCTCGCGCCGTCGAGCGAGGCGTCGCCCTGGGGCTCTGCGCCCGCCTCGGAGTCCTCTTTGGCGACCTTGACGCCGCCTGCGGACCAGCTGAAGCTCACGAGCGTCTGTGAGCCGCCGCCGGTCCTGACGCAGAACGCCTCGAACCCGGCGGAGACCCTGCCGGCGCCCGCCTTCATCTTGGCGAAGGTCCCGCCGATCAGCTCGGATTTCGCCCAGGAGGCGAACTCGGCGCTCGTGCCGTGCGTGGCAGCCGACTCGGACCCAGAGTAGGCGTAGGCGATGAGCACATGGCTCGCCGCGGCGTACTTCGCGTCGTCCCAGCCGCCGCCGTCGTACCAGCTGCCCGGGAACATCGACGCGTCGAAGCCGGGAGAGCCGAACGAGTACCAGATCGCCGCTGTCACGTCGTCGCTCGGCACGGGGCTCGTCGAGTAGGAGCCCGGCGCGGGCGTCGGGGACGAGGGCTCGGCGCAGTAGGCGATGTTCCCGTCGGCGCTCATCCACGTGGTGGCGAAGCCGCCGTAGGGGATCTTGCCGCCGACGGACACGTCTACCGTGCTCGGCGCGGCGTAGGCGGGCGAGGCCGCCACGGAGGCGAGCAGCGCCCCCGCCGCCAGGATGAGCGCCATGGCGCATCGGAGGAGCTTTTCCTGCAGGGTGCAGTCTTTCGCTGCGTTCATCTTTCCGCCTCCCTATCTCTCGACGCTTCGCTGTGCGCGGGGCGCCTCGTGCTCGGTAGCGCGGCTCGCCTGGCGGGCGTGCTCGGCGCGCTCCGCGAGGTAGCGCGAGCGCCCTGCGTCAACGGCCTCTTTGAGCTGCGCCGGCATGACCTTCACGGTGTCCTTGACCGCGCGTCCGCCCTCGTCGAGCTCGGGCTGGCCGTCCGGGCCCATCACCGTCTTCCTCAGCCACACCTCGCGGTTCGCGAGCAGCGGTATGTCCCGGAAGTCGGCCCCCTTGAAGCGGCTCTCGTTAACGAACATGGGGCTGAACTCGTAGCCTCCCACGTCCATGCCGTCGACGACGGTGCCCTTGGGAAGGGTCGCCGAGTTGAAGGTCCTGGCCTCGCCGGTCGCGCGGTCGGTGTACTCGATGCCCTCGCGCACGAAGCTCTTGTGCAGCGAGAGGTACACGTTCTTCCTCTCTTCCATGTCTTTCCTCCTTTTCGTTTTCAATCGGTCCTTGTCTTCATCCGCCGGGACGCGTGCCCCGGCGCGGCGCCCCTATCTCATGGCGACCGCCCCCTTCCTCGCTTTTCCGCTAGAAGCCGCTCACGATGTCGCGCGCCCAGGAGCCGCTTTTCACGAGGGCCAGGATGAGCAGCACGCACATGGCCAGGTACTGCAGCGCGTAGGTGAGCCCGTTCGCGACCGCGTCGGCCGGGGTGCCCGTCCCGGGGTTCGCCCCGGTGAGCCCGCCGAGCACGAGCGGGAACGATATGAGCAGCACGAGGATGATGACGCCGGCGATGCAGACCGCCCCGAAGCTCTTCAGGTAGCCAAGGCCTATCTGGCGCGTGGCGTCCATGCCGAGGAACGCCAGCGGGATCGGGGCGAACGCGGCCATGATGTAGAGCTGGAGCGCGCGGGCCCAGCAGACCACGAGGGCGACGACGTAGGCCGCCAGCACCACGACCCAGCTGATGAGGCTCACGACGAGCATGGCGATGAGCGACGGGATGTCGTCGTCGGTGGTGACGACTGACACCTCGGGCAGGTCGAGCGCGCCACCGGCGCCGAAGAGCGCCTCGACTCGGTCGATGGCGAGCCCGCAGACCTCGTAGATCGACGCCATCAGGTCGAAGCTGTTCTGTATGAGGAACAGGAACACGGCGAAGAACACGAGGAGGAACACGACCTCCTTGACGCCGGGAAGGCTCTGGCTGCCGTCCATGCGCTGGGATATCTCGATGAGCTTCAGGGTGAAGACCAGGCCGAGCACCCCGCACCCGATCGGCAGGATGGCAACCTGCCATACGCCCCGGGCGACGTCGTGCATGGTCAGGTCGCTCGAGCTCGTGAGCATGTGCGCGAAGTCGGCCGAGAGGATCCCGTTCGCGCCGATCGACCCGAGCACGCCCGTCTGCGCCTTGAACATCCAGTTGCAGCAGTCGCGCAGAAGGCCGCACAGCCAATCGTTGACGTCCCCGGCTATGTCGGCGTATGCCGGCTGCGCGGGGACGAGCAGGAGCGCGCAGAGGGCGAAGGCGGTCGCGGCGGAGACGGCGAAGACCCTTCGGCGTCGCGATTCAAGCGCCCGCACGGCTACATCGCCTCCAGCGAGCCGCTGCGCGAAACCACGGTGACCACCGTCGAGGCGGGGTCGTCGAGCGTGAAGGTCGTCGACGCGACGTTCCAGGCGTAGTCGAGCCACACCTCCTTGTCCCAGGTGGCTCCCGTCGCCTGCGGGGACACCTTCGCCGCCTTCCCGGCGACGGCCTCCTCGATGGCGGCGACGTCCGCGCCCAGCGCCTCGGAGAGGCGGTCGTCGGTGCCGGTCACGGAGAACGCTCCGTCTTGCGCCTTCTGGGGCACGTAGGCCTGCGTCAGGAGGTCGCAGGCCAGGGTGCGGGCGTCCCCGCCGCCCGAGACCTGGATGAGCGACAGGCCTCCCGCCTTGTCGCCGGTTCCCTTGACGTCGATGGGCACGCTGAGCACGCCGCCGGCCTCGGAGGGCTCCTCGGCCGAGAAGAACCAGGCGCGCTCGGTGCCGTCCGCGCTCTCCACCATGGCGCCCTCGACGATCCGCAGCGTGGCGGTCGGGTCGTCGGCGCCCGTCCACGCGGTGTTCCAGAGCGCCTCGGCGCCCGATGTCGCCTTTCCAGTCTCCGAGCCAGTGCCTTCAGGGGCGCCGGCCATCGCGGGCGGCGCCAGCTCCTGGGGGCTTTCCTGCGGGGCGATGGCGCAGCGCGCCGCGCCCGCGCCGAGCGCCACGGTGAGCGCGCCTGCCGCGACGGCGGCCATGACCCTTGACTTTCCCTGCATTGGTTTCTCCTATCTCGCGGTGAGCGCGCAGCTGAAGCTGCCGATGCCGCTCGCTATGCGGCACACGTCGCCCGTTCGCGGCTCGTGTATGTACCTGTCGTCGCCGATGTAGATGGCAACGTGGCCCGAGCGGTAGAGGATGTCGCCGGGCTTCGCCTCCGAGAGCGGTATGCGCCTGAGCTCCTCGTACTGGGAACCCGTGTAGTGGCTTATGCGGATGCCCGCCTGCGCGTAGCAGTACTGCGTGAGCCCGCTGCAGTCGAGCGCCTTGCCGGGGGTCGAGCCTCCCCACACGTAGGGCACGCCGAGCTGGCTGTACGCCGCCTCGACGATCGCGTTCCCGTTCGCGGCCGGGTCCTTCAGGTCCTCGACCGTCATGGAGTCGAGCCTGTAGAGGCCCCATTGCGCCATGATCGACTTCAGGGACTCGACGTAGGACGAGTCGGTCGCCCAGCCGGCGTCCTTGAGCCCCTCGGCCATCCTGTCCGAGTCGTGCCTCTCGATCGCCTCGCGGATGAGGGCGTTGCCCGAGTAGCGCTCCGCCTGCAGGAAGACCCTGCTGCGGAAGCGGATGCACTTGGCGTCGCCGGCGAAGCGGATGAAGCTCGCCGTGATCTGGGTGTGCTCGCCGGGCACGTACTCCTCGCTGGTGGCCCAGTTCGCCTTGCCGGCCACCTCGGGGCAGCCCGCGTAGCCCGACCACCACTTCATGCCGAAGAGGTTGTGGTCGCGCTCTGCGAGCTGGCTCATGCGGTCGCCCTGGCCGGACTCCTGGATGATCTGCGCGATGGTGCAGCCCGCCGGGTGCCCGTACTCCTCCTGGCACTCGAGCGCCGCCTCGACCATCTCGTAGGTGATGTAGGGCGGCAGCCCCTCGAGGCCCTGCTTGGAGGCTGCGTCGTCCCAGAAGCCGAACAGCGCGCTCAGCAGCTGCGCGACGGCGAGCGCGCAGGCGACGAAGGCCACGATACCGGCCACCGCCCCGAGCAGGGCGGGCGCCGCGCCCGAGACCGCGCCCGCGATCGCGGAGGCGGCGCCCTTCGACCCCGCGGCTCGGGCCGCCTCGCCCGACGCCTGCGCGGCCGCCTGGGCCGCCTGGTGCTTGGCCGGGGCGGTCGCGCCGGCTGCCTCGGGGCCGCGCGCGCCTCCCTTGGGGGCGCCGAGCGCGGTCGCCGCCTTGCGGCTGCCCCGGGCGGCTTTCTTCGCCTTCCTCTGCCGAAGCCCTCCCGCGGCCTTCTTGGCCGCACGCCCCGCGTCGTACATGCCCGAGGCGCCCTCGAGCTCCTCCGAGTCGTCGAATTGGGAGACTGCCTCCCGGGCGATCGCCAGCTTCGCCGCATCGACGCGCGAGCGCATCGCTGCCGCCGCGCGCCGGTTTCCGGCGGGTTGGGACAATTTGTCCCCGAGCCCGCCTTCCGTCGCGTCGGGCCTGGAGGGGCGCTCCTTCGCCGTTGCGGCGGGGCCTCCCGCCTCGTCGGGCGGGCCGGCTCCCTCCGAGACGTTTCCCAGGGCGTCGCGCTCGGTCTCCGCGACGTCGCCCGCGGTGAGCACGTCGCGGCGCCGCGCCCCGACCACCTCGAGCATCCCGCCGCCCTCGCTCGGGCCGGCCATTCCTATTCCTCCGCCTCTCGCGCCGCCCGGCGCATCTCGCGCTCGGCGACCTCTGCGGGCTTGGTGCTCCACAGGTCGTAGAGCGGGCCTTTAGGGAAGTCGTCGGTGATGGGCACGCGGATCCCCGCGCTGATGAGCAGCCCCTCGCCGGGCTTGACGGCGTCGCCGATGTAGCCGCGCTCCGTGGCGGAGAGCTGGAGCATCTCCGCCCACGCGTCGAGGTCGGCGGTGGACTGCTTGTGCAGCAGGAAGAACTCGGAGTTGAGCACCATATCGCGGGCCTCGGCGTTGGCCAGCATGTGGCTCGTGTTCTGGCTGATGCCGGTGCAGATGAGGCCGAACTTGCGCCCCTCGCGCCACAGGCGGGCGAAGTACTCGACCACCGTCGGGTGAGCGAAGAGGCTCTGCACCTCGTCGATGTAGAGCCAGGTGTAGTTGGGGCGCGGCGGCGTGACCATCACGCGGTTGCGCACCATCTCGAGCGCCGTGATCATGCCGAACACGCGCATGTTCTGGCCGAGGCCGTGCATGTCGATGTTGGTGATGCGGTTGTCGAGCGCCACGTTGCTCTGGCCGTTGAAGAAGGAGAACGCGCCCTTCACGTAGCGCTCGTAGCGCAGCGCGATGTCGGCGGCCTCGGGCTCGGGCTGAGCGAGCAGCGCCGCGTGGAAGTCGCCGAGCGTGGGCAGGCGGCCGTCCCTCGCGCACTCCCGGTACGCCTCGCCGACGCAGCGCGCGATGATCGAGCGGTCGCGCTCCGGCAGGCCCTCGCGGCCCTCGGCCATGAGCGCGCTCGAGAGCGCGAGCACCGCGTCGGTCTTGTACGCGAGCTTGGCGGCGTCGGCGCGGTCCGCGACGTCGGCGGTGTCGAGGGGGTTGAGCACCGCCGAGCATCCCGGGGCGAGCTCGACGTTCGCGCCGCCGAGCGCTCCCACGAGGTTGCCGTACTCGCCGGCCGGGTCGAAGATCACGACCTCGTCCTCGGGGTGCGCGAGCACGGTGTTGGTTATCTCGCGCTTGACCGAGAAGCTCTTGCCCGAGCCGGGCTTGCCGCACACGAAGCCCATGGGGCTCGCCAGGCGCTTGCGGTCGCACAGCACCAGGTTCCCGCTCTCCTTGGACTGCCCGTAGTAGCCTCCGCCCGCCTCGTCGAGGCTCTGGCTGGCGAAGGGCATCTGCATGGCCACCTGCCCCGTGGTGAGGTAGCGGCTCACGGTGACGTGGTTGTCCCCGAGCGGGAGCACCGAGTTGAGAGCCTGGCGCTGGCGGAAGTGGAGCGGCTCGAGGCCGATCGTGCAGCCCTGCGCGACGCTCGTCACCTGCTGGACGCGGCGGTCGAGCTCCTCGAGGCTGTCGGCCCAGGTGTAGACGAGGCCCGTGTAGACGAACAGGCGCTCGGACTTGTTGCGCAGGAAGTCGAGCAGCTCCTCGGCCTCCTCCTTCGAGAAGCGCAGCTCGGGCGGCAGGATCTGGTAGTCGTAGCCCTTCTTCACGGCGCTCATCTGCTCGTCGATGATCTCCTTGTCCATCCAGTCGATCTGGCGCTTCACGAGCGCGAGCGCCTCGCTCTGCGCGATGGGCTGCACGTGCAGCGTCACGTTGAGCGGCAGCGGCAGGTCGATGATGGAGGCGAGGTAGGTCTCCTCGATGACCGACCCGAAGCTGCGCACGGCGAGCACCGCGCCGTAGCGCCCGTCGCTGCAAAAGCAGTCGGACCTGCCCTCGGGCTTGAAGTCGAGCGTGGAGGGCATGACGAAGTCCTTCGTGCGCGCGCCAGACGTCGGGGACAATTTGTCCCAGGAGAACTCGAAGCGCGACCCCGGGCGCAGCTGCCCCTGCAAAAGCTCGAGCCTCTCGGCGCCGTCGAGGGCGCGCGACGAGCAGCGTATGCGCGCGAGGGTCTGCTCCACGTCGCCCCGGATGCGCGCGAGCTTGGGCACCGCGGCGTCGACGTCGTCGGCGCCCACGGCGTAGGTCAGGTAGCGGTGGCGCACGAGGTTCGAGACGCCCTCGCGCATCTTGTCGTTGAGGATCCGGTTGTACTCTTCGGCGAGCCCGGCGGTGGCGCGCTCCCCGGGCTCGAAGAAGACCTTGCGGCCGACCTCGTCGGCGGGGATGGGCGCGTTCACGACCTGGAGCTGCACGTGGGAGTCCGCCGGGAAGTAGTTGAACAGCGAGCTCATCACGGTGAAGGCCGTCTCGCGCGCCTCCTTGCGCGCGGACTGGTAGCTGATGTCGGAGAACTCGACCGTCTGGCTGAACACCCCGGGCATCACCTGGGCGATTCCGTCCCTGTACATGGCGTCGTAGCCGACGTAGGCGGCCATCTCGCGCGAGCGGTCGCGCTCCCGGCGGCGCCTCTGCCGCTCGGCCTCCGCGCCCTTCGAGGCGTCCTTGCGCCCGCCCGTGCCGCCGAGGAGCAGCCCGAGGGTGCTCGGGCGCTTCGGCCTATTCTCCTTGTTGGTTCTTGCTCGGCTCATAGAGCTCGGCTCCTTTCTTCCTTGCCCTGCGCCTCGCGCGCCGCCCCGGGCGGCCCGGGCGCGGCGCGCCCTCGGGCAGGCTCCCGGCGAGGCAGGGCTCGTACGCGAGCAGCTGCGGGGAGAGCTCGTGGGCCGCCAAAAGCGGCAGCAGCTCCTCGGCGCGCATGCCGAAGGGACGCCAGAACCCGGCGAGCCAGAACGGCATGCTGCAGAGCATGATCGGGAAGGCCGCGTCCGCGACGTCTGCGTGCAGGCCCAGGTGGACGAAGGCCGCAGCCCCGACGGCGCTGCCGAAGCCGAGCGACACGCATGCGAGCGTGCGCAGGCTCATCTTCCCGACGATCTTCTCCTCGTACTCCCCGATGTCCTTCTGCACCGGTATCCGGAGCGCCATCCGCGACGCCCCCTATGCCGGCAGCCAGGACGTGTCCAGCTGCCCGAAGTAGACCGACGCGGCGATGATGATCGCGCCGCCGGCGATGGTGGATATGGCGGTCGCGATCTGCGGGCCGCCCTGCTGCTCCCTGATGGCCAGGCCGAGCGAGACCGCGCCCCAGACGACCAGGAAGCCGCCGAGGAAGGTCACGCAGCCCGACACGAGCTTGATGACGTTTGCGAGCATGCTGCTCTCCTTTGCTTTCGGTTGACGATGTTCCTTGCTGCTCCTCCCCCCGCGGCGGGGGAGGCCCGCGCCCTCCGCGGCCCCGTCACGAGTTACCTTCCTTCTGCCTGCGGTACTCTGCGAAGTCGAACGGGCCTTGGCGCGCGGCCTCCTCGAGCAGGCGCGAGCGCGGGTGGCGCTCGAGCCGGTACTTCCGGTCCATGAGCGGCATGCACCCGTTCACGAGCACGAGCGCGTCCTCGCGCGGCATGCGCGCCACCTCGGCGGGCTGTATGAGGTCGCGCTCGGAGATGCCGCGGTTCACGGTCCGGGTCCAGCCGGCGCCCCGCGAGTCGCTCTGCGTCTCGCTCGCCACCGTCTGCTTGCCGGCCATCTTGCTGATCTCCTCGTTGGTCTCGTTCGCCTTGCCGCCCAGGTAGAGCAGCGTGTCGCAGGCGTTCACGATGGTCTCGGCGTTGTTGTCGCCGTAGGTCTCCTTCAGCTGCGAGAGCGACTGGGCGATCATCGAGACGGCGATGTTCCTGCTGCGGGTGACGGCGATGGTCCGCTCGAAGTCGGGTATGCGCCCGATGTTGGCGAACTCGTCGAAGACGAAGTGCACCGTCGTGGGCAGCGAGCCGCCGTGCGCCTCGAGCGCCTCGGCGCAAAGCGCGCTCACGGCCGTATCCATGAGCAGGGCGAACAGGAAGTCGAAGGTCGAGTCGGTGTCGCTCATCGACGCGAAGAGCGCGACCTTGGCGCCCTCGTCGCCCATGTGGGCGAGGTCGAGCTCGTCTTTGGAGGTGAGGTCGCGCACGGCGCGGATGGACAGCGGCTTCAGGCGGACGTTGCAGCTCGAGAGCATCGACTTCATGGTGTCGCCGGCGGCCACGCGGAACTCGCGGTAGCTCGCGAGCGCGAAGTCGTCGGGGGGCGCCGGCTCGCGGACCTTGACCCACTCCCACGCGCCGTCCTCCTCGGCGAAGCCGCGCAGCGATCCGCCCTCCGCCGAGGCGCCGCCGCGCCTGACGTAGCGCTCGCCTGTCTCCAGCTCGCGGAACACCATGTCGAGCGGGCTCATGTAGCCCGGGTCGTCGCGGGCGTCGGCGAGCGAGAGCAGCGTGAGCAGCCCGTCGAGGTTCCGGTCGGCGGGCTCGCAGTGCATGACGAGGTAGGCCGTGAGCGCGGTGTAGACCAGCCGCTCGGCCTTCTCCCAGTAGGGGTCGCCCTTGTGGTCGGCCTCGCCCTCGGTGTTGGCGACGATGCCGCGGGCGAAGCGGATGACGCCGGCCTCGTCGCGTATGTAGGCTATGGGGTTGAAGCGCATGGAGCGCGAGAAGTCGATGGTGTCGAACGCGCGGATCTCGTAGCCGAGCTCCGCCAGCGCGCCGCCCATCTCGCGGATGAGCGTGCCCTTCGGGTCGGTCACGAAGAAGCTGGCGTTGGCCTGCAGGAGGTTCGGCTTGACGTAGTAGCGCGTCTTGCCGGTGCCGGGTCCTCCAACCACGAGCACGTTGTCGTTGGTGTCGGTGGAGAGGTCGAACCTGCGGCTCACGAGGCGGATGCGCGCGTTGTCGGTGAGGATGATGTTGTTGTCGGGGTCCTTGGGGTCGCCGAAGGGCGCGATGTCCTTGGGCATGGCCCACCTGGAGCTCCCGTGCTCCTCGCCGTCGCGCCGGGCCCCTTTGGTCCCCAGGGAGCGCGCCCAGGCGAGGAGCACGCCGCACGCGCAGGCGGTCCCGGCGCACAGGGGAAGCGCCTCCGCGGAGAAGACATGTCCCGCGCGGAGCGCCGCGGGGATCGCCGCCATGGCGGCCTCCGGGTCGATGATCGGGTTCGCGCCCGACGCCGCGAGGGCCGCGGCCGCGAAGTCTCCCGCGGCGAACGCCGCCGCGGCCAGAGCGGCCGCCGCCTGCCACCTCATCTCCCGGGCCCCTCGATATGCCGCGGGCCGCGGTCCCGGCCGATGCCCCGGCTGTGGGCCCTCGACGCCTCGCGCGCACGCTCGGCGCGCTCGGCCAGCCGCTCGGGCGCCTGGCGCCCCTCGGCTATCTCGGAGAGCCGCTCCCTTGCGCGCTCGGCGGCCTTTCCCGTCTCTTGCTCGAGCTGGCGGAAGGCCTCGTCGACCTCGGGGGCGTCCTCCACCTTGAAGAGCAGCCAGTCGCGGCCCTCGCCGGGGATGATGTGGTGCTCGACCGACGCGGCGCGCAGCTTGTCGGAGACGACCTCCTTGATCGTCGCGTACTCGGGAAGCCCAGAGAGCTCCTCGAGGCTGAGCTTCGCGTAGGTCGGCACGCCGTCGGCCGCGACGGCCTCGGCGCGCCCGCCGGCGATGGTCCCGCGGATTCCCGCGAGGCGCTCGGAGAGCTCCCTCGCGCTGCGCGCCATTGCCTCGGCGCCGGCCTCCTGGCCGATCCTCAGCATCCAGTCGAGCAGCTTGCCGCCCGCCTCGTCCCCGTAGTCGCTCGCCATCCCGCGCCTCCCTTCCAGTCGAGATGAAAAAGGGGCGCCTTCGCGCCCCGGTCGTCCCTATTCGGCCCCGACGGCCCTCTCGCGCGCCATGGGCGCGCGGGCTTCCTGCCCGGCGTGCGCGCGGCTCGCCTCGCGGGCGGACGCGGCGCGCTGCGCCAGCGGCTCGGGCGCCTTCTCGTGCAGATGGGCCCACTCGCCGCTGCGGCACTGCTCCGGCGTCGCCTCGCACATGTCGCGCATGGCGCGCTCGAACCGCTCGGGCTCCTGGGCGATGGCGCCGAAGCTCCAGCTCTCGAAGCCGGTCCACGCGTCGCCGTCGCGCTTGAGCGTCCACCACTCGTCGCCGCCGTTCACCTGCTGGATGAACGCGAGGTCGCGGTAGCAGAACCCCTGGCGTATGGCCCAGTTGCCCGAGCCGAGCGCCTCGCGGAGCCTGTCGACGCTCTCCGTGCGGGAGAACTCGTAGGGGTACTCCTCGAGGAACGGGTCGTCCTGCCAGTCGAAGCCGCCGACCTTGAGCCAGCCGTTCTCCTGGCACTTCTCCACGAGCCCGTCGTGCTCGCGGCCGGTTATCCTCTCGAAGCCGTCCATGGGCCCTCCGCCTTTCGTTTGTTGCTTGGCGGGCGGCGTCCTCGCGATGGGGGCACGGTGCGAGTCGGAGCAGGCGTGCGTGCCGGCGCGTCGGCGCCGCCCAAGACGTGTATAGCGATTTCGATTGCGGCGGCGACCGAGGATGCCCGCGATGGGTCGAGCTGGGTCGAGCCGTCCGCGCCTCCACGGGAAGCGCACAAGCTAACCGCGCCGGCGCCTGTCCCTTCCGCCCAGGTAGACGGGCCTGCAGGTCTGGGAGATCCTGCTCGCGATCGCCTCTGCCGTTACGCGCTCGCCGCGCCTCGCGAGCCTGTCCGCCAGCGCGCCGGGCGCGTAGTTCGACGTGACGATGGTCGGGCGCATGTCCTCGTAGCGCGCGTCGAGCACGCTGAACACGGTGCCGACGGACCATTCCGTCGCGTCCTCCTTGCCGAGATCGTCGAGCACGAGGACGTCGCACTTGGCGTACCGCGCGACGGCGGCCTCGGTGCCGCCCTCGTCGAACGTGGCCTTCACGCGCTCGAGCATGCCCTTGGCCGTCGTGAAGGCGACGTCGTAGCCGGCCTCGGCGAACAGCCTGGCCATGGCGGAGGCGGCGTGCGTCTTGCCGGCGCCGACGCCCCCGTGTATGTAGAGCCCGGCGCCCCCGTTGCCCGCGAACGAGGCGATGTACTCGGCGAACTCGGGGCGGTCGGCCTCGGCGGCCCAGTAACGCCTGGGGATGCCCGCGCGCAAGAGCGCCTTCTCCCGGCGGGCGGCCTCATCCTTGGCGGCGAGGGCCGCGCGCCTTCGCGCCTCGGCCTCCCGCTCGCGGGCCGCGCCCTCGCACGGGCAGGGGGCGGCGGAGACCCAGGCGACCTTTCCCGCCAGCGCCGCGCCGAGCGGATCGAGGGCGGCGCCGCAGTGCGGGCACGCCCTCGGCTCCGGCTCGTCGAAGGAGAGCCCGGCCGCCCGGGCCTGCTCCAGGGTGATGAGTCCCGCTCGGTCCATCGGGCGCCCCTTCCTTATCTTCTGAAGTCCTTGTTGTCCCTTTTGCTTATTGGGTGGCATATCGTCAGGGGTTTGCCTGACATCTCGTCAGGGGTTCGGGCTGCGAACCCTGACGGTTCGTCACCCTTGTTCGCGGCGAACCCTGTCATTTCGTCACCCTTTCGCGCCGGGAACCCTGACGAACCGTCAGGGGTTGCCAGCGCTCCGGGCGGCAGCCTCTCGCGCACGATGCGGTACCGCTTGGTGGCGTGCCCGCGTGCCGGGGCGTGCATGCCGCACTCCTCGATGAGGCCCCGGTCGAGCAGGTCGCGGATGGCGCGGTGGACGCTGCGCTCCTGCACGTTGAGGAATCGGGCCAGGCCGCCCTTGCTCTCGAAGTAGCCGCACCCGGCGTCGCAGAAGCCGAAGATGCGCGCGTAGACGAGCAGGGGAAGGCCGGAGAGGCCCAGGTCCGCCATCATGAAGTGCCGTACCGTCGTGAACTCGCGCGGGGAGGGGCCGTCGCGCCCCTTCGGGCCTGTGGCCGCCATCGGCGCTAGCCCCTTCTGGGCGAGCCGACGATGCTGTTCCGCTCGACCCATGCGACGAGCTCGTCGTGCAGCACGATGCCGTCGCGCGTCTTGCCGCCGATGTAGCGGATCGGGAACGGGTCGTCGGGGTCCTTGGCGAGCCGGTACATTGCGTCGCGGCTGATGCGCAGCATCGCGCACGCCTCGTCGGCGCCGAATATCGCGTTGGTCGATGCGATGAGCCTCACCTGGCTCCTGCTAATGCTCTTGGTCATGGTCGTCCTCGAGCTCCTTTCGTCTCGAGGCTCCCTCGCGTGCCCGGCCGCGGGCGGCTCCCGGGGCGGTCGCCGCCGTCATTTTCTCCCGCTCCTCGACTCGATGTAGGCGTCCACTGACGCCCTCGACACCAGGAGCTTCCTTCCGAGCCTGTACGAGTCGACCTCGCCCGACCAGATGAGGTCGTACGCCTTGCTTCGGCTCGCCCCCATGTACTCCTGCATCTCGATCACCGTCATCCACTCGTCGCGGCCCCGGTTGCTCTCGGGTGCCGCGCATTTCGTAGCGTGCGCCATGGCTCCTCCAATCTTTCCGCGCGATGCGTCTGCGCGGTCTCGCGTGCGTTTTCGTCTGCGCGACGATTGAACCGCCTGATTGCGGTTGGTGCGCACGACGGGAGCAGAGACGGGTCGAGCTGGGTCGAGCTGGTCGTGCCTTCACGAAATGGCCATGAGCCGCGTGCTTTAGCTGCGAGCTAAGTCCCTGAAAAGTAAAAGGCGCCCATGCGGGCGCCTGCCTAGTAGCTGGAGTTGTTCAGTTTTGGTTGGAATGCTTCTCTTCCGCGGTGCTGTCGTCCGGGGTCCGGCATCTGTCGTTCGCCTCTTTTGTCGTGTTTGATGTTGCGTGTTCTGCGAGCGACCTTGCGCGGGCCTGCCGGCCCGTTGCCCCAGGTGCACCCGGGTAAATGGTACCCACCCGCTGGGACACAGAGACTGCGGGAGGGCCGTCTGGGCAGGCTGGGATGGACGAGCGGGCGTCGACGGCTCGATTAGGGCTTCTCCGTTACCCTGCAGCTGTTCTCGGTCGCCCGAACGACAATATCGCCGAGGTCCGCCACGCCCTCGTCGAGCTGAACGACTTGAGGCCAGACCTCGCGGACATTCTCGCACCGCTCTCGTTGACTAAGTGCCCATCAGGATCGAATCGTTCCGGGCTTGATTCTGGGCTAAGGCAATATTCGCGACAGCGCTCACTTTCCAGTAGATTCGCGTTGTCGTTCCGGGATTTAGGAGAATTTCTCTCAGTGAAATCGGATATACCGCATCCATTATTCCGGGCTTCTCAGTTCTGTCATTGACCCAGGTATCACCCGTCTCCTATAGCGAGTGAATATAAAAATAGGGCAGAGTCGCTTGCGCAAGTCCGCCCCTAAAACCGTGAAGGTTTTGCTATCTGCAGGCTATTCTACCAACCCGAGCGATTCTGTCAACCTGCGAAGGAACTCGAGCGCGGAGCGAGCTGCGGCGTCGGGCCCCTTGTCGGGCAGCGCCTCGGTTTCGCCGTCGGCCCTGGCGAACATCTCGGCGAGCTCGGATGCGGCGCGCGAGCGCGAGGAGCCCTCGGGTACCAGGCCGGAGTGCGCCACGAGCACGGTCGCGACCTCCTGCATGGCCGTGTTCCCCATCCACTTCCTCCTGGTCGCCTTGGGAATTCCCACGGCGGCGACCCTTCGGGAGACGCCGCTGGACGCCGAGCCCCGGGCGGCGCCCCTCTCGGCGAAGCAGTTGATCAGGCACGAGCCGTGCGCGGCGCAGTTGCGGACGGACTTCACGCGCTTGAGATCGTAGTGGGAGGCCTCGAGCCGCCTGTCGCCCCATCGCCTGGCGCAGAAGCGCACGAAGTCGATGAGGGTGCCGAACGAGGTGAGCTCAAGGAAGGCCCAGGCAGGCATGTCGCCGGAGTACTTCGCGTAGAGGCTCGAGCTGTAGGGGCTGCGGCCGCTCATCTTGAGCTCGCGCAGGCGGTACTCCCTGTTTGCAGTGGTAAGCGATGCCATGTAGTCGGCCACGATGGCGTAGCCGTCCTCTCCGCGGTCCTCCATCTCGCGAAGCAGTGTCACCTTCTGGAAATGCTCGATGTCGAGCGTCATGCCGAGCAGGGCGTGGCGCAGCTCCTGGTCGAGCGCCGCGAGCAGGCGCAGCTGGCCGAAGTCGAGGTCTACGTAGCGGCCGTCGCGCGGGCCTCCCTCGTATTTCGAGAAGAGTTTGCGGTAGGATGCGAGCTTGAAGAAGTTGCACTTGTCGCGCAGGTAGTCCGCGGCCTCTTCCTCGGAACACAGCTCGAAGGCTACGCCCTTCTGCTTGAGGTGCTCTATCTGCTGCTCGATCGTGAGGATCGGCTTCCTATCGTGGGGTTCGGCCATGCTCGGTCTCCTGTCATTGATTTGAGAATCCTATTCTACCAGCATGTTTGCCCTGAATCCTGAAGGCCCGTTCGCCAACTCATAAGCAAGCCACCTGAGACTACTCACTTTGTTCACGAATGGCGAAGACCTGCGACCTGGGGTTTTGCAAATGGCGCGCAAGCCACCCGCGTTAATTCACTTGCGATTGCAGCTGGCGGCTTGCAGGCAAAAGGGCGGTTGAGTTTCAAAACGGGCGTTTTCGGCGCCATCGAGCCTCCAAAGGCGACCCGCCGCGCACTTTGGGACAAAAACAAAAACTCAAAGCCCTGAGTTTGAAAAAAGTTTTTGAGGTTGTCCCAACTTTTGTCCCCGAAGCCGACGAAACGCGACATCGCGTCATTCGGCGGCACGCGTTCCGTGTCGATGCCGAAAACTGGGTGTAACTGGAATGACGGGACGGCAGAACCAAAGCCATCGAGTGGGAATAACGGAAAAAGGTAGCGAAACACAAACCAGCAGGTGGAAATCCCTCACGTTCCTGTGAGGGATTTCTTTTTTTGCGAAGTTTGGTGCAAGAATGGTGCAACAGGACGAAGTCCCCGATTCTGTTGCACCACTTTTGGAAAGGTGGTTTTGGAGATGGCGAGAGACACAGTAAGAACTACTCACAGCATCACGATTTTGTACGTTCAAGCTTCGTGATGGCGTCATCTTTATTCATATCGCACTTCATTCCCGTCTCGCCCGTCAACCTCTTTCAACCTCAACAGCCAGCGTCTCATGCTCCCGTCCTCAAAGAAGCCGAGCAATGCTCCATCGCAGAAGCGTTCTGCTCTCACGGCTCCGAGCAGAAGCGCCATCACCGCCTGGCCGTCAAGTTCCGATACATCTGCCCCAGACATTGCTTGGCTGCTCCACTCGAGTCCGTTGCGTTCAAGTATGTCGTGGTAATGCGTGAGCTCGTACTCGGGATGCTCGTCGACGAAGTCGTAGATTGCCTGTTCAACGTCAGCAACCGTCGTTCCGTAATTCACGTAGGGCATCTTGATTGGGTCGTTCATGGTGCCCTTGCTCTCTCGGTCTACAACCCAGTTGCCAAATCCCTCGGCATTCTCAATCGCAGGCAGATGTTTTGTCAGGCTCTCAAACATAAGCCGCCTCTGTTGAGAAATGAGCTTCAGCAATACCGTCGAGCTGCAAACGTATTGTCTCGAAGGGCTGGTTCAGGTCCAATGTCCTCACGCTTATCTGGTTACCGCTCATCTGATACACACCATCAGGCTGCACGTCTTCGTCGGTCTTGGCGTAGAGCAGCATGCCCGACACGCTATGCTGGTCGTGAGTGCTGGCGAGCTCCGCTTCCTTGTTCTTCACGTAGGTGAAGATCTGGTACAGGTTTCCGGAGTGGACGCTTCGCTTGTCGAACTGCTGTTGCGTCGTGTGACTGTAGTACTTCGCGTCGATGATGAGGACGGTCCTGCCTCGTGTGAGCGTTATGTCGGTGTGCATGGCGGGGAGCATATCGCCGAAGCCGTCGTCGAGTGCCCAGCTGATGTACGGCGCCCCTGCGGAAAGCTCTGGGTGCTCACGTCTGTAGTACTCGAGGATGAACTTCTCGTACAGGTGGCTCATTCGCTGCTCGTCGAGGAAGTCCATCATGCGGAGACTCCCGCTCTCCCGCGTCTGGAGAAGGCCCTTCGCGACCAGCCAGCACACGTTCATGAGCATGCGATAAGTCTGGTTGTTCCGGTCGAAGCGCATGTGCCAGTCTTCGCCCGAAAGGTTCACGTCTTCCACGTCCACGAAGTACGGAAGCAGCCGTCTAAGTGCCTTCTTGCGCGCCTTGTCGATGTCCGAGCGAATCAAGAGCATGATCGTCGCCTTGAGGATGCGGTTCATGTGAGTGTCCGTGCTGAACTCGTCGTAGCTGCAAATCAGCTGCCTGCGCAGAATTGAGCGCGTCTTCAAGGACTCGGACAGCTCAATCTTGCCCCTCGGTGAGGAGAGCATATCCTTGCGGTCGATGTACTCTCGGCCAAGACCGCGCTTGAGCTGCAGGCTCACGCCCCGTGACAGTATCTCGGCGAGGAGGTCGGCGGTGTTGTCGAACTCCTCGGCTGCGATGTCGCGGTAGCCCTGCCCTTGCAGCGTCTGGAACGCATAGGCGAGCATGTGGTAGATGTTCTGTATCCGGATCACCGGATTGACCTGCGCAACTTGCCGGCCCACTCGTCGACCTTGGTGGGCTCGTCGAACCAGTACTCGCGCAACATCGGCACGAGCTCGTAGTTGACGATTGCTGAGAGCTTATCGTCCGTCACGTCGTCCGGGGACATGCGGCAGAAGTAGCTATGGCCGATGCAGAAGCCGTCTCCCAGCGACTCGTCGGACGCGATCGCCTCGTTCAGCTTCACGACGCAAGAGATGAGCCTATCGAACTTCTCGCTGGCAAGTCCCTCCTGATAGGCGATGAAGCTCTCCGTGCCGAAGGCGGGACGGAGGTCGAAGAACGCGAAGCGGCGGCGCAGGGCGTAGTCGAGCATGGCGAGCGAGCGGTCCGCTGTGTTCATCATTCCAATGAGGTATACGTTGCTCGGGACGTAGAACAGCTCGTGCGAGTAGAGGAGCTGCAGCGTGTTCCTGGGCCCGCGCTTGTCGTTCTCGATGAGCATGAACAGCTCGCCGAAGATCTTCGAGAGGTTGCCACGGTTGATTTCGTCGATGATGAAGAAGTAGTCGTTGTCAGAATCGTCCTTCGCATTCTTGCAGAAGTTGTAGAACGCGCCCTTCTCGAGGTCGAAGCCCTGCGCGTTCGGACGGAACCCCTCTATGAAGTCCTCGTAGCTGTAGCTCTGGTGGAACTGCACCATCATCACACGCTCGGCGTCCTTCACGCCCATCATGGAGTAGGCCAGGCGCTTTGCGGCGAAGGTCTTGCCCACGCCCGGGGCACCCTGCAGGATGATGTTCTTCTTCGCGCGCAGGGCGTTGACGAGGGCCCTGTAGTGCTCGCCGTCCATGTAGACCTCCGAGAGGAAGTCCTCAGACGTGTACGCTGGGTATTCAACCTCCTCCGTGTCTTCCTCGACTTCGCCGCCCTCGTCCTCGAAGAACGAGTTGAGCTTCTCAACGAGGTCGGGATAGGCGGTGATGTCCGTCAGGGTCTTCACGGCGAGGAGGTTTTCCGTGTGCCACTCTCCTCTGTTCGTCCAGCGTACCCTGCGGATGTTCGGATAGGAGTCGCCATTTTCGTCGAATTGGTAATCCCCCTCAACGATGCCGCGACCAATAATCACGCTGCGGCCCCGCTTAGCAAAGACAACGTCGCCCGGCTTGATTTCGCGCGAGAACTGCCAGAGCGCGAGCGCAGAGTTCTTCTGCGAGTACTTGCTACTGTACAGGGTGCGCAGGTTCTTGCGGATGTCTTCCTTGCTGGCGTATTTCTCGACGTTGCCGAGCTTACTCCAGCCGACGCCCATTACGCCACGTGCGTAGAAGTCATCCCACCTCGCGGCACCGTCTCCCGGGGAGTAGGTCCAGTAATGTGTGGTCTTGACCCCCTCGTCTCCAAGGGAATTTTCTTCCGCCTTCTCGGCTGCAGCCTTCTCGGCGACCTTCCTCTCACGGTTGACGCGCTCAGACTCCACGAAGGCGGCAGCCGTCAGCGAGGGGAAGTCTGCATACGAGCACTCTTCGCTTCCGAGCTCCGACTTGATGGTGTCGCAAATGGCGAGGTAGCGATCTCCGTCATGAACTGGCGAGTCCTTCTCCTTCGGCACTATGCCGGCGATGGTGGTGCCAGCCTTTGCGACGTCGGCCATGAACCAGCGGTTGCGCGAGTCCAGGCTGATGAAGTTGTAGGGCCTCGCCCAGTAGAGGCCCATGGTGAGCTTCCAGCCAAGTGTGAACTGGATGACGGTGGTATCGAATGCCTCGACGAAGGCCTTCCGGGTTTCCTCGTTGTCGTCGGCGGCCAGTGCAAGTTCGGCCTCGAAAACGTGCCAAAGGTTATCGATGTCGTGCTCGCCGCGACGTTCGTCGTTGGCGAAGGCATAGAAGGTCGCGTTGAGGTTGTTGAGCACGGGGATGCCCTCGAAGTCCGTGGGCTGATCTGCCCCAATGTCGAACACCTCGGCGATGCCGGCGATGATCTTTTGCCGGTTTGCGTCTGTGATGCCCTTGTTGAAGAGGCCGAAGACGGTGAACGGATCGATGTCTTGGAGCTCATCTGCCTCAAGCTTAGGGAGACTCATCCCGGTCGATTCATAGACAGTTGCTAGCTTGTTTATCAGATCGTCGCGCCTGTCTCGATAGGTCAGCAGCTTGTCAGATAACTCTTTATAAAAGCTAATCCAAGTAAATTTTGTGCTGGTCATTATAGTCACTGCCTATCTTGTGCCTCTGCCGAGGCGCCTTGCTTTCAATGTCTTTCCATATGCGTCTACATGCGCGACGGGTATCTTCATCGAATCTAAGTATACCAACGAGTATCTCTGCATCAATGTAATCCAATGCTTCGTCGATATTGCGCCCATTTCTTACTACTCCGTCAATTACGCTGATAACGTTTCTTTTTAGCTCGGGATTAATGTTCAATAGACCGGTATTGAGAACATGGATATTGCCAACTTCCTTGGGCAGAATCTCAAGCACACCGCCCCTATAGCTTCTGCCGCAAAGCTCCGTGAATGCGAACGCAATGCTGTTGTAATGGGCTATAATTGCAAGCCCCGGGTCAATGCCACCCCTGAATTTCATCCTATGTATGGTGTCAGTTGATATTGCACCGCACCGATTAAGAACAAGCTTGGGATAGAGATTATTCCGATACAATAATAAAATGCCAGATAGTGGGCACGGTTTAATCGAATCCGTGCCCACTGCTTTATGCGGAGCGATGATGGTGGCCGGTGCTCGCGATATTATTGCTTGCGTTTCGGCTTCCGCTGCTTGAGGCGCGTCTTTTGGGGTTCCTCGCCAGAGGAGAACTGACCGTTCCTTGCGAAACCGCGAGACCAGCTATATCCGCTTGCTGCGGGCTTGCTTGAGCCAGTTCCTCTTGAAAGAGCCGATACCGCCGAAGAACTTGTTGTACGTCTCACCGTTCTCCTTGGCCTCGTACTTGACCAAGGCAAGTTCGATAGTGCAGAGGTAATCCGCCACTTGCTCGAGGCGGTAGTCGGCCATCGAGGTCTTGCGGCGTCGGACGACCCCTTTTGAGAGGACCTTGCCCACCGAGCGGCCGAGCGCCTGCTTGACAATGTCCTGACCGTTGTCGTAACAGACCTTCACATCGTCGAAGGGCTGGAAGAAGCCCAGGTGTTCAATCATGGCGGAGGAGATGTCGCGCCCCATGCGCTCCATTAGCCTTGCCAGGTCTTCAAACTGGCTGCGGCGGTAGACGAACGTGATATAGGAAATGGGAAGTTTGCGGACGAACGAGGAGAAATAGGCGAGCATCACCTTGCGCTGCTCGATGTTAAGAAACTCATAATCCTTGTGCCCGTTCATGAGAGGCTCGGGGTGAAACGGAATGTTTGGGAGGTCGGCCCCGGCAAGCTTGGCCTCATAGCCCGTGACCGCCTCGGCGATGCTGTCTGCCCGGTCGTGGAAGACGAGTGTGAGCAGATAGTAGCGAGCTTTGCCGCCGCGGTCGCCGCTCTCGTCGACGAAGATGCTGAGTTCCTTGGCCAATGGGGACTCCTAATGGAATGGATAAAAAAATAGCCGGGGGACTCCCCCGGCACTTGGAGGTAGCTCAATAAGCCACCAATAACCTTATAACATGCGCTGGCGGTGAATGCAAGGGGGCGAGCCGGTACATGGCGTCGCGGCTGATGCGCAGCATCGCGCACGCCTCGTCGGCGCCGAATATCGCGTTGGTCGATGCGATGAGCCTCACCTGGCTCCTGCTAATGCTCTTGGTCATGGTCGTCCTCGAGCTCCTTTCGTCTCGAGGCTCCCTCGCGTGCCCGGCCGCGGGCGGCTCCCGGGGCGGTCGCCGCCGTCATTTCCTGCCGCTCCTCGACTCGATGTAAGCGTCCACTGACGCCCTCGACACCAGGAGCTTCCTGCCGAGCCTGTACGAGTCGATCTCTCCCGACCAGATGAGGTCGTACGCCTTGTTTCTGCTCGCCCTCATGTACTCCTGCATCTCGATCACCGTCATCCATTCGTCGCGGTCCTGGCTTCCCTCGGGCGCGGCGCATTCGGCTGCGCGTGCCATGGTTCCTCCAATCTTCCCGTGCGGCACCGCGCGAGCACCCCGCACGGCACCGTGTCCCTTTTCGTCTGCACGACGATTGAACCGCCTGATTGCGGTTGGCGTGTCCGACGGGAGCGGAGACGGGTCGAGGTAGGTCGAGCTGGTCGGGTCTTCACGAAACGGCCATGAGCCGCGTGCCTTAGCTCGCGGCTAAGTCCCTGAAAAGTAAAAGGCGCCCATGCGGGCGCCTGCCTAGTAGCTGGAATTGTTCGGTTGTGGTCGGAATGCTCGTATTCCGCGGTGCTGTCGTCCGGGGTCCGGCATCTGTCTTTCGCCTCTTCTGTCGTGTTTGATGTTGCGTGTTATGCGAGCGACCTTGCGCGGGCCTGACGGCCCGTTGCCCCAGGTGCACCCGGATAAATGGTACCCATCCGTTGGGACATGGGCACCGCGGGAGGGGCGTCTGGGCAAACTGGAGCGGACGAGCGGGCATCGGTTTGTCAATCAGTGTGCTTTCTTGCGCAACGCTACAACTGGTTTTCGTTGTTTGAGCTGATAGTTTGCTTGCGCTCACCATGGCAATCAAATGAAAGTGGTAATGATCAATACTTGATTTGACCGGATAGCATAGCGATGATTCTCTAAGTAGCCAAAACGATGGGATAATGTTCAGTATTAACTTAGATGGGAGGACGTCTTTCGACTGATGCGTTGATGAAAGCGTTCTCAACGTATCAGTCGATTGGTGCCACCCACATGAACGAAATGAAGAGGTTGTTTGTCGGGCATAGGGAATCGATAGGATGGCGCATAGATGATCGTAGTAGACGGACGAACCGATAGAGAAAAACTTTTCGAGCTATTAAAGTCTGGCGGTGAATGCAGCGAGCTCGATTTTAAGGAGACGCTAGATTTTTCCAAGAAGATCGATGAGCTCGATTTTGTAAAAGACGCTGTTTCGATGTGCAACCGTTATCCCGGTGGTTACATCGTCATTGGGGTGGACGATGATGGAAATCCATCGGCTAGAGCTGAAGATACCAACTGGACGCAATTTGATGGCGCGGTCTTAACAGACAAAATAAGAAAATATGTTCAGGCGCCTTTGACCGCCATCTCCCAATTACATGAGGTTGATAGACACACATACTGTTTGGTTTGCCTGTTAAGCCTCGAAGACGGGCTTCTCGTTCCTTTTTCAAAGCTCGGACAAACAGTAGATGGCAAAGGTCGTCAAATTGTCGTGTTTCGCGAGGGCGAAATAGTTAGGCGCGACGGAGCTCAGAATCGGCCCATTGAGTATACACAGTGGGCAGAAATATTGAAGCAGCACGATGCTTGCGTGAGGAAAGACGAGAGCAAACGAATGGATATTCTCGTGGACAATATAATCGCCGTTCTTGGAGAGAAGGGCAAAACGCCGCCTCTCGTCTACGGAATGGATGAAGAAGCGCTTGTGCACTCGCTCGAAGCTTGCTTCGAGCAAAAGGAGAATGAGAAGCTTTCTCGCTTCATTTTTCAGGTCGCTGCAGAGTTTCACGATGATGCAGATGCGATCAACGGCCTTGCCGGCATCGGGGCCTATGCCCTTAGCTATTGCAACGACGCGATATTTGAGAAGGCGGCGGATGCTCTCTACGACTGCTACGCCGCAATTGATGATAGTAAGGCGGATTCTGCCTCAAAAAAGCCTAGCTGTGGCGGTTGCTTGTTACGAATTGGGCGCACAGCTGGTTCGCATGAAAAGATGGGACCTAATTGCCCCCTTCGTCAACCGTCAATCTCCATCTCCTTCGCACTTCATATATGCATCCTGGATACGAGACTGCCAGGTTAGGGCCGTGAACGCCGGGCTTTTCAACGAAGCCGGCTCGGGGATGATGATTACAGTTGCCTTAGACAACGCCACGAATCACCCGATTGTGGCACCGGATTGCGGACTAAATATGGGCAGTAACGCTTCGGCGCATGAGAGATACCTCGATCTCCTATGCTCCTTTGACTTCCTTTACTGCTTATGCGTATTTGTTGCAGGGGTGGGCACTGGTCTCGCATATCCCGCCTGTTGCTTCTATTCCGAAAATCGTATCTCTAATGTTGCCTCGCAAATCCTAGGAGGTGATCCAAAGGCACGAAGAGAGCTCCTCCCCGACGATGATGATGACAAGATTGCCATGTGTCTAAGGGAGCTTTATCGGCTTGCGAGCAATGAATCGCTTCAGAAGGATAGCAAATTTTACTGGGGATTCGATCCTTCTCGTGTGCTCAGGAAGTTCTTGCAGGATCATCCCGAGCAATCAGATGAGCAGCCTCCCGACATGTTCAGCTACAACAATCCTGATAGAGACCCTAATAACACGAGCCATTGAGGTCCTTCGTGTGGGAGGTGTTCGGATAAAGTTGATAATCAAGGATATAATTTGAACACGAAATTGAGCAGCAAATATATAAAGGAGAATATGGATGAAGCTGTTTTTATGTTCGCACTTTTCAAGTGTAGGAAGTTTGATAAAAGAAGAAATTGATAACAAAAAAGTCGCATTTATTCCAACAGCATCGCTGCGTGAAGGCTACACCGGTTATGTCGGCTCGGCTCGAAAGCTATTTAATAAACTGGGAGCAGCCGTAACTGAAATTGATATTTCAACGGAGGCTTATTCAACGATACAATCTGTTTTTGAAGATGCGGACGTGATATATTTTACTGGTGGAAATTCTTTCTTTCTTATGGACCAGCTCCGTAAAACGGGAACGGATAAGCTGTTGAAGAAAGAATTGGCAAAGGGAAAACTGATGATCGGTGAATCGGCAGGTGCGATTATATGCGCTCCTACCATCCAATATATTGTACAAATGGATGAAAAGCCGGAGGACTACTCACAAGAAGATGATGCAGGGCTTGATTTGATTGATTTCTATGTTCTTCCGCATTATCTTACAGCACCATTTAAGAAAGTTACCGAGAAAATAATGACTGAGTTTTCGGATTTGAATCTATGCCCAATTAACAACCGTCAGGGAATTGTAATTGATGGTGAAGGTTCAAAGGTTATTTGCAAAGACTAATTTGAAAATTCAAGTTTGTCGAACTGATAAAATCCCTTTAGGAACTAAAGGGCGCACTTCTATACTCTCCTATCGGGAGTATGTGCGTCCTGCGGAGCTTCATTCCCGGTCAGCAGGAGAAACCTGCACGACCGAGAATGTTTCGTCACTTCGTTCCGTCAAGGAAGCTACACTCCCTTGCGACGCTTGTGCGTCTATCCCTTGTGGACTTGCTGTCCGCGAACAGCAAGTGAAAATACAGCGTCAAGGCTTCGCACGTAGCTATCGAATCCGGGATGCTGTCCGATTGGTCGTGCACGACGACGGGCGTACAATAGGTGGAAACCAACAAGAACCTGCCCTCCATGCCAACTCCGCCACCTGACGTGATGGGCGATCCGATTGCTCTTCTGGATTGCCTTGAGAAGAACGCTGGCGGAATCACCGAGCAGGACTCCAAGGGGACTGCATTTCTTCATGTGGTTCCTATTGGCAAACCCCGCCCCCCAGTTGGAAGCCATCTTAGGCATATCAGCCTTGGAGACGATGTTGTGACTCATATCGGCCAGTCTTCGCTCGACGGAGCCGGCGTTTACGTCAGCGCCGAGTTCGGGAGCGCATTGAGGTCATTCGCATTTCCCCATGCATTTGAAAGCGAAACCGTTGAACTCTTGGGTGAATAAGCCGCCTGCGACGATTCTTTCGGTCATCGCTCTTGTGTATCCCTCATGACCTGCGGAAATGCAAGACGTTAAAGCCACTGGCCACGATTCACTTCGCTAAGCAAGCGCCAAAGAGGGAAAACAACCGTTTTGGCATCCCCTTCGAGCGGTTCCGGACCTCAAAGCCTTGCCATTTTTGTCCCCGGGACAAAAATGAAACTGCGGGCTTGCGGTTTCGAAATAGTTTGCGAATTTGCCCCAGGGTTTGTCCCAAACGCGTGCGCGAGGACACGCGGAGGGATTCGGCGGCAAGGTGGACAAAACCGACAACCAAACTAGACCCAATTGGAATGGCGCCGCGACAAACGAGCATGAAAGAGTGAATAGAACAGACGTTCGATATAATATTATAGTATCAGATAGCGGGCACGGTTTCAATCGAATCCGTGCCCGCTGCTGTATGTGTGTCCTTGCGCGCCCAATATGCGCCGTAAAAGCCGTCTTCATCAACGTCAAAGTGAATGCGCTTTATTTTTGCTTCTCAAAATCTTATTTTCACGATTTGCATTTTCATCCCGTTGTCACCGACCCTTGCGAGAAACCGGAAAAAGCCGCTGACAGAAGGATCTCTCAAATCGTTGTAGCCCAGCATATAGCCGCGACTTGTGACCTGCAGACGGCTGCTCCACGTGCCGATTTCCTTGGCGGCATCCGAAACCGCAAAATATGCCCCCACATCCTTGATTTTTGCAGTCTTTAGCCATGTTTTTGCGATCATCTTTACTGCCGTCCGATTGGCAGCATCAAAGACCAGCACACCGCCGGGAAAAGCGTCCGCCATCCCCCGCACCAGTTCCCGGACCTGCTGGGCAGAAAGTAATAGAACACCCCGGAGGCAAAGAACACCGCCCCACCGGAGGCGTCGATTTTGCCGAACCATGCGGCGTCTTTCAAGTCGCAGGGGATATTTTGTTCCCGATCCCCGGCGGGCAGTAGCTGCTGCCGCAAGGCAATCACATCAGGGAAGTCCAGATTGTAGATCTTGCATCTACCGTTGTCACAGGTTCTGCCGGTGTTGTCCAGCCCGCAGCCCAGATTGACCACCGCCGCATTGGGGTGGCCTTTCAGGTAATCCCGCACCTCGAAAGCAAGATCACCCTGCCGCATGGCCACCTCCAGCGCACCGAAGCGCTGCATCAGGCTGCGGGAGTTTTTCTCTGCCTCTGAAAAGTCGTAGTCGATCTGGTCGAGCAGGCGAACCGCTGTTTCGTCCCTGTAAAGGTTCGGGTACAGCTCCGTACACAGCTTTCGGGAATACAGCGGGAGGATCAGCGTCTCCTGCACGGTGTTTTTCTCACTTTTGCATTTCATAGGTTCCTTCCTCAGTGAATAAAAACTGTCATAATTGCCGCCAGCACAGCCGCTATGGCCGTCATGCCTATCGCCATGCGCAGGATGGATGCGAAAATGCCCGTGCTCGATGCCCCTACTTCCGCGCCGTGACGCAGAGCCACTTTCCCTTTTTGCGTATCTGCACCTCGTGAAAGCCCGCCTGCTCCAGACACGCCTTCAATTCAATGTCCTTGTAGATGGTCATGCCGCCGATGATCCGCGTCCACCTCTCGTCCTTGTCCGTATCGCCATTGCTCTCGTTGCAGATAAGAACTGTCCCGCCCGGCTTCAGCGTCCGCCGGACCTCACGGAAGCATCGGGGCAAATCAGGCCAGAAATAGACGGTCTCAAAGGCCGTGGCGGCATCGAAGCAGCTATCCTCAAACGCCATATCCGCCACGCTGCCTTGCAGAACGGCGCAACGCCCCTCCTGAATTGCAGTTCGGTTGAGCTTCCTGGCCTTCTCCACGCTGACGGGCGAATAGTCGATGCCCTTGACGACGCCATGCGGGCATTTTTCCAGCAGCCGTTTTATGTTCGCCCCGCCGCCGCAGCCGCAATCCAGCACCTTGGCGTTTGGCGCAAGTCGTAGAAATCGAAGTCCCCACCGCGCCACAGGGCTGTAGCCCAGGTTCATCATGGCAACCATAAGTTTTCCGCCGAGGCCCACGGGCTTGCGGGTGTTTTCAAAGAACGACATCTAGCCCCTCCGATTTCGTGCATTCCGCATATGTCAACGGGAACGAGGCCTTCAGCACCGCGCTTTTCTGCACCGCCCAGCCGTTTTGACGCAGGAAACGCAGGTATTCCTCGCTTGTCCACCTGCTGTGGAGGGGGAATCCCGCCATGCTCATGAAAAAGGCTTTTGCCTTGCCGGAAACCGAGTTCCCCGCGTGGGTGAAGGTTGGCGCGATGAGCACGCCGTCGTCCTTCAGCACCCGCCTGATTTCTTGCAGGGCCTTTTCCGGATGCGGCACTATATGAAGCGCGTTGGACGCGATCACCACTTCGAAGGACTTCTGTGCATAGGGCAGGCGGAACATATCTTGTACGGAAAAGTGCAGCTTTGCGGATTGATTGTCCTGTTTTGCTTCAAGGATCATCTTTGCAGAGGCGTCCGTAGCCTCGATGTGCGCCGCCGCATTCACGATGCTCTTTGCGATAAGCCCCGTGCCGGTGGCAACCTCCAGCACGGTTTTTTCTTTCACCACCGGCCTGATCAGCCCATACATCTTCTCATACGCCGCCCGGTCGTTTCGCATGAAACGGTCGTACCGACCGGCATTCTTGTCCCAGAAGCCCTTGCGTTCGTGCATGGCTATCGCCCCCCAATCAGTTAGAGCTATCTAACTGTAGCGCATAAATCGCACAGTAAGGGGAGACCAGCTTCAATTTCTCGACAAAGACGCATCTCTCCGGCTTTCGCTTATAGCGGCGCGATTCAGACACTAGGCTGGAGCTGAAGAAGGAGCTTGGCGGACAGGTAGGTCGATACTGGTTCCCGGAACGGTGATCCAGCCAATTACGCCAGGGCTCTAGTCATGCAGGCAAACCCAATCCATGACGGGAAATCGGTCCTTTTCTCCAGCTCGACGTCTTTCGCGCGCGACGGGTTAATGTGACTGGCGGGATTCCCTGCGCGAAGCCGTTGTCGCCACCGCCTCCAGGCGCGGTTCACTCGGCAAGATGGGCGACTACGAGGCCGTGCTCGGCGAGGTCGGAAGATCAGATATGATGCGGGGCGTCTGGTCCTCTTGCGTCTCGGCATCGCCCTATGCGGAAGGCGTCGATTTCGAAGAAGCGGTCGATTCGGCCATCGAGCTCGCAAGGCTTTCGGGGCTTGACGATTTGGACTGATGGAGGCGAGAAGCCCCTCACCGCGCCAATACCAGACGATTGCGCTATAGGCATCTCTCCGACCCTTTAATCACCCCTTTTCAAGCCACCCGCTACGAACCCCGGCGGAAACCAGGGAGTGATTAAGGGAGCGACTTGCGGTTTCGGGAATCAATTGAGTCATTCCCGAAATCGCGAATCAAGGGGCTGATTCGCCCAAGTTGCGCACGAATCAGCCCTTAGGCGGTACGACGCGACACGCATCGGCAGCACTCGGATTGGATTAGTCACTGAGCGGGAATAGTAAATTCCTTGGTTATGGGGGTATAAGTCATACATCTGATAACAAATACCCCAGCAAACCTCTCATTTGATATACTAGCTCTAATGAAGATTGGAGCTAGTATGCGTTTGTTCCCTCGTGAAAACTATCTGAAGAAAATCCGCGGCTTCTACCATGACGATGGGATGATCAAGGTCATCACCGGCGTCCGTCGCTGCGGCAAGTCCTGCCTCATGCAGTGCATCGCCGATGAGCTGAGAGCCGGAGGCGTCGATGACGAGCACATCGTCTTTTTCGACCTGGACCGATACGGGTACCGATCCGTCAAGGCCCCAGAACAGCTCGAGGCCCTCATCGAGCCCCTGCTCGCTATCTCGGGAACGAAGTACCTTTTCATCGACGAGGTGCAAAACGTCGAGGGTTTCGAGGACGTGCTCAACGGGTTTCGCACCGAAGGCGGCTTCTCTATCTTCATCACCGGGTCGAACTCCTACCTGCTTTCAGGCGAACTAGCCACGAAGCTAACCGGGCGCTATATCGAATTCGAGATGCAGACGCTGGACTTTGGCGAGTATTGCCAGATGAAGCGCTTTTTGGGACTGCCCGTGAGCCCGAACCCGGTCGCGGAGTTCGACGCCTACATCCTCGAGGGCGGTTTTCCGAAAGCAATGGATTACCCCCAGCTCGCCGACAAGCGCGCTTACGTTGCCGCGGTAATCCAGGAAATCTTCGAAAAGGACATCCGCAGGCGCGTGAAGATCAAGAACGTCTCCGTGTTCAACCAGGTGCGCGACTACGTCATCAACAACTTCGGCGCCACCACGTCGCTTGCGAACATCCAATCGGACCTCGAGAGCAAGCAGGGCGTGAAGATCAAACGCGAGACGCTCGCGCGATACCTCCAGATCCTCGAAGACGCGAAGATCGTCAGCAAGTGCGCCCGCTTCGACCTGAAGTCGCGAAAATCGCTGCGAGGCGAGCAAAAGTACTACCTGGCAGACCTGAGCTTCTACTTCGCCCTCAACACCGACAACCGCATCAACTACGGGCCCGTGCTGGAGAACATCGTCTATCGCTACGCTCTCGCACAGGGTTGCAAGGTCAGCGTCGGACGCATCGGAAAGCTGGAATGCGACTTCATCCTCAGAAACCCAGAGATGGGCTACGCATACGTTCAGGTGACAATGACCATCATGGCCGACCGGTCCACCGAGGAGCGCGAATACCGGCCCTTCACCCAGATCAAGGACAACTATCCCAAGTACCTGCTTACGCGAAGCGACCCCATCCAGCAGCGCGATGGCATCATCCATGCCAACATTCCCGAGTTCATGCAGGAAGGGAGGACCTTCTGAGCGAGATGGAGATTGGTTGTTGACGAGCGGCGCAATAGATAGCGGCGTCGGCTTCAAGTGGAACTGGCGCCGCTGCTGTATATGGTTTGTCTTGCTGCAAATGGCGATCAATGCCCTCGATGCTTCTGCTTGCGCTTCAACTTCCGCTGCTCGAAGCGCGCCTCCGCCTCATCCGCGCGACGCTGGCTTCTTGCTTGAGCCGATTCCCGCTTCATCGTCTCCTGCTGATTCGCGAGCGCCTGCTGCGCCTTGGGGCTCATCGCCGGCCGTTTAAGGGCTTTCGCTGCCTCGCGGGCGCGTCGCTTGGGGTTCTTCGCGGGCCTGCTCGCCTCGGTCGAATCGTGACCGAAGAACGCGAGCTTCGCCCATTTGCTTGTAACGAGTTGCAGGATCTCCTCATCGGACGGCTCCGCGCCGAAGACGATGCGGGCGGCGCCGTGCCTTCCGTCCTCGACGTGCTCCGCCAGCCCGACCCAAAACTGGCCGTCGTGAAATACGGTCAGGGCGGACGACACGCTGATCTGCATGGCTGGTTCCTCCTTTATGTAGATGACCATGCAGAGAAGGGACAACCAAGGAGGCAGGTTACTGATGCGGACTCCCGCACGCCCACGACTACCCGACGGGGACTGTGTTTTCATCTCTGGTGCCCGCATTGTAGCACGCGCAAATGCGCGCGGACATCGCTGCCGACATGGCGCGACCGGGATTCGCTCCTTCGACGCATCCTGGCGTGTATTGCCTTCTCGGTTTCGGAACTTTAAAACTATTCGAGTTTCGAAACCGAGAAGGAGCGGATGATGACTTGGGTAGACCGCAATAGGTACACTGTGCGACGGCTTTGAAAAAGTCGTAAACAGCATTCATGCACTCAGCGGAGGGGATATCTACCTTACGGGGTCGAACGCCGTCTTCCTGGAGCTGATGAGGCGAGGCTGCGAGACGACGCGGGAAACCGGGGGCAACTGGAATGACGGGACGGCGGAACCAGAAACATTTTGCTCGCTGGACCCCGACGCCTTTGCCGAGGCCGTGGCGCTTGTGGGTGACGGGGGCTTCCTCTGGGCGGGTCCGTGCTGTCCATGCGCGCGCTCGCCCTCGTCGATCCGCGTTCGGTATCCATGGCGACGCCTCTTTCGCCCAATGGACAATAGGATTACCAGGAATCGATGTAAACGCATTTGCATTTGTGCGGAAAAGCTACCCGCAATTGGGGTCCCCAAGGGCTTCCAAAAGCCCTGCCCGTCTCGTGATGATTGCCTAAGCAAGCGCGGTTCTCCGTTTTGACTGATGCAGCAATAGGTCAAAGCGGTATAATTCCCCAAAATCAAAAGATTTTGAATTTTGGGGAATTGCCGATCATTAAGCACTATCAAAGGGGCCAACCGTGAAGCTCATAGAACGTTCGACATACCTTTCGGAGATGATGGAGCTAGTCGACACTCCCGATATCAAGGTCATCACAGGCGTCCGCAGATCTGGCAAGTCGAAGCTCATGGAGGCATTGGCGAAAAAGATTTTGGAGCAGCAGCTCGATGCCAACATCATCCACATCAACTACAACCTGACCGACTTCGAAAGCCTCATGGATTATCGGGCGCTGGAATCCTACGTGGAGGACCACTATGCGCCCGAACATCGAAATTACCTGCTCGTCGACGAGGTGCAGATGTGCGAGTCCTTCGAGAAGGCCATAAATAGCCTGCATGCCAGGGAGAAGTACAGCATATTCGTCACTGGATCGAACGCCTTCCTTCAAAGCAGCGACTTAGCGACCTTGTTCGTGGGCAGGACGTACGAGATTCCCGTTTACCCGTTTTCGTTCAGCGAGTACCTTGAATACTATCCGTCCCAAAACATCTATAGCAGCCTGACCGGCTACATAGCGGAAGGCGGCATGGCGGGCTCGTTCTTATACAAAACGGAAGAGCAGAAGCGCCGCTACATCAACTCCGAAGTTCTGAACGCCCTGGTGGTTCGCGATATCGTCAGCAAGTACAAGGTGAAGAACGAGCAGCTGCTTCATGCTCTTATCGACTACCTTATGGACAACGTCGGGAACCTGACATCGTTGCGCTCCATCGCCGACACCCTCAGGTCAAATAGGACGAAAGCCGACCACAAGACGATTGGCAAATACGTCGATGCGCTATGCAAGGCCTTCGCTTTCTACCGTATTCGTCGCTACGACATCCGTGGGAAAAGATACCTAAGGTCGGAGGATAAATATTACCTTGTCGACCAAGGGTTTCGGTTCGCGCGCCTTGGAACCAAGAACATGGACTACGGCCGCGTGCTGGAAAACATCGTTGCCATCGAGCTCCTGCGCCGCGGCTACGAGGCTTACGTCGGCGTGCTATACAAGAAGGAAATTGACTTCGTTGCGATTAAGCAGGGCGAGAAGCTCTATATCCAGGTTGCGAACGATATATCGGAGGAGCGGACGTTCGAGCGCGAGGTGTCCCCATTATTGGCGATAAAAGACGCATATCCGAAAATTCTGATTGCGCGCACCTATCAGCCTGAATATCAGCACGAGGGAATAAGGATCGTGGACGCTGCCGAATGGTTGAGTAGAGCTATTCCCCAAAAATGAAAAAACTTCAATTTTGGGGAATATGCGCCTTTACGACGGACGTATTTTTGCCATCAAGTGAGGCGATGTAAATTCCAAGTGCGCTCCCAGGCCCGTGATGTGAGTCTTCAATGCGAATTTGGAAGTCAGATTCATGTTTATCACCTCATTTATCACTTCAGTCGATTCTGCCATTGAGGTGATAAATGGGGTGATTAGAACAGTCGATGTTGGACGAATCAGATGCGGTGCGACTCTCCGAGGTACCGGGGAAATCTCAATGATCGGCGTTCATTGCAGCGAGAGGGACCCCGCATTCCTTGCGGGCGAAGGGTCGATTTTCGGAGGCTCGGCGGCTACGAAACGTTAATCGCCTCGGATACCCGTATGTGCGTCTCGTCGTTCGAGCCGATTACATACGGCTACGTCTACGGAGGGGACATCGCCCGATGCTCGGTCGACGACTGCCTGGAGGAAAACCCCGCACCTTGCGATGTTGCGGTTTAACAATCCGCATGCATGCAAAGCATGCTCGAATCACTCGTTTTCAAGCCACTTGCTACGAACCCCGTTGAAAACACGGAATGGCCAAAGGCCCAACCTGTGGTTTCATGAAGCGGTTGAGTCACTCCCAAAACCGCGAATCAAGGCCCTGATTCGCCAAAATCTCACACGAATCAACCCCTTGACGGCATGACAACGGCACGAGATGACAGCACGCGAATTCGCTTAATCACTGAGCGGAAATAACCAGCGACTATTCTGGAGAAGCCGTCCATCACTATTCTCTCGATGACACGAGCCGTCATCAGCAAACAGAATAAGGTAAAGCCACTCAGAGTTTTTGAACTTGGGGAACAAGCAAGGCGCGGTAAACTTATTAGGGTAGCCCGTGGCGTTTATCGCATTCCTGTGTGGCCGCACCAAGAAGCTTGTACGAAGTGAAACAGCATTCTTGTTTATCCTAGCGCCATATCCAGCGCCATCATGATGCTAAAGCCCGCAGCAAAGGCAAGCGTGCCAAGGTTGGAATGTTTGCCTTGGGACATTTCCGGAATCAGCTCCTCTACCACCACATACAGCATGGCTCCTGCGGCAAAGCTCAGCAAATACGGAAGAGCCGGGACAATCAAACTTGCGCCGAGAATGGTCAGCACAGCGCCGATTGGCTCCACGACTCCGGAGAGCACACCGCTAAGAAAAGCCCGTCCCTTGCTCTCCCCCTCCGCACGGAGCGGCATAGATATAATCGCCCCCTCCGGTAAGTTCTGAATGGCGATTCCCAACGACAGAGCAAGCGCTCCTGCCGCTGTGATCTGCGCCGTGCCGGACAGCAGCCCTGCGTAGACCACGCCCACGGCCATTCCCTCCGGGATATTATGCAGCGTCACCGCCAGCACCATCATGGTCGTCTTTTGCAGCCGGCTTTTCGGTCCCTCGGTTTGGTTACTTCTTGCGTGCAGATGGGGAATCAGATGGTCCAGCCCCAGCAAGAATAAAATGCCGATCCAGAAGCCGACAAACGCCGGCAAAAACGCCAGCTTCCCCATCCACGCCACCTGCTCGATGGCCGGGATCAGCAGACTCCAGACGGAGGCCGCCACCATCACTCCCGCAGCAAATCCGATCAGGACGCGCTGCACGGCGTCGCTGAACTGCCTTCGCATAAAGAAAACGCAGGCGGCGCCCAAAGATGTACCCAGAAACGGAATCAGAACGCCATAAACGGTTTGACTCATGCAGTTGGCTGCCTTTCACCCGTATGTCCCTTTTTCTTGTATCCGCAGTCGCAGTAAGGCCCGCCGCTTGCCAGCGTATACTGCCGCACGAAGTCCGTCGCGCCGCTCGCTTCGCTCATGGTGTAGTCAAGGCGACACAGCGCGGGCATTAAATCGTACAGCCCCAGCTCCTTCATCAGCACGCAGATACCGCACTTCGTAAAGCGTCCCTCATAGCCGCTGCCGTCCGGGTATTCAATGAAGTCCATGTTCCACGAATAGGGATTCCGGTCGGCGGCTCTCAGTGCGGCGGCCGCCTTCATGCCCGCGATATCCTTGGGCGTGAACTTCGACTTGCCACTTTGACGGCAGAACCACTTCATTGGCGGCGTCATCATGGCGTTAGCGTAGTAGACGGTCAACCGCTCCACATCCGGGCGCTTCGACATGGAGAGAATGAACGCGCCGATCATCGCGCAGTTCACGAGGTTCATTTTGAAACGGTCGCCTTTTTCAAACTCTGGCAGTTCATGGATAATCGCCTTGTATCTCGGCTTCGCCTTTTTCGTGATGGCTTTTGCAGTGTCCTCATCACAGCCGAATACTACCGTCAACTGCTTTCGAAACGACAGCGCAAACAGTGCCCACATGCCGAAAGGCATTCCAATGTATTTCATCGCACTATATCCTTAAATTCTCCGATTCTTTTCATTTCCCGAAGTGGAATCAATCCGAGTACCAGAACCAGCGGATAACCGGCAGATGCCAGCGATGAGCTTCCATTATTTCCTACTCATTTTCTGCCTTCGAACCCGATCTTCACGATCTGCATCTTCATCATTTCGTCACCGACCCTGGCGAGAAAACGGAAGAAGCCGCTCACGGATGGGTCGCGAAGGTCGTTGTAGCCCAACATATAGCCGCGGCTCGTGACCTTCAAGCGGCTGTCCCATGCGCCGATTTCTTTGGACGCGTCCGAAACGGCGAAATACGCACCCACATCCTTGATCTTCGCACCCTTGAGCCATGTCTTGGCAATCATCTTCACCGCCGTCCGATTCGCAGCGTCAAATACAAGCACACCGCCGGGGAAAGAGTCCGCCATGCGCTGCACCAACGCCTTGACCTGCTCCGTTAGAAAGTAATAGAACACGCCGGAGGCGAAGAATACCGCGCCACCGGACGTATCGATTCTTGTAAACCATTCGGTATCATTCAAATCACAGGGGATGTTCTCCTCCCGTTCTCCGACGGGCAGCAGCTCATTTCGCACGGCAATGACCTCGGGAAAATCCAAATTGTACATCTTGCAGCTGCCGTTGTCGCAGTTTCTTCCGGTGCTGTCCAGCCCGCAGCCCAGATTGACCACCGCTGCATTGGGGTAGCCTTTCAGGTAATCCCGTACCTCAAAGGCAAGGTCGTTCTGCCGCATGGCCACCTCCAACGAACCGAAACGCTGCATCAGGCTGCGGGATTTTTTCTCCGCCTCAGAAAAATCGTAGTCGATCTCGTCAATCAGGCGAACCGCTGTTTCGTCGCGGTAGAGATTCGGGTATAGTGCTGAGCAGACCTTCCGCGCATACAGCGGAATGATCAGCGTTTCCTGTACGGTGTTTTTCTCGATTCTGTATTTCATGGGTATCACTCACTTTCTGATAAGTGGCAGTTTCGGCATGGCCTCTTTGCGCCCCATGGCTTTTCTCCGCGTTTCAATCATCACACGACCGCTTCTGGCCTCATTTCTCCAAAATCTCCGCGATTTTCGCAAAGCCCTCTTTTGACTCCTTGAAAATCGGCAGCATACAGTAGCAATGCACCATCTTCGGGCGAGCAAACACCGTATAGGGGACATTTGCCCATTTGCAGGCTTCCTCATAATCCGGCAAAGTGAACGCCTTTTTCGCGCCGGAGAGCCTATAAGCCCTGTGCAGGATGGATGCAAAAAATGCTCATGCTTGACCTCCTCATTTCCGCGCCGTGATGCACAGCCAACTTTTCTTTTTGTGTATCTGCACCTCGTGAAAGCCCGTCTGCTCCAGATACGCCTTTAATTCAATGTCTTTGTAGATAGTCATGCCACCGATGATCTCCGTCCACTTCTCATCCTTGTCCGTATCGCCGTTGCTTTCGTTGCAGATGAGAAAGGTCCCGCCGGGCTTCAGCACCCGATAGACCTCCCAGAAGCACCGCGGCAAATCAGGCCAGAAATAGACGGTTTCAAAAGCCGTGACCGCATCGAAGGACGCATCCGTAAAATCCATACGTTCCACGCTGCCCTGGCATACGGCGCAGCGTCCATCCCGAATGGCACGCCGATTCAGTTTTTGGGCCTTCTCCACGCTGATGTCGGAATAATCAATACCCTTGACAATCCCCCGCGGGCAGCTCTCCAGCAGCCTTTTTATGTTTGCCCCGCCGCCGCAGCCGCAATCCAGCACTTTGGCATCCGGCACAAGTTCCAAAAAATGAAATCCCCACTGCGCCACGGCACTGTGCCCAACGTTCATCATGGAAACCATGAGTTTCCCGCCAAGGCCCACGGGTTTGCGCGTGTTTTCAAAGAACGACATATCACACCTCCGATTTTGCGCACTCTGCGTAAGCTAGCGGGAACGAGACTTTCAGCACGGTGCTTTTCTGCACCATCCAACCGTTTTCCCGCAGAAATGCCAGATATTCTTCGCTCGCCCACTTGCTGTGCAGCGGAAAGCCCGCTAGCTTCATGAAAAACCCTTTGACCTTTCCGAAGAAAGAGTTATCCGCATGGGTGAAGGTCGGCGCAACCAGAACGCCATCGTCCCTTAGCACCCGGCGAATTTCGGAGAGAGCCTTCTCCGGCTCCGGCACAATATGCAGAGCATTGGCCACAATGATCACGTCAAAGCTTTCGTCGGCATAAGGGAGATGAAACATATCCTGCACGGAGAAATGCAGCTTGGCGGATCGGTTGTCCCGCCGCGCTTCCGCGATCATCTCCGGCGACGCATCCGTAGCCTCGATATGATTGGCGCTGCTCACGATATTTTTCGCAATCAACCCCGTACCGGTAGCCAGCTCCAGCACGATTTTTTGACACACCACAGGACGCAGTAATTCATACAGCTGCGTATAGACCGCCGCATCCTTGCGCATGAAGCGGTCGTATCGCCCAGCTTATTTGTCCCATAAATTTTGACTTTTCTTCATCGCTCTATCCTCACGGCGACATGTTAGGCCGCTATAACTCATATACATGATATTAATGGTTAGATGAGGTTAACCACAACCCTTTTAGTTGCCGTCAATGCTTTTGCGCAAATTAGCCAGCCGCCGGTACAGCTACTCCTTGAGAAACACCACACGCTGTACTTGCGCACAACGGAATCGGGCGCAAATTTCAAAAGTTATTTCGTTACAGGATCTTGCGCATCTCCTGCACAAGGTCGGCAATCACAATGGGCTTGGACAGGAAACCGTTCATGCCGCTTTCCAAGGCGTTGCGGCGGTCCTCATCAAAGGCGTTCGCCGTCATGGCAAGAATGGGAATGCCTGCCAAAGCGGGGTTTCCCAGTTCGCGGATGCGGCGGGTGGCAGCGTATCCGTCCATAATGGGCATCTGCACGTCCATCAGCACCAAATCGTACCGCCCCGGCGCTGCAGTGCTGACCTTTTCCACGGCGATGGCGCCGTTTTCGGCGGTATCGACCTCAAGGCCGTAGGCGTTCAGGATCTCCTCAGCGATCTCGCGGTTCAGCTCGTTATCCTCGGCAAGCAGGATATGCTTGCCCTTGAAGCCGGTGGCATTTTGAGGCAATATGCCCTGTTCCTCCTTCGCCTGTTTCTGCCCGATGGCGGTCATCAGCGTGTCGCGCAAGTCGGACATGAACATCGGCTTGGAGCAGAACGCCGTGACACCGGCTGCCTTTGCCTCCACCTCGATGTCGGACCAGTCATAGGCGGTCAGGATGATAATGGGCGCATCGTCGTGCAGGGCGCGAATCTGGCGGGTCACCTCGATGCCGTTCATGTCCGGCAGGCGCCAGTCGATAATATAGGCTTTGAAGGTGTCGCCCATCTCGAGGGACTGCCGTGCGCGCAGCACGGCCTCCTTGCCGGAAAGCGTCCATTGGGCGCGCATTCCCACCTTGACCAGCATCTTGGTCACGGCGTCGCAGGTGTTGAAGTCGTCGTCCACCACCAGCGCCTTCAGCCCTTCCAGCTCGGCGATTTTTACTTCCTTGCGGTGGTTAGCCTGCGCGCGCAGCGGCACGCGGACGATAAATTCAGAGCCTTTTTCCGGCGCGGACTGCACCTCGATGGTGCCGCCCATCATATCTACGATGTTTTTTGTAATGGCCATACCCAGCCCGGTACCCTGTATTCTGCTTACCGTTGAGGAGCGCTCGCGCTCAAAGGGTTCGAATACCTTTTTGGCAAAATCCGAGTCCATGCCGATGCCGCTGTCTTTGACGCGGAACTCATACTGCTCGCAGCCGCCGACTTTATCGGCAAGCTGGCGCACCCGCACCGTTACCGTGCCGCCCGCGGGGGTGAACTTGATGGCATTGGACAAAAGGTTCATCAGGATCTGATTCAGCCGGGTCTTGTCGCAATAGACGTCCTCGTCGGTAACGTCTATCGCGTCCATATACAATCCCAGCTGCTTTGCGTAGATCTGACCGCTGACGATGGTTTTAATATCGTGCAGCACATCGGACAGATTGACCTCGGTTTCGTCCAGCTGTATTTTTCCGCTTTCGATGCGGCTCATATCCAAGATGTCGTTGATGAGCGAGAGTAGGTGGTTGCCGGAGGCAAGGATCTTGGCAAGGTAGTCCCTCACGCGCTCCTTATCGTTCAGATTGCTGACCGCCAGCGTGGTAAAGCCGATGATGGCGTTCATGGGTGTGCGGATATCATGGGACATGCTGGAAAGGAAGGTGCTCTTGGCGCGGTTGGCGTTTTCGGCGGCGGCAACGGCATCCGAAAGCGCCTGGTTCACCTGCTTGTCGGCGGTGCGGTCGGACAAAACCAGAATGTACTTGGTTTTGCCCTCGACCTCGCTGCCCATGGCAACCACATGGAACCAGCGCCGTTCCCCCGTTTGCTGATGGGTATATTCCATATCCCATTCGCGCTGCTCGCCGCCGGCGAGTCCCGCCAGATAGTTTTTGACAGGTTCGACGGCATCCTTCGGGAGCAGCATGGCCAGCGTACCGACATTTTCGCGCACGCTCTCCTGCGTCAGACCCAGCAAGCGTTCCATGTTCGGGCTAATATAATCTGTCTTGTAGGTTTTTGCATCTAGCATCAAAAAGACATCGTCCACGTTCCGGGACAGCTTCCGGAACAGCTCTTCGCGGTACAAGATTTCGGTATTCTTGCGGCGCAGTTTGACGCGGCCCCTGTTAATAACCAGCAGAATGGCCATGAGCGAAAGACCGCCTGCAATGCCCGCGATAATCTGGACCGTTCTCTGCCAAAGCTGATTCATGCTGGCATTGACGACATCCACGGGGACAAGTTCCACCAAGATCCAGTCCTGGATGCCTGTACTTTCGTACGCCAGATAGTATCTTGTGCCGCCCAGCGTTACCTCATAGTTTCCGCTGGCGCCTTTTGCAAAATCGTCGGCAAGGCCTTGTATCTGCGCCTCGGTGAGGTCGGAATGCTCGCGCAGCACTGCAAGCAGGTTATAGATGCTTTGCTCGCTCTCCGCGATCTTTTCGATCACGACCTGTCCATTCGGGTAGATGGTATAGATGCTGGCAGTTCCGCTGAACGCCGAATTGCCCACGGCTTTCATCACATCGTCGTTGTAACGACTGATGGCAATGGCATCGTAGGAAAATCCGCGGTAGACGCCCTTTGTTTCGGGGCAGATAAACACCAGCGTCGGCTTCTGCCCGGGCAAGGCTGCGTTCATCACAACGTCGTTCTGATCGGCAAGCATCTCGTCAAGGTTGCTCTGCAAACCAAGATAGCCCGTTTCCCCGCGAGGCGTCATATAGTTGCCGTCATAAGAAAGAAAGTAAAATTCGGCAAAGCCAAGCTCCTGCTTTGCGGATTCCAGATACATCTGAACCCCGTCATCGTCGGGGTTGCTGTCCAGAAAGCCGTTCCACAAATGCAGATAGGAGATGTTTTGGTTGGCGATCATGGTCAGCATGCTGTTGGATTTATGCACAACTTCCTCTAAATGCGAGGTGCTCTCTTCGTAGACGGTCTTGGACACAAACGAAAGGTACTGCACGCCAAGGCCGATAAAGCACGTTATCGTCAGCAAAACGGCGGCAGCGGTCAGCCCTTTGCGCGGTAAGTGCCGTGTTCTTTTGGTTTTGCGCTTGTCTACTTCCACGCCGCTTGCTCCAACGTAATGTAGCTTTCCGGCGCGGCAAGCACCACGCCGCCGTCGGAAAGCGCCTTGCTCCAGAGGTCTTTGACCGTGTCCTCCCCGCGCTCAAACGCGTGGGGCTCGTCCTGTTGCAACGGTGCCATCTGCTTTTCCGTTGCCAGGCAGGTCACGGTAACGGTGTCATCGTCTCGCAGGGCCTTTCCGTCGCGGGTAACGCCGGTCAGCTCGTAGCTGCCGCCGTTCTCTTTTACCTGCACGGCAATGCCACTGACCACCGGCAGGGAGCCGCGGTTGAACGGGGTAAAGCCGCCCTCGCACCCTTCTACAAAGGCGCGCAGGGCGTCCTTTAGCTCGGCGCCCGTCATGGTTCGTTGGTACGACAAAAGCCCGTTGGGCATGATCATGGCGCGCGCCGTTGTTTGGGTATAGTCGGCCTGCAGCACGCTGCCGGTAAAGCTGCTGGCGGCTGCCACCAGCACGTCGGTGCCGTAAAGGCCGCGCAGCGTGTTCGCCATAACCGAGAAGGACGCATTGCCGCCGTTTTCGTGGAACACGTTGGAATAGGCGTTTTCGCTGCTCAGCACAGTATCGCCCGTGTCGGGCGTTTCCCCTGACAAAAGACCAGCATTGAACGCGCTGTAGGCTTGCGCGGCGTCATACTTGCCCGTAATCATTTTGGAAACCACATCCTGCGAGATGGCGAAGAAATCGTTGGAGGCGATGCGGATATACATATGGTTTTCTTCCACCACCGAGCGCACATCCTCCATGGTGTCGGACAGGCGGTAGTCGACGTTTTGGCTGTAGCTGAGCAGGTCCTGTCCTTCTGCGAGAATCTGCTCCTGCGCGTCCTGCGACAGCATAACGTTCAAAACCTGCATCGCCTTTGCGCGCCGCGCGTCGTTCTGCTCTAAATCACGGTTCAGCGCCACCTGGAAGTAGGGCGTGGTCATCAGCCACTTTTCACCGTTTTGGCCAAAGAGTGGCAAAAAGGTTGCGTCGATGCCCTGGTCTTGGAACATCTTTACGCCGGCAGAGCTGCCAAAGTACATGGCAAGCTGTCCGTTGCCGAACATCTCGGTCACGTCATCGTAATTGAGCTCTAGATCGGCCGCGGTAAGACCCGTGTCCTGAATGAACTGCTCCATGCGCTCGAAGTTGCCCGGCCACACGGTGTCGTCCAGCCCGACGCGGGCATCGTTGGCGGGGTCGCTATAGGCGGTGCGCCATTTGCGTCCGTCTATGGTCGTAAGCTCGGAGGCAGAAAGCCCCTGCAGCGTTTCCATGCAGGTGTAGTCGTACTCATAATCGGCGGTATAGCCGCGGATGCCCGCTTCCTCAAAGGCCTTGCAGGCTGCGACAAAGCCGGCGTAATCGTTGGGCAGCGGGATACCGTACTGCTCAAATAGGTCGCGGTTGACCACAAGGCCGTGGGAATCGGCGCATACGGGCAGCCAGTTTACGCTGCCGTCCTCATTTTTGAAGTTGTTGAGGTAGGTGTTGTAGATGGCACCAGCCTCGTTGGTGGCGGCAAGGTCCATCAGGCTATCCTTTAAGGGGGCGGCGTCGTGCAGGGAGAAACGGCAGCAGGTGATAATGTCCGGCAAACCGCCGTTTTGCTGCAAGAACTTATAGAAGTCCAAATCGTTGTTGCCGACGATGAACTCAATGTTTACATCCGGCAGCTGCGCCTGCACATAGGGGGCGTACTTCTCGTACAGGTTGGCGGTCCACAGGTATACCTGAATGGTCTCGGAATCCTCCTGCTTCTGCGTCGATTCGGCGCCCTTTTCGGCGCAAGCGCTCAGCAGGGATATACCCAGCACCGTGGCAGCAAGCAGGGCAAAAACCTTGTAAAGCCGTTTCTTCTGCATGCGATCCCTATCCTCACGACCCGAAGACAGCCTGCTCGTATCCGGCAGGCTGTCTGGGCTTTCTCTCCATCAGCGCATTCCTAAGGAAATCAAGTTAATCCTGAATATGCGTTATCGGAATCCTAGCGCTGGTATCATTGCATCTTGGGTCAAACTTCGTTCAAAAGGATACACCCATTCTGTCTCCGGCTTGACCTGTGTCAAGATTTTGGACACGGAATCGGGAGGAATCAGGCCGAAATCGGAAGCTCCTCCGATTTCGGGGCCGTGCGCTCGAACTTTGCAGACCACCCCACCTGGAGGGCACGCGGAGAGAAGCTTGGCCTGGACTATGGAGGATTAAGCAGACCTTCGACCTTGTGCGGAAAAACCACGAGAATGCCAGGCGCTACCCGGACGAACCGAGAGCAGACGAATGTCCCCAAAACAGACTGTTTCGGGGACATAAGGGCCTTACCGAGAAGCCGACGTCGCAAGATCGGCAGCATATCGGAGGCGGGGCGAAGCGGCCCGACCGATTCAGTCCTGCGTGTCGGACAACGGCTTGCTCTTGCACAACGCCATGAGCACTACGCAGATAGCAAGCATTGGCGCGAGCATCAGGTACATCGGGGTAAGCGCCTCGTTGTAGGACAGGTGCACCGCCTGCTGCAACGTGTCGGACAGTCCGCGCACGATCGACGCCATCGCCGTTGAGGTGATGGTCTGGTCGAGCGACCCCACGAACATCGCCATCATCAAAGCTGCAAACACGCAGTTCAACACCTTGCCGCTCAGATGCCCATACGAGCGTCTGCTGTTCTCTTCCATTGCCTCGCTCCCTTCAGGAACCCGTGCGCTCCTTCGCGCCTCATACGTTTTTTACTCGACATTTGATAGTTATTCGACTATCGTCTAGCAATAAGGAGCATATGAAACTAAACCAGGCACGGCAATCTGCGAATCTCGCCTTTCGTCGCGTAATCGACGATTCGCCCGATTCGTCGCATAACCCGCTGCGGAAAAGACCCGCGCATGCAGCGGGCGCCGCCGATCTTTGGAAGGAGAATGGCATGGCAGCCAAACAGCCTGTAGTACCCGCACGCGTTATAGGAACCCGGATGGCGGCAGCCGGAAAGGGCAACGACACGGATTCCACCTCTGAACCCGTACGCAAGAAGGACATGCGCTGGCAACGCACCGAGCGCCACATCATGCAGGTCTTCGGCAACCAGCTGGACCAGCGCCCTCTGAACAAAATCTCCGTCACCCAGCTTGCATCGGAGGCGGAGATCAACAAGGCCACGTTCTATCTGCACTACGCGGATATCTACGAGCTCGCAATCGCTTATGCGCGCGCAAGCGCCGATGAGGTGGTGGATGGCATCGAGCATCCGGGAGCGTTCTTCTCGGATCCAGAGCTTTTCGCACGCGAGTTCGTAGCGGCGCTCGACGGAGAGGAGCGCTTCAAGAAAGGGAGGGCTTTTGTCGACAACGGCCTGAGCTCGGTGTTCGCCGACCGGCTGGCTGCACGCATCTACGAAGTGCTCAGGGGGCAGGAGTCTCCGGAATCCCCCGAGCAATCGCAGATGTTTCTCGTGTTTCTCGTCCACGGCTTGATGGGCCTTCTGCCCCGATATCTGGAAGAAGGCGCCGATCAGGTAGCCCAGATGGCAGCTCTCGTCATAGAAGCGATGAGGGTCGAGATCGTGCAATGCAGCTTCGACGACATCCTTGACTCAGCAAATGCCCGATCTGGAGAAATTCATACATAGTGAGAACGAGATGGACCCATCGTCAAGACTGTGCTTGTCCATTACCAGTTCGAGACCACCCACCCGTTCCTCGACGGCAACGGAAGAATCAGAAGGCTTCTTATCACGCTCTCCCTTATAAATGACGGCGTCCTAAGCGGCGCAATCTTCTATCCCTCGATGTGCGAGCTCATGTAATCGATGAACTTCCTGGTGGCGATGGGCATGGTGTCCCAGCTGCGCCATGCCGCCACCACGTCGCGCGATGGCGCCGCCGCAATCGGAAGCACCTTGATGTCGACGCGGCCGCGCTCGGCGGCATCACGCTTCCCAGCACCCCGACCGAGCTCACGGTCATCATCGCCCTCGCGCTTATCTGCTCGGCTTACGGCTTCATCACCCAGGCCTACGTGCAGCCGCATGTTCCCGCCGAGACCACCGGGTTCGCCTTCTCGCTCGAGCCGGTCTGCTCTGCGGTGTTCTCGTTTTTCCTTGTTGGCGAGGTCTTGACCCCCATCGCCTTCCTAGGTGCGGCGCTCATCATGGCCGGCGTATTCGTCGCCACCATCGAGCCGCCTCGTCTGCATGCCCCGGCCTATCCGCAAGAAGCAATGACAGCGGAACCCGAGCGGGTTTCGTAAGCTGTTCCCCGATCGCGCGCAACGTCCAATCGGAGATGCCGCCAAAGATCGAATACGAGTTGAGCGAAATCGGCCACAAGTTCCAAGACGTGCTAGCGACACTCGAAGTCTGGGGAAACGAGTACATCGAATACTTGAAAAAGCGCACCGGCACCTCAACCTGTTCCCGTTAAGTGCGCAAAAGCGGAGCAACCGCTCCCGTACAGCGCTTCCATGCGCACGCTCATGTCGAGGGGCTTTGCGAAATGCAGGCAGGTGGTGGCCAGGCCGTCCACGCCGGTGGCGGCATACTCGGCGGCATTGCCCAGGTTCACGCCGCCGGCGGCGATGAGCGTCACGTGCGGGTTGATGGCCTTGAGCTGCGGCACCAGCTGCGCAACCTGCTCAGGCGCCACCTTGTCGAGCTGCACGCCGTCGACGCCGGCTTCCACCAGGCGAGCGGCATCTTCGACGCTCGACTCGACGAACAGCTTCTTCTCGCACACCTTCGCCTTAAGCTGCGGCAGGTCGGCAATGAACTTCTCAAGGCCGCCGTAGAAGGTCAGGTGATGCTCGAACACGAGCACCGTCTCGCTCAGCCCCAGGCGATGCGGGAACGCGCCGCCTACCGTAAGCGCCTTGACGTCGAAGGGCTTGGTGCCGGGCATGAGCTTGCGGGTGGAAAGCACCTCGCACAGCGGGTTCACGGCATGCACGGCATCCACCATCTGCCTTGCCTTGGTGGCGAGCGCGCAATAGTACTCGAAGATGTTCAGGCAGATCTTCCAGCCCATATGCAGGCCGGCAGCAGGTCCTTCAACGGTCATGAATACATCGCCGGGCGCGAGCATGCTGCCGCTGGGAAGCGCCTCGACAACCGTGCAGCCGAAACGGCCGAAGATGCGGGCAGTCTCCTCTGTCCCGCAAAGCAGGGCCGCATCGCGCGTGTAGTACTCCATGCGACCTGCCTGCCCGCCGATGCCCAGCACATGCGTGGTCAGATCGATCCCGCTGGGGATGTCGGAGGCGATAAGCTCATCGAGATAGCTGTCCGGGATATACATATGATTCCTCCTTGCACTGCTCAGCGCGTGGTTTTCCTTCATGACGATGATACTGCCTACCGCAACCCGCCCTCGCCGCTGATGATGCCGGGGTCCGGTCGGCGATATGGCGGATGGAGAACAGGTCGAGCATCTCGTCCACGCGCTGAGCGGCCTCCGCCTTCGGAACGCGTGCCATCCTCAGGCCGTAGCCAGTGTTCTCCGCAACCGTCATATTGAGCCTGGCCATCTGGCAGTACTTCGCCGTGGTGCCCGACTTCCGCGCAACCGGCGTGCGCGAAGGCAAGCGCGCCTACGACTGGCCCTGCATCATCCGCTGCATCAACACGGTCGACGTCATGACCGCCGAGGTGCCCGAACTTGACTGGGCGCTGCTCAAGCGCATCACCGCCCGCATCACCGCGGAGGTCCCCCGCATCTGCCGCGTGTGCTACGACCTCACCCCCAAGCCCGTCGGCACGGTGGAGTGGGAATAGATCATACGTAATTGCTAAACGTATAATACCGGTTCAAATACCCCTTATCAGTATTTGATAGGGGGTATTTTTAGTAGTTTGCGGCCAATTTGCGGCTATGATTTGAATCGTGGCCGCAGTTCTCGACGCACTCGATTCCGCTATTCCTGGGTCTTTCCGCCCTCGAAAACCGGGAATTATTTGGTTCACGGATTTTGGTGGCTGTTTCAGCGCCCGCCAGCTGCAGGGAATGCCCCTACCGCTTGCAAATTCGGATATTGAGTTGGGGCCCATGAAGCAGCGCAGACCTAAGCCGCAACCCATTCACGTAGCGCAGCCGACAGCCTTTTGTCGATGTCTTTCCTTGTGGCCTCGCATTCATTCGGATGCTCTTTGGCGGAGCGGAAAAGAAACCGCATGACGAATTTCAGACCGATCGGCAGCGCAATCCTGAGCATAGATTCAGGCAGCACGAAGTGGGTGCCGTACGTGTAAGCAACCGCTTCATAGTCGCAAACGTGCAGGCGGCGCTCGAGGCGCTGCTCCATTAAACGTATCGAACAGCGATCCCATGATGCCGCCCCTTCCTTCCGACACGAATGCCCTTCACCTTCACTGAAGCCAGCATACGAAGCGCAACGTGACAAAAGCGCAACGTCAAGTCGCATCGAGGGACGTCGCATCGCCACCCGACAAAGAGACGGGTCACTTGTCAGGTGCGAGGCAAAGCGGCAGATCATTTGCCGTGTTTGCTCAGCACCGAGAAGTCCAATCAATCCGATAAGCGGCATCTCCTTGGAGCTTCGCTATCTCACACGTCATCCCGCGAAAACCTGACAAACGACTTGCCCCTTGTCAGGTTGCGGATTCCGGTTGAATGGACGATTGCAAAGGCGTGTCCACCGCTGGAATTCTCGAACAGTCTGGTTACTCACATACGACCGTTACTGGTGCATTATTCAGTCATGGACATGCGTCCACGACAAGACTGACAGTCGGCGCAAGGAGCAGCCTGCGCCAATCGCCGCACAAGCACTCGCGCCAAGCGCGAACGATCGATTTCGCCAAGCATCCGGCAAAAGGAAGGGCCATGAAGCTAGACCACGTCGACAAAAGCAAGCGCTTCGCAAAACGCCTGCTCAACGATTTCTCGACAGCGTTGCTAGAGCTCGTGCAGGAAAAGAAGCTTGAAAGCATCACCGTAGCCGAGCTTTGCGCGAAGACAAGCTACCCACGCTCAACGTTCTACAACTACTTCGAGGACATCTACGCGCTGATGGACTATTGCTGGGAATCCATCAGCGCGCAGATGAGACTTAACGAGTTCCGAAGCATCGACCACAGCGATCGAACGCTGGCGCTGTTCGGCAGGGCGTACGACTACCTGGAACAGCACCGAAGCACCGTAGACAAACTGCTTGCGCACAACCGCGCCGACGGCGCTTTGGCGCTTTCGCTAGACCGAGCCATCAGGAAAACGATTTCCGCAATGGTGAACGGGTGCGAGCTGACCTGCAAATATCCTGTGCCCGCCGAGATTATGGCACAGCACTATGGGAACACGGTTCAAATGGTGCTTTCCGCCTGTTTCAGGGACAAGTCCATCGCGAAGCAGGAAGCAATGGCATACCTGGACTTTCTTCTGGGAACGTTAGAGAAAGCGAGCACGCGCGAATAATCTTCTACTTCAGCGCCACGGGAAATTCGCTGCACGCGGCGAAGCAGCTGGCCGCGCCGAACGAGCGGCTTATCTCCATTCCCGATGCAATCGATCGGCAAACGGATATACGACGGCAGAACGCGCCGCACCAGCAACCTGTCCGTGGAGCAAACTTGCATCGGCTGCGGCCTGTGCGCCAAAAAATGCCCCGTTCACGCGATAGAGATGCAGCACAAGCATCTCGTTTGGGTAAAAGACCGGTGCGTCATGTGCCTCGGATGCCTGCATCGCTGCCCCACATTCGCCATCCAATGCGGTCCGAACACCAAACGCCACGGACAATACCTTCATCCGTAAGTTCCAAAACCTGACAAGGGGACAAACGACCTGTCCCCTTGTCAGATGCGTCCCTCCTTGTTAATACATAGTTGTTTTATTACACGTACATTTGTTTGTATTTATGGTATCATTGCAGGAGCGAGGAATCAACCCACCGAAAGACAATTCGCCTTCTTTCGGGATGATCGCGGAAGATGCAAGGCTAAGAGAAGGGAACGTCATGGCATTCGATTTCAAGAAGGAATGCAAGGAACTTTACCGGCCTTCGGTCAAGCCGAACATCGTGACCGTTCCGCCTATGAACTACGTCGCTGTGCGCGGCAAGGGCAATCCCAATGCCGAGGGTGGCGAATACCAGAGCGCTATCCCGTTGCTCTACGCAATTGCCTACACCATCAAGATGTCGAAGAAGGGCACGCGAAACATCGATGGGTACTTCGACTTCGTGGTACCTCCGCTCGAAGGCTTCTGGTGGCAAGAACCTGGCAGCGGCGAAATAGACTACGCGAACAAAGAAGGCTTTCGCTTCATCTCCTGCATTCGTCTTCCCGATTTCGTCACCCCGGAAGTCTTCGATTGGGCCGTCGCGGAAGCCACCGCCAAGAAAAAGCTGGATTTCTCAGCAGTGGAGTTTCTGAAGGTCAACGAGGGATTATGCGTACAGTGCATGCACACGGGTTCCTACGATAACGAGCCGGCAGCCATCGACGCCATGCACGAATTCGCCGCAAAGCAGGGATTCGTGCCGGATTTTTCCGCGCGCCGTTTGCATCACGAAATCTACCTGTCCGACCCACGAAAATGCGCTTCCGAAAAGCTCAAAACAGTTGTGCGCCACCCTATCAGAGCGGCAGAATAGTGCCCCGAGAAAGCCATCCCGACAGCACCGCTGGAGTCATGTTTGATGGCAACTGCACTTATTTGTCCTCGAACCCAAATAGGCAAGCACTTAAAAGCGCATCCTTATAGCTACCTTTCGCAAGGGACCACGGCATTGGGTGCATACTGATCCAGAAGCGAACTCCAGTGCTTCAACGCCGTGCAAATCCTGACAAACGACCTGTCTTCTTGTCAGGTTCGATTTGCGACCGACAAACAATATGCACCTCGTGATTATGCAATGTTGAATCATGCAAGCTTGCATGATTATAGCGCCCGAGAAGTCAGAGGCAAGACGTGCGTAAAAGGCGGCAAACGGCCTCGGCCACCCGTCAGGATTGGTTAAGGCACTTCCAGGGGGCTAAGACGCGGGCGAAGCGTTCAGGCCAGTTGTTGTGGAAGAATTCGCCCCACTCCATGCTTTGACCGTGTGCGGGTCATTCCCACCGCGTCGACGGCGTGGTGGGAATGACCCGCACACGGCCTACGCCCATGTCATCGAGCAGCGCGAGCGACGGCAAGATGCTGTCGCGGTTCTTGCGGTTGATGTTCATCTGCACGCGCGTGGGAAAACCCGCGTCTACGCACAGCTTGATGGCGCACAGGGCATCTTGCTCGGCGCCCTCGCAGCCGCGCATCCAGTCGTGAAAGCCCAGGCCATCGAAGGGGATCTTCATCTCCGGCTTGAACCCGAACGACGCTATGCGCGCGAGCACCTGCGCGGTAAGAAAGCGGCCGTTCGTGTTGATTTCGAACACGATCATGCCGCGCGCATGCACCGCTGCCATGATGTCGAAGAACTGCGGCTGCAGCAAGGGTTCGCCGCCGAACCACACCACGCACACGCCGCGCATGCCATAGCGCGCAAGCTGGTCTCCCACGAAGGCCACCACGTTTGTGAGTGAGTGAGCGTCATAGGTATTGTGGCCTGGGGTTTAGCACCAGTACAGCTGGCGCGGGAACGGGTCGTGATCGTCGCAGCCGCCGGCCACATTGTCCAGCTCGTCGATGGAGTTTTCCTCCTGAGAGCGACGCGTCATCTCGGCGAAGATGCCGCCCGCTTCGTCGTCGGCAAGCTGAATGCCGTAGCCCGCCGCCAGCTCTTTGATGGCCTGCGCGTCAGCCGCCGTGGCAGCCTTGCCTGCAAACTCCGCAACCTGGGCGGGGTCGGCGCCTTCCAGAATCTCCTTGATCTCGCGTGCCGTCTCCTTGCTCATTTCGTCGTGTCTTTCGGTTCGACTATGCGTAAGCGCCCTGCTGCGCGCGTCAGCATTCGCCTTTCATCCAAGCAGAAAGCATTCCCTTGAGTCGCACCAGGTCAGCGGCGTGGTCAGCCGCGGGAGCATCCGTCCACACGATGCCCTGGGCGTAGCGCTCAGCCATGGTCAGCATGGTCAATGCCACAAACGAGTACAGCTCGCCCGCGCCAACGTCCGCCCGCAGCGCGCCGGTCCCCGCCGCGGCCCGGCAGCTGGCAACAAACAGCTGCTCCATGGGCTTGAGGGGGTCAAGGTGTTCGCCAAGCGCGTCTTGCGGCACGTTTTCGCGGCGGATGAACGTTTTGTAGTTGCCGCTGTAGCGCAGCACCTGCGGGCGGCTGCGATACAGCGAGATGATGACGTCGGCGTACGTTTCGAACAGCTGGCAAGGACTCGTGTTGGCCAGCGCAGCCGCGCCCGAGGCGCCCAGGGCGGTTTGCCAGACGTCGCTCCAGATGCGGCCGCTGATGGCCACCGCAAGGTTCACCTTGTTCTGGAAGTATTTGTACATGGTGGATGCGGGGACGCCCGCACGCTCGGCAACAGCGCTTAAGCTGACGGATTCGATGCCGTGGCGGGAAAACAGCTCGAACCCGGCTTCGATAAGCTGACTTTTGCGCTGCTCGGCCTCGCGCCGATCGCGCTCTTCGTTACGCGGCATGCCGCTACCTCCCCGCCGTGTTGTCCTACAAATGCAGTACTACTCCATGATACAGCAAAGCGTGCGCGCCGCGCTTTCCGGCGCCGACATGGTGGTGTTCGCCGCGCCCATCTACTGGTTCGACATTTCCGCGCAGCTCAAGCTGGCCCTAGACGCATGTACGCCTTCGGCGGCTGCGGGTTCAATTTCTCGAAGGTGGCGCTGCTGCTCAACTCGGGCGCCAAGGGCGTCTACGATGCGGCCATCGCGGCGTACAAGGCCATGAACGCGTACCTGAACTAGGAAGATATGGGCATCATCACCATCGGCGGCATGACGGAGAAAGGCGACATGGCCGCAAACCCAAAACTGGCCGAAGCCCGCGCCTTGGGCGAATCGCTGAAGTAAGCGCGTTGCAAGCAGGAAGCCGCTTCCACCGATGCGCGCCGGCGGAAGCGGCGCCAAAGCGCCACCTGCCTGGCAAGAATCCGGCATTTCTGCAGCCGCCGACAAAAACAAGGGCTCTCATGGCAAGAATCCGGCGATTCTGTATCACCATAAGCCCCCAAGCGGTACAGCATCACCGGATTCTTGCCATCATCAAGCGTTTTGCCCTCTTCGACGATACAGGAACCCTAGATTCTTACCCAAAAAGTTGCGTGGATCGAAAGCATCTACAGAAAGCCCGATTTCTAGCCACGGATGATCACGAAAAACAGCGGCGTTAAGAATCGCTTGAGCGAATCCTGGCACCACCTTCACGAACCAAAACCTCACACCAAGCGCGAGGCGGACAATGCAGCCGCAACGCAATTCCAAGCGCATCTCCCTATCGCCAACGTCATCGCCGCACGCCTCTTTTTGACCTGAAGCAAGCTTTAAGGTGTAGGATGCGTTCGTTTGCTTCTATCGAAAGGATGCCCGTGGTCGATCTATCCGCCGCCATTTCGTAGATGGCCGTTCTGCTTATCGTCGTGGTCGTTGGCATTGTTGCCACGAAGCTCGGTTACCTTGACGAGGGAGTACGAGCCAAACTTTCCCAGGTCATCAACAACATCACGTTGCCGTGCATGATCGTGGCGTCGGCCGGCGCGCTTGACGCGTCGGCGCTCGGCGGGCAGATCGCGCTATCGATCGGCCTTGGCTTCGCGGCGTTTCTGGTCATGCTTGCCGCCGGCGTGCTGTGCGGTACCGTGCTGCGCGCGCCGAAAGCCCAGCGCACCGTATACCTGTTCATGAGTATCTGCTCCAACCTAGGCTTTCTGGGAATCCCCGTCATCGCGGCGCTGTACGGCAACGAAACGGTGCTGTTCTCCAGCGTGTTCATCATGGGCCACAGCATTTTGTTCTACAGCGCGGGCTTCGGCCTGCTTGTCGGCGGCCAGGAGCAAGGCGGCGGGCTGCGCAACGCGTTGCGCTCGGTGGTGAACCCCTCGATGGTTGCATCGGCCATCGCGCTGGTGCTGGTGTTCGCGCACATCCAACTGCCGGGGTTCGCGGAAGACTCGCTGAACATGCTCGGCAGGCTGACCGCGCCGCTGGCCATGATGATGGTGGGCGTGATCGTGGCGAACTCGCGCCTGACCGACGTGGTGACCGAATGGCGCATCTACCCGTTCATCGCGCTGCGCCATTTCCTGCTGCCGCTTGGCGTGCATTACGCGCTGGCGCCGTTCGTGAGCGACACCATCATCCTGGGGATTGCTGTGGTGATGCTGGCCATGCCCGTCGGCTCGCTTGCGCCCATATTCGCCGGCATGTACGGCCACGACGCCAAGCTAACGGCGAAAGGCACGATTTTGAGCACCATCGCCTCGTTCGCCTTGATTCCCATCCTGGTAGCGCTGGTGTTGAGCTAGCAAACGAGCTGCCGAGGCCACGAATTCAAACGGATTCGCGGACCCGGACGTGGAGCCATGTCCCACGCTTCCTCATAGCGCTAGCGTTAAGTCCGCAACAAGCCGCCGAAGCCCCGAACTCGCCACCGCCCCACCCTTGCAGCTCTGACGCAAAGCGCGACGAACCGCCGATATCCCAAATTCGCTCGAGTTTGGGACTTAATTCGTATCCGCGAGATAGCCAGCGACCACGCTTCGCATTTTCCCAGGTCAGATTCTTGCCGAATCGACGAGTACGCCGCCTCTTCTCAGCAAGTCCCAAACTCGAGCGAGTTTGTGCAACCGAGCGCCCGAAAACCGCTTTGCCCCACCCCTCCTTCGCAACGCTGGCGTCAAACTAGTTGCAAGCCGGCCGAGGACAAAGCCCAATCGAGCCTGCGCGCCCAAATACTTGATGCCAACACCATCCGCACCCCGCCCTTGAAGTGCTGGTGCAAACTAAGAGCAAACCAACGAGGTACAAACTCAATCGGGCTCATAGAACCGGGCAGAAAAATCAAACTGCCCCTATTCTGGCCCTTGCGCCAGTGCTGGGACCAAGCCTGCTGCAGGCTGCTGAATCAAAAATCGCTCATGTATGTGATTTAATGCCTGTGCGCTCGGTAGCATCCGTTTTGTGTTGACGTTTTCCCAGGTCATAAGACCGCTAACTCCATGGCTAGTCCGCACATTGCTCGCAAATCACATACATGAGCGTTTTTTGGTAACCGGGCGCGTAAAACCTGTCGCAATCGGGTACTCCACGAAACGCACACTGCCTGCGGGTTGACGTTATGCGCGGTTTTGGTATGATTTCGGACTGTTATAGTACGAAATCATACCAAGGACGGTGCAAACCATGGTCGAGGAGCGGCAGAGGCGCCTTAACAACCTGGAAAAAGATATCGACAGCATATTCACGCGGGCGGCCGTGCACGTGGGGCTTTCCGACAGCGCGTTCGACATCCTGTACGCGCTTGAGGCCTACGGCGACGGATGCTCGCAGAAGGACCTGTGCGAGCGCTGCTGGATGGGCAAGCAAACCATCAACTCGTCCATCAAACGGCTGTGCGAGCAAGGCATCCTCGAGAAAACGGCCGGCCCGGGCCGCACGACCACCATCAACCTTACCGCCACCGGCCGCGCGCTGGTGGCCGAGAAGGTGCGACCCGTCATCGAGGCCGAAACGGCCGCCATGCACGCGTTCTCTCCTGCCGAACTTGCGCAAGCGCTTGACCTCCTCAAGCGGTACCGCAACGCGCTTGCAAACGCCCTTGCCGAGAAAGGCCTGGTGTAAGCCATGGCGCAGAATATGGCCCAGCACTTCACCTTCGCCAAGCTTTTGCGCTTCACGCTGCCGTCGGTGGGCATGATGGTGTTCATGTCGCTGTACGTCATGATCGACGGGTTCTTCGTGTCGAACTGGTGCGGCGCCACAGCGCTGGCGGCCGTGAACTTCGCCTACCCCATCCCCGCCATTCTGGGCTCGCTCGGTTTCATGCTGGGAACAGGCGGCAACGCCATCGTGGCCAACACACTGGGCGCAGGCGACCGCAAGCTGGCCAACGAGCGGTTCTCCATGCTGGTGTTCGCCGCGCTCTTCGGCGGCATCGCGTTCGCCATCCTGGGCACGGCGACGCTGCGCCCGCTGCTGGTGGCGCTGGGCGCAAGCGGCCAGATGCTCGAAGACGGCATCGTGTACGGGTCCATCCTGGTCATGAGCGTGCCGTTCACCATTTTGCAGTACCTGTTCCAGGAGCTCATGATGACCGCCGGCAAGCCCGACATGGCGTTCGGCGTCACCGTGGTGGCCGGCGTAGCGAACATCGTGCTCGACGCGGTGCTCATCGTGGGCGCGGGGCTGGGCGTGGCCGGCGCCGCCATCGGCACCATGGCCGGCGAGGCGGCCGGCGCGCTTATCCCGCTCGTGTATTTCATGCGGAAGAACACAAGCAACCTGCGCCTGGTGCGCACGCGCTTCGATTGGCGCACGCTCGGGCGCGCGTGCTGGAACGGCTCGTCGGAGATGGTGTCGAACATCGCGTCGTCGGTGGTGGCCATGGTGTACAACATCCAGCTGCTGGCCTACCTGGGCGAGCCGGGCGTGGCGGCCTACGGCGTCATCATGTACGCGGGCTTCTTGTTCGCGGCGGTGTTTTTAGGGTACTGCACGGGCTGCGCGCCGCTGATGAGCTACCACCTGGGCGCGCGCAACGGCGAAGAGATGGCCAGCTTGTTCCGGAAAAGCCTGCTCATCGTCGGTGTGGCCGGCGTGGGCATGTTCGCGCTGACGCGGGTGCTTGTCACGCCGCTTGCCACGCTGTTCGTGGGCTACGACGCCGGGCTGCTTGAGCTGACGGTGCACGCGGCGCTGCTGTACTCGTTCGCGCTGCTGGTGATGGGCTTCAACGTGTACGGCTCGTCGCTGTTCACCGCCGTGGGAAACGGCCACGTCAGCGCGCTTATCTCGTTCGTGCGCACGTTCATCTGCGAAATCGGCGCCGTGCTGCTGGTGCCGCTGGTGCTTGGCGCCGACGGCATCTGGCTGTCCATCCTGGTAGCCGAAGCCGTAGCCCTGGTACTCACCGCCGCCATGACCTGCTACCTGAAACCGTTCCGCCTAGACGGCGCGCGGAAGAAACGCAAGTAGCTCAACGGACGGGCCCACTCCGCCCGAACGACCGAAAGCGACGAATGGCCCTTCTTCGCAACCACGTCCGCTTTTCCCCGAGCGCAACGTCCTGACTCTTCGCAAAAACAAGCCAGTGGCCAAATGAGCCGACTTCGTCCCATGAAGCCGGCTCATTTTTTCGCTCAAGAGAGCAAACCACACGCCCTTCCGCACGCAGGGCCTTCCCTACTTTTCCTGCACTTGCTTGCCGGTTAGGTGCTCGATGGTGATCTCGTACAGGCAGGTTGCCTTGAGGGAATGGGCCAGTTCTTCGTCGACGGCTTCGGCGCTGGGGTAATACTTCAGCGCGAAGCGGCGCACGTGCTCGGCGGCCCGCGCGGCGTCGTCGATCAACTTGCAGCGCCCGAACACCACGGCGCTTTGCATGTACGGAGCCCAGGGTTCGGCCTGGTCAACGTACTCGTTGCCATACACGGTGAAGCACACCTTGTCGTTGCGGCCAATGGCATCCACCTTGTGCCCGCGCTTCGAGCCGTGCAGGTAGATTTTGCCGGCCTCGGCGTCGTAGAAGTAGTTGACGGGCACGGCGTACGGGTAGCCGTCGTCGCCGGCAACCGCCAGCACGCCGCGCCGCTCGCGCGCCAAAAGCTCGCGCGCCGCCGCGTCGTCGGCGGCGTTGCTTTTCTTCCTGAGAGGTCGGAACATGGGAGCTCCTTAAACCGTTTACGTTTTCGCCGATTGTAGCAAACGCTGCGCCACCCCGCCGACGCCGGCGTTTGCGACACAATTGTTGAAACGTCCCGCCGTGATTGCGAGCGCCCGACCGCCGGGCTATCATGGGACAACGAAGAAACCCGCGCGCCTGTGCGCGCCGCGAAGGAGACATCATGGAACACACCCGCATCATAGAAGTGAAACAGAACATCCTAGCCGCAAACGACGAGGCCGCCGACGCATTCCGCGCCGAGCGTGCCGCCGAAGGCACGTTCTTCGTCGACGTCATGGCAAGCCCCGGCGCCGGCAAGACCACGCTTTTGCTCGCGCTCATCCGCGAGCTGCGCGCCCGGGCCGCCGGCGAGCTGGGCGTCATCGAGGCCGACCTGGAATCCGACGTCGACGCGCTGAAGATCAAAGAAGCCGGCGTGGCGTCGGTGGAGCTGAACACGCGCGGCGTGTGCCACGTGGAAATGCGCATGGTCGAGGCCGCGTTCAAGGCCTTCGAGGGCGACCGCTTCGACTACCTCTTCCTGGAAAACATCGGCAACCTGGTGTGCCCCGCCGACTTCGACACGGGAGCGCACACGCGCATCATGCTGCTGTCGGTGCCCGAGGGCTGGGACAAGGTGATGAAGTACCCGCCCATGTTCGCCGCCGTCGACGCGCTGGTGGTCACGAAGTGCGACTACCTGCCACTGAACGAGGACTTCGACATGGACCGCCTAAAAGAGCACGCGCGCATGCTCAACCCCAACCTGGAGATTTTCGAGACGGACGCCAAACACAACAAGGGCATCGCCGCCCTGGCCGACTGGATGCAAGCCCAGCGCGCCGCAAAAGTGCAGGCATAGCGCTTGGCGCAAAAGACCCGTTGAATCGCAGAAGCCTCCGAACGCAGCAAACGCGTTCGGAGGCTTTCTTGTTGATGGCGAAATGTCGCTTCGCGCTACTTCAGGCGGCGGAAGCGGGACTCATTGGCAAGCACGCCCAGGGAAAACACCAGGCCAGCGGCTGCGCACGCCACCAGAATCCAAATGACGGGCACCAGGCCAACGCCGTCGCCCAGCACGCCCAAAAGCGGCGAGGCGATGCCGCCGACGGCCACGGCCACGCCGAACGAAAGTCCCGAGGCCATGCCCAGGTGCGCCGGCAGATACGACTGCCCCAACGCCACGGCCGGCGGGTTGAACAGGTTCACGCACGGCGCCAGCACCATGACCGCCACCACGCACAGCCACACGTTTCCCGAGGTCACGAACGCAACAAGCGCCAACGCCATCAGCGCGAAGCAACCCACCATCAGCCGCGGCGTGGGAATACGGTGCGAAACCATGCCCGACGCCGCCGTGGCAAACGCACCGCAAACGGAAAACACCGTGATCAGCAGCGACGCGGCGTCTTCGGACGCGCCGAACGTGGCCACCAGGTACAGCGGGAAGAAGCTGGTAACGCCGTAGAACACGATGGAGCGCACCGAAAGCGCGCCGAGCACCACGGAAAACGCGCCCCAACGGTCGCGCACGCCGGCGGCCGCCTGCGCCGCCGCGCGCACGCCGAACGTGCGGAACTTCGGGGTCAGCGCCAGCAGCACCAAGGCGTACGGAATGCAAATGACCAGGTAAACCAGCGTGCCGGCAAGGCCGAACGCCGTGATGGCCGCCACGCTGATCACCGGCCCCAGACAAAAGCCGATCTGCCCGCCCACGGAAAACACCGACATGCTGACCGCTTTGTCGTCACCGCCGGTAAGGTTCGCCAGGCGCGCGCCTTCGGGGTGCAGCATGGCGTTGCCGATGCCCGAGATCATGGCCGCCGCAACCACCAGCCAATACGACTGCAGCACGCCCACCAGCGCCAGGCCGATGCCCGCCAGCGCCACGCCCACCGCCATCAGCCACGGCCGCGCCTTCTTGTCGCCCAGCCACCCGAACAGCGGCTGGATGATGGCCGACGCGCTGTTCGACGCCAGCACCAGCGCCGTGATTTCCGTGTACGAAAAGCCGGACTGGATCACCAGAAACGGCAGCACCGACGCCAGGCCGCCCTGGCAGGCGTCAACGCAAATATGCCCGCCCATCAGGACGAACGGCAACTTATTCGGCAAACGAGAAGCGTTTTTGCTCATGAACCCATCTTCCCTACTCAACGCGCCGGCAGCACGCCAGCGCAACGCGCGCCGTCGCAGCGCACGCAACCTTGAAAACTTATTATTATCGTTCCTATAGCGCCGACGCGCAACACCCGCGCCCCTTCGCCACCCGCAAACGCAAAAACGCCCGCGGGCGCAATGCCAGCGGGCGCTTGGAGGCTCGGCAGTTAAACGCGGACGCGCTAGTCTACCGTCTTGCCGAGGATCTTGTTCGCGGCGTAGATGCCGGAGATGGCGGCGGGCTCCATGCCCAGGCCGTTCACGTCGCCGGCCATGATCAGGCCCGGCGCCAGATTCTGCGGCAGCGCCTCGTGGGCGGCGGTGTACAGGGCGTACCCCCAGTACTTCTTGCCGATGACCTCCCACTCCTCAAAGTACTCGTCGAACTTGTTGCCTTCCTCGAAGTCCACCTCGGTGAAAATCTCGTAGTCGCCGTCGAGGGCGGCCACGAGATGGCCATGCTCAAGGAGTTCTACACGCCGCAGGAGACGCTGTGGTGCACGGACATGCCGCGCAACGAGTTCTTCGACGCCCAATGGTTCGCCGCGCAACGGGCATGATCGACTAGCCTGACGCGCTACACTAAGGGCCAGCATTTCGCTGGCCCTTGCCTTGGGGAGCTAGGGCCCGCAAGAGGCAGGGGAGCTTAAAGGGGTTTCAATGCACGAGATGTCTATCCTTTCGAACGTCATGGACGTCGCGCTGAAGTACGCGAAGGAAAACAACGCGCGCGAAGTGGTGTCGGTAACGCTGGTGGTCGGCGAGCTAGCCGCCTCCCGCCCCTGGATCGCCTACCGCTACAACAAGCGCTAACGGCGCCGTCCGCCCCTCGCCTCTTCCGCCCTAACCCTCAGCGTCGCTCCTTCGCCCCGTCCCTTTCTAGCGCTGCCCCTTCAGCCAGTCGAAGCTGACACGATTTCGAACTTTCCGAATGCCCATACCTTTTCGAGCCGATTTTGGGCAAGAAATCGAACTTTCCGTCGCTCGATCCCGCCCATTTCCCCCGCAAACGGCTCGTTTGGGTAAGAAACTGAGCTTTCCGAGCCCCGAGCGATGTCACAAGGCCCGGAAAGTTCGATTTCTTGCTCAAACGCACGGGTCACCCGCATGCCCCCATGCAATTCCGCCGCCCGAAGTCTGCGCAGGTCGTGACGAATAGTGCACCGGTTCGCTGGTGTGCATCGTGGGCAAATCCATCACGAACAACGCGCTTCTGGGCTACCAGGCAACGGTCACGCGCGCCACGCTCACGCTGGGCGCGGCGCTGCTGGCGCTGGTGGCCGCGCTGGTGTGCAGCGCGTACCGCGCGCAGGTTTCCGCGCAGAAAGCCCAGTTCGAAACGGAGCGGCGCCGCCTGCAGGCCAAATCCATGCACGAGGTTGAAGCCGCAAAGGCCAAGGCGGACGCGGTGAACAAGTCGAAAAGCGAGTTTCTGGCAAACATGTTGCACGACATCCGCGCGCCCATGAACGCCATCGTGGGCCTGACGAAGTTGATGGAGCACGACAAGGACGACCCCGAGAAGATGGACGCGTACCTGCACAAGATCCAAACGTCCAGCCAGCACCTGCTCAGCCTTATCAACGACGTGCTTGACATGAGCAAAACCGAGTCGAGCGAAGTCACGCTTGGCCGCGAGCCCATCAGCCTGGCCGACCAGGTTGCGCAGATCGACAGCATCATCCGCTCGCAGGCCGAAAGCCGCAGCCAAACGTTCACCATCCGCGTGCACGAGCTTACCCACGAGCACTTCATCGGCGATGCCATGCGCCTGCGCCAGCTGCACCATCTATCCCGACGGTCGCACGCTGCTTAAGGCGTTTGCGCAGGTGGAGCCCAGGCAGTTCGACGCCATCCTCATGGACGTGCAGATGCCCGCGATAAACGGCCTCGACGCCACGCGCGAGATTCGCCGCGGCAAGAACCCGCTGGGGCGCACCATCCCCATCATCGCCATGATGGCCAACGCGTTCAGCTCCGACAAGCAAGCCTGCCTTGACGCCGGCATGAACGCCCACGTTGTCCCCACGAAGCAACCGCCACCGCCGCGAAACCAGCCCGCAACCCACTTGCAACCCGCCACCTTGCCAAGTTGGCCCACTTGCCAGCTTGCCCCACTTGTTAGCTTATCAACTCGCCGACTTGCCCACTTGTTAGCTTACCCACTTGCAACCCGCCAAAACCCGCTGCAGCATGCCCGCCATGCGAATCCGCCGCAAGCCAAACGCCCCATCAAGCCACCTTGAAATCAAAAATCGCTCATGTATGTGATTTGCTGAGGATTCGTTGAGTATCCCCCTTTTCCACTGCTCTGTGACCAGGGAAAACGCAACCATCTTTGGCTTGCTACCTCGGCAAGGCAAGTTAAATCACATACATGAGCGATTTTCGTACGCAGCGCCACAGAAAGCAGCACGGAAATTCGGGGAGGTAACAAGCCAGCCCAGATAGCGCATCTCCACGAACAGGCGAGCCCCAATCCTAACGCAAAAAAGCCCGGGCATTTGCCCGGGCCTGGAGCAGCTTGCACTTAAGAGCACTCGCTCTGGGAAATGGCGAACAAAAAGCAAGCCGAAACGCCTGCGCGGCGTCTACGCCAGCATCATGAACAACTTGGCCAGCACGAAACCAATCAGGCCGCATGCGGGGAACGTGATGACCCAGGCCAGCAGCATGTTTTTCGCGATGCTCCAGTTCACGCGCTTGATGGAGCGGCTGGCACCCACGCCCATGATGGCCGACGTGTTGCAGTGGCCCGTGGAAACCGGCATGCCCGTCAAGCTGGCGAACAGCAACGTGAACACCGTGGAGAAGTTCGCGGCCACGCCCTGGTACTTCTCCAGCTTCACCATGTCCATGCCCACGGACTTGATGATGCGCTTGCCGCCCACCACCGTGCCGGCCGAAATGGCCAGCGAGCACGTGATCATGACCCACATGGGGAAACCGCCCGCGTCAGGCGTGGAGCTGCCGAACGACAGTGCGATGCCCAGCATGGCGATGGACATGAACTTCTGGCCGTCCTGCGCGCCGTGCAAAAACGACAGCGCCAACGCGCAGATGTCCTGAATGACGGTGAAGGCGGTGTTGGCCACTTGGCGGTTGACCATCTTGAACACGCGCTCGATGACCTTCGTGAACACCCAGCCCAAAAGAAAGCCTGCCACCAGGGAAAACACCATGCCGTAGATGACTTTTACCCACTCGGAGGGCACAACGCCCGCCCAGCCGTTCATGGCGATGGCGCCGCCGGTGATGCCGGCGATCAGCGAGTGCGACTTCGAGCACGGTATGCCGAAAAACCAGCAGAATATGCCCCATCCGATGGCACCGATCATGGCTGCCACCAGGGCCAATAGCGCCGCGTCGGTATTTCCTGAGAAGTCGACCATGCCGAACATAGTTTTCGCAACGGCCGTGGAGATGAACGTCATGCCCACCAGGCCCACGAAGTTGAACACCGCCGCCAGGCCGATGGCCACGTTCGGCTTCAGGCACCGGGTTGACACCACGGTGGCAATGGCGTTCGGCGCGTCGGTTGCACCGGACACGGCCGTGACGCCGATGATGAGCACCAAAATAACGAACAGGATCGGCTGGGCCATAGCCTGCGCAAGAAAGTCAGCAAACGTTAACGCCATTCAGTTCCCCATAATCTGTAAAAGCCACGTAAGAGCCTCGTCAATTTGACGTATGTTCTACGATACTACACCGAGCCACGCAAGCGCCAGAACCAAACGCATCCGGAAGCACGAAAGACCACGCATCCGCCATGAGCGAACGCGGGCACGGACGCGTTTCTCCACACCTGTCCTCCGCCTGTCGAAACAAAGGCTCAAAACATTGTGCAAGCGAATTTGCAGCATCCCCGAGCAAAAAAGGCCGCGGCCCCGATTGCCGCGGCCTCTCCCCTTTGTCCGCGCCCCTAGCGCACGCCCGGTTCAGCTACTTCGCCGTCTTGGTAGGCTTGCAGCAGGCGTTCCAGCTCGGCCACGCGGCGACGGATGTCGGCGCCGTCGTCGGTGTCGGCCACGCGCGTGCGGTGCGGCACGCGCTCCACCACGCGACGGGAGCTGTGGATGTCAAGCTCTTCCTTCACGGCCGCGGCTGCCGACTTCAACGGCTCGTGAGCAGCCAAAATGAACCCGAACGAGTTGCTGATGAGCGTGTAGCCGGCAATGCCCGTGGTGGGCTGGTACGCCTTCGAGAACCCGCCGTCGATCATGAACACGCGCCCGCCGCACTTCACGGGGTCTTCGCCGTCCTTCACCTTCACCGGCACGTGCCCGCACACGATGTGCGACGTTTCCGGGTCCATGCCGAAGTCGCGGAAGATGCCGGCGATGACCTGCTCGTCGTCGATGAGCGTGTAGAACGGGTTCTTCACTTCCTTGCGCGCGGCCTTGTCGGCGATGAGGTACAGCTCGAACGTGGCCATCTTGCTTTTCGCGAACAGCGGGCTGCCCTCGCCCAGCCACAGGTACCACAGAAGGTCGCGACCGCGGCGGCGCTCGTCGGCGTCGTGGCTGTAGAACGCCGCGCGCACGTAGCGCTCCATCACGTCGTACAGCGCGCGGCCCTTGTACGGCGTGCCGAACACGTTGACTTCCTTCAGGCTGCCGTCGGCGTTGAGCGGCACGCACGCGTGGAACATGAGGTTGCCGTTGCAGATTTTGTACAGGCTGCCCGCCTCCAGGAAGAAGTGCATGTGGCGCTGCAGCTTCTCGCAGCCGGTGAACGCGGCCTCCAGGCGGCACATCACCTCTTCTTCGGCCGGCGTGAGCGCGAACGGGTTTGCCGGGTCCACCGTGGGGAACACGGTGTCGGTAAGCGGGTAGGTGATGCCGTCCACCACCACGGTGCCGGCTTCGTAGTCGATTTTGTCCAGCAGCTTGCGGCTTTCAAGCCCGAACTCGGGATATTCGTCGATGAGCGCGGCCTCCACCTTGAACTGGATGATGGCCATGGCCTTCTGGATTTTCACGTTCATGGTCAGCTCCGACGGCGGCAGGTCGGGGTTGCCCTTCAGCGCGAAGCCGGCGCACGGGTCGTCGCGGTAGGCGTCAAGCGCGAAGCTGGCCAGCGGCAGGATGTTGATGCCGTAAGCGTCTTCCAGGATGGACAGGTTGCCGTAGCGCGCGCAGTTGCGCACCACGTGCGCGATGCAGCCGCGCTGGCCGAGCGCCGCGCCCATCCACACGATGTCGTGGTTGCCCCACTGGATATCCACGTTATGCTGCGCACGCAGCGTCTCCATAATGACATCGGGGTTCGGACCGCGGTCGTAGATGTCGCCGATGATGTGCAGCTGGCTGATGGCCAGGCGCTGGATGAGCTGCCCAAGCGCCTCGATGAGCGCGATGCCGCGGCCCGTGCGCACGGCCGCGTCGATGATGCCGGCGTAGTAGGCTTCCTTGTCCACGCCGTGGTTGTCCTCGTCCATCAGCTCTTCGATGATGTAGGCGAACTCGGCGGGCAGCGCGCGGCGCACGCGGCTGGCGGTGTACTTGCGGGCCGCGCGCTTGCACACGGCCACGAGGCGCGGCACCACCGTGGCGTACCACGCGCGCTCGTCGTCAACGTCGGCCAGGATGAGTTTCGCCTTTTCACGCGGGTAGTAGATGAGCGTGGCCAGCTCGCGCTTGGCGGCTTCGGAAAGCGAGTCGCCGAAGGCCTCGTCCACTTTCAGGCGGATGGAGCCCGAACCGTTGCGCAGGATGTGGCTGAACGCCTCGGACTCGCCGTGGATGTCGGAGCAGAAGAATTCGGTGCCTTTCGGGAGGTTCAGGATGGCGCTGAGGTTGATGACCTCGGCGGCAGCGGCCTCGGTTGTGGGAAACGATTGCGCCAGCAGTTCCAAGTAACGCTTTTCGGTTGCTTCCATGAAAACCTCCTCGGGGCGCCGCGGCGCCAATCGCACAGTGATGCCCACATGGTACCGCGCCCCAAGCGCCCCCGCAGCCAACCGCCCGGCACACGGCACACCCCAGCAGGCGCCCGGCGTCGGAACAGCCGCGCACGCATCCAGCCGGCATCCGTCCAGCCCCGGCAGCATGCGAACCCCGCACAGCCAGCACACCAGCCCTCGCGCGCGCATCCAGCAAGCGCCGGCATACGAACGCCCACCCCGCGCGGCGGCGAACGGGCCGCCAGGGATTCCGTTTTCGGGAGAAGTGGGAGCAAAGTGCGAACAACCCGCTTCCCACTTCCCCCGAAAACGGCGCGGGGTTCTCGGCGAACCCCACAGGCCAGCAATTTTTGTTCCCACTTCCGGCCATTTCAGAACCGCATGACACTTGCCTGCCGACAAACCCCCTTCGCCAATTCCCACATCGCTCCAAAGCGGAATCCCTGGGCAGCGCCTCTTTCCCAGTTCGCAACAATTCGGCACCCTGCGCGCACCACCCCGCAGCCAACCGCCCGACACACGGCGCGCGCGCATCCAGCCAACGACTCGGGCCAGGTGCGCACGCCCGCAGGCGCTCGCGAATCCGCGCGCTACGCGCGTGCGCCCTCTCCTGCGCGCTACGCGTTGTCGTCGGCCAGCAGAGCGCCTAGGGCTTCCTCAAGCTGGGCAATCTGCTCGTCGTCCATGGCTTCGGAAAGCGGCTTGGCTGCTTCGCACACGACGTATTCCACGCGATCGATATAGGAATCCCACGCCCGTTCATCGACCTGAATCGCCTGTTCAGCGAAGGACGAAAGCTTCTTCACGCCATACCAGAAGTGCTCGGCGGGCAGCGCGGGGTCATCATCGAGCACGCCGCCGTAGCGCTGCGCATTGAACGTCTTCATGCGCTCGATGGCGCGGGCGATGTCGTCGCCGCCGCGCTTAGCCTCCTCGTCGACGAAATCGGGAATGCCCTCGGGGCAATCATCATCGTCGCCTTCGTCCTCGTCAGGGTCCGAGCACACGGCCCGGAAAAACGCCGAGAACGCAGAGGGAGCAGCCTCGCCGTATTCCCCATCGCTTCCGAACGCGCAGAACAACCCACCTTGCCGCACGCTTTTCGCATACGTCGCGTACGAAGCCTTCACCTGAAGCAGCAGCTCGGTAAGCTGGGCCACGTCGACAACGCGCACGCAGCGCACCCCGCCGAACGCGGGTACGTCGAACGCAGGCATGCGCCGGCCCGCAACACCCTGCGCCGCCTGATACACCCACTCGTCCAGGCAAGCCCGCACCGCCGCGAGCGCGACATCGATGCGGTTGGCAACCAAGTCTTGCTGGCTTTCCCGCTCAACGCCGCCAAGCACGTCGACCTGCGGCAACCCAAGCGCATCCTGAAACACGCCCACCAGCCGGTCGTCAAGGCCGCCGGGCGCACCGGCCCCCGCGCCGCCAGCAGCCGCCGCGCCGTCAACATCGCCAGCGCCAGCCACGCCACCAACCGGCGCATCCCCCGCACCTGCGTCCGCGTCCGCGCCCTCGGGCACGCACGGCTGGCCCACCTCGACCTCGCGCACGCGCGCAAGCTGCTGTTGCAACGCGCGCGCCGCCGAGTTGAACACCGCCGCGTACCGCTCGCACGAGTCGGACGCGATCTTCGCCTCGATGGCGCCGATGGTCTGCTCCACGCGCTTCAGCAGCAAATCGCACGAGCTCATGGAGCGAAGCGCCTTGTAGCGCCGGTCCATCTGCAGCGACGGCACAATGCCCACCTGCTGATACGCGCGGTGCACGCACCTTGCCTCGTTGCGCCGCACCCATTCCCCCAGCGCGCCCTCCACTAGGCACCGGCGCAGATCGCAGCGCTCCTCATGACGCCGCCACTCGCGAAGCAGCTTCCGCGCCGCATCCGCATCGCGCTGTTGCTGCTCGTCGAAACCCTGGCTCCGACGCGAAGCCTCAAGCGCGGCATCCGCGCCAAACGTCGCGCCAAGCGCCCTGTTCAACGCCGCCTCAAGCGCATCGGCGCCCGTCAGCCCCAAAGCCGCCTCGCCGCGCGCCTCGTCCTCGCCGCCCATAACGTCTCCCTTCGCCACGCTCTACAGCCCCAGCGCCTTCACGGCCGCGTCCACGTAATCGCCCGGCGTGTAGAACACGGGGCTCACGCCCGAAATCAGCTCAGGCGGCACCGTCTGCATGTCCATGATGGACGACGTGGGCAAAAGCACCCGCTTCGCGCCGGCGTTCTTCGCCACGCGCATGATGTCCTCCAGCCCGCGAATGTCGTCGATGGTGCCGGAAATGCGCAGCGCGCCCGGCACCGCCAGAGCGTCTAGCACGGGCTTGTTGCACGCCGCCGAGCACAGGCCCACGAACTCGGCCAACGAAATCTCATCGGACAGCCCCTTGCTTTGCAAGTCGTTGTAGTACAGCAGGAAGTCCTTCGAGCCCGCATGCATGCCGCGGGCCACGCGCGACGCGTTCGTCTCGAACAGCTTGAACGCGGCCTCGACCGAGTCGCGCACGGGACGCACGTTGCCGATGCCCTCGTGGCTGAACTTGCCCTCGCCCATCACGGCCTTGTTCTCCAACTTGTACACCGCGAACTCGCCGCCAAGCGACTTGCCCACGCCGAACACCTGGCCCGCCATCAGCGGCCCGTCGGGAATGAGCGTGCTGTCCGTTTGCTCGGGCACGCCGATCACCTTCGTCTCAGACGGGTTCTCCGCATCCAGATACCCCAGGTTCACGTCGATGAACTCCACGCCGGCCATGATCTTGAGCTGTTCTTTCACGCGGCGGCGCCCCTCGATGGCGTATTCCAGAAGCCAGCGCACGTCCTCCTTGCCCATGTTCTGATCGGGGAACAAAAGCTTGGCCAGGCCGGAAAACGTTTTGCGCACGCCAATCTCGTCGCGCTTGTTGAAATCGCTGTTCAGGCGGAAATACTCATCGATCAGGTGCGTGTAGTCGCGCCGGCGCATCTCCTTGCAGAACTCGCTGAGGCAGTCGGTGATCAGGCCGTAGTGCTCCGTAAGCAAATCCGAGCGCATCTTGGGAATCTCCCAACCAGGCAGGTAATAGTGGATGCGGTCGAAAAACGCCGAGTCGTTGTTGAACTCGATGGGGAACGGGTCGAACAGGTGCGTGGTTTTCAGCACGTTGGCCACCGTGTCGTTGATGTTGCCCTCATACACGATGGACGCGTCGGCGTTCATCTGGTCGCGCCCGCGCGCGAAGCTGCCCGAGGCCATGTAGTCCTTCAGGATCTGCACGGCGTTCTGGTCGCGGAAGCGCATGCCGGCAACCTCGTCGAACGTGATGCAGTCCCAGTGGCTGACCAGCCCCAACCGCGCCGCACCGCGCGCGTTCATGCGCCCGAACAGGTTGGCCGTGGTGGTCTGCCCGCCGGAAAGCAGGATGGCGTAGGGCGAAACCTCCTTGTAGATGTGGCTTTTGCCCGTGCCGCGCGGCCCCAGTTCGCACAGGTTGTAGTTGCGCTCAACCAGCGGCACCATGCGCTCGACGAAATGCATGCGCTCGCGCTCGGTCAGCACGCTGGGCTCGTAGCCCGCCGAGCGCAGCAGCATGTCAAGCCATTCGTCGCGCGTGAAGTATTGGCGCTGCTCGATCATGGACTCCAGGTCAAGGTTCGGCATCTGGATGGGCGTGAGGCTGGCCACCGAAAACGGCGAGTCCTCCGCCCCGCGCTTCTTTCCGACGGCGCGCTTCTTGGGCCGCTCGTCGCCGAACACTTCCATGCCAAAATCGTCTTCGTCAAGGTTCACCCGGCGGTATTCAATGCGCATGATGCACCAAATGCCCCCTTGCAAGATCTTGGAGTAGTTGCGCACGTAATCGGCCGGCATCACGAACGGCTCGATGTTCAGGTTCGTGAAATGCGCCTCGTAGATGTCCTTGTACTCGTCAAGCACGGCCGACACCTTGTCGATGATGGTGTATTGCCCCAGCTCGCGGATCTTCGACTTGATGCGCTCGCTTTCGTCGGGGCGCACGTAGTTGTTCGTGAGGATGGTGCGAATGCGGTCAAGGCCGGCCGCCAGGTCTTCCTCGTTGTCGGTGGAGCAATACATCCCCAGCAGGTATTCCAGCACGAACGTGGGCACGTTCGCCCCGCGCTTCATGAGCGCCGTCAGGTCCTTGCGCACGATTTTGCCGCCGAAGTGCTCCAGCAGCTTGCAGTCAAGCTCGTCAGCCTGAAAGCCCACAGCCCCGGAGGTGCCCGGCATAGCCTCCCCCACGGCCACCGCGAAATCCTCGTCGAGCTGTGCCGCGTCGCCGGCGTCCGCAACCGCGCCGCCGGCGCCCGCCGCCGCAACGCCGGCATCGGCGCCGGCCGCGTCCTGCCACGTGCCGCCCGTCACGGCTTGCTCGTATTCCTCGGAAGGCTGAACTGCAGGAACCTCCCACAAATCGTCATCGTATCCAGTAGGCATGGCCCACCCTTTCTCTCATCAGCGCCGTGCGCTAGAACCCAAAGTCAAGCGGCGCGAACGAAACCTCTATGCGATAAGGCTCGCGCCACGCGATCTGCCCGCTTTGGCGCTCGCGCGCCACCAGCTGATACTCCTCTTTCGCCGAAAAGTTCGAGCCCTTCAGCGTGAACTTCGCCTTCACCACGCGCTGCTGCGGGTTGTCCGACGTTTTGTCGGCATGCGCCTTCTCCACGTTGCTCACCTCATTGCCCGACGAATCGGCGAAGCACAGCTCGTACTCGCACGGCAGCACCTTGCCCACAGCGGGCTCTTCCTGAATAAGGTTCACCGTGAACAGCGAGTTCGTGATGCGGCGCTCGGGCGAAAGCACGCGCAGCGTGGCCGGGCGCGTGTCCTGGAAGTCCTTCGACCTTGCGCCCACGCGCCAGAACGTGACCAGCGGCACGCACAACTCCTGCAGGCTGACGCCGCCGTGCACGTAGCGGCAGGTGCCGCCGGGGCGTTTGATGCGCACGTTGCCCCGCGGCGTGAAGCCCACGAAGCGCCCGCCGTCGACGTCGTCCATGCCCACGCGGATGAACGGGGCCTGCCCGGCGCCGGCGCCGGCGCCGCCCGCGAACTCGGCCGCGTCGTCGGCGCGAACGACCAGGTGGCGCTTGCCGCACACCGTGTCGGCCGCGGGAAGGTCGGTCTTGCCCACGCGCTCGCATTCGTCCAGGTCGTGGCGCGTGTACAAAAAACCGTGGTCGGCGGTTATGGCAACGCGCGCGCCGGGCGCGTCCATGCACACGCGCTTGGCCAGCGCGCACACGTCCTCCACGGCGTCGCTGCAGGCGTCGAACACCGAGTTCTCGGTGGCCAGCTTCTCGCCCGTGGCGTCGATGACGTTGTGGTACAGGTACACCAGCTCGGCTTCCTTCAGTAGGCTTTTGCGCTCGGCCGCGGGCATTTCCAGGTACGTGTCGGCCCGCAAGGCGCGCGCGTGTGGGCGCACAGTACGCAGCACGGCCTCGCGCTGCTCGGTGGTGGCGGTGGGCCTGCCGTCGGCGAACACCTGCCCCGTTTCGAAATCAAGCGAGATGCCCCGGCGCGGCAGCAACGCCGCCATGCCGAATTCGGTGACGGAAGGGTACGCGGCCTGCATGCTGGAAAGCTTCACCATGCCGCCCTTCTCGCGTTCAAGCGTGCGGGCAACCTCGCGCCCCACTTCGAAGCGCAGCGCGTCGGAGATGATGACCACCATGGTTTTCGCGGAACCCTGGCACGACGGCAGCACCTTCCAATAGAAGTCGCGCTGGCAGTCCACGCCTTCCACGTGCCCGCAATCAAGCCACTGCTGCTGCGCGGCGGCCGCCCAGCAACTGTTCGCCTCGGCCAGAAACCAGTTGGAATACAGCCCCTCGGCCCACTGCATGGCAGCGCGCAGGGGTTCTTCCAGGTTCTCGTAGCCGCGCGTGCGGCACGCGCCCGCCGTGCGGCACAGCTTGCGGTACAGCGCGTCCATGCGCCACCAATCCTGCGTGTAGGCTTGCCACACCCGGGCGGGCTGCGCCTCGTGGAAGCCCTGGGCGTGAGCAGCTTTGAACCCGTGCATGTCGGCGATGGCCTCAAGCGCCTCGAAATAGCAGGCCACGCGCGCGTGCCATGCCAGGTTGCAGCGACGGTCCACCGCGGTGCGGGCATCGGCCTCGCGATCGGCGCCCTGCGCGAACGACTCGAACAGCGTTGCCAGAATGGCCTCGTTGATGCAGGGGAACACGTCGCATTCCACGATATCGGCCAGCGGCGCGGCCGCGAAGCGAGCCGCAAGCCCGCATTCGTCCTCCACGCGGCGGCACACCTCGAACAGGTCCTCGGAAGAGAAGCGTGCGTCGCGGTCCCAATCCTTCACCACGGCCAGGCAGTACTGCGCGTTCTGCGAGGAAATGCGGCCTTCAAGCCCCGCAAGCGCGGCAGCGGGGATAGAAAGCGAAGCCGCCGACAGCAGCACGTGCGAAGCCAGCTCGGCGAAGGTGGTAGCGCCGTCAAGCGCGCCCGAAAAGTCGGTGATGCGCTGCACCCAACGCGCCAGAGCCTCGCCGGCGCCGTATTTCGCGAACGTCTCGAACGCCGCCGGCCCGCCGTTGTGCAGAAGCTCGCGCAGATACCCGCGCACCACGAAACCGCCCGTCGCGTCGTCGGGCGAGGCGCCATCGAGCAGCGCGGCCAGCACGCCAAGCTCCACGTCGGCGCCCGACGCCGGCGCCGGGCAGCACTTCGAGAAGCGCCGCACGCGGTCTTTCGCAGCGAAGAACGCACGCATCGCCTCCAGCGCCGCGCGCACGTCGGTGGAATCCTCGGCGTTCAACTCGTCGGCCAGAAGCGACAGGAAGTCGGCCTGGAAATGGTCGGCGAACAGCTCCACGTCGGCCAGCCAATCGCCCTCGATGTCGCCGCGGGCGCGCTGGCGGTACACCAGCAAATCGCTTGCAACGTCGCCGCGCGAAATCAGGCGCTTCACCTCGAACATACCGCCTTCCGCCGCCTTCACGAAGCGCACGGGCCGCGCGAACCCTTCGCCCGCCGGCATAACGGTATCCGTTGCGCCCGCGCCGTCGAAGCCCCGTTCGGCCAGGCCGTCGAACGCGTCCTCGAACTCGCCGGCAGGATCGTTCCAAATCACGATGCGACGTGCAGCCGCAGGCGCAAGCGGCTGCGCGAACCGCGCCTTCAACTGCCCTTCAACATCTATCTTCGCCATATGGCAAACACTCCGTTCCACGGCGCGCCCCAGCGCGCCGAACACTCTTGCAACCCGCATGCGGCGCCGGCAGCCCAGCCAACGCCCGCCCTACTTGATCTTCGCCAGCACGTCTTCGAACTTCGCGTAGTTCGCTTTCACTCCGTCGTCCAGGTCGATGACGATCATCTGGTCGGCCAGGTGGTGCAGGCGCTCCTCGAACGCGATCGTTTCGGCGAGCTGGTCGGAGAGCTTCCGGCGCTGCTTCTCCAGCTTCACGCGCTCGCCCTTCTCAGCGCTGGACAGCTGCTCGTCGATGAAGCTCATCTGTGCGCGGTAGCGTTCCTGCTGCTCGTGCACGTAGTCGGTGCGCACGCGCGCGAGCAAGTCTGGCTGGTAGCGGTGCAGGTACGCAAGCGCCTTGAAGCCGTTTTTCTTGCCTGAGTCGAACAGCCAGTAGATGGGGCGCTTCTTGTAGGTTTGGCAGTGATCCTTGAAGAAGTCCTTCAGGAAATACGCGCGGATGACCTGGCGAGACGTGCCGCGCCCGCCGAGCGCCTCGGCGACGAAGCGCAGGTTCTCCTCGAGCGTTTCGGCACCATAGGCCGCGCGCATGAACTCCACGAAGCGCCCCACGATGTCATCGTCGAAGTACTCGTCGTCAGTGATGGGCAGCACGTTGTCGGCGTCGGGCATGAAGCTGACGCGCGATGCGTCGCCGTCGGCCACCTTCGCAACGTAGTTATCCACCGTGTCGCCCTGGTCGGCCAGCACCAGGCCGTCGCGATCAAGCGAGTAGCGCCCGAACATGCAGCCCACCGCGTAGCTGATAAGGCTTACGATCTCGTCGCGGCGCGTGCGCACGTACTTGTTGCCCTTGTACGACTCGGGGATCTCCTCCGCGGTGTCGAAGATGCGCGCCACGGACACGTACTTGTCCTCCACCTCGATGGGCACCTCGCCCACCATGTGGTAAATCTCCGCGAAGATGCGGTTGAGCTCTTCCTCGTTCGCACGAAGCTGCTCGAACCGCTCGTTCACCTCGGCCTTGCGAGCCTCATACTTATCAGCCAAAAGCGTAGCCATCACGCCGCCTTTCTCATCGTTACCTAAAAACGCGCCCAGGACGCGCCTGCTATTTCCTTTATCCAATCGCCCACTCATGCGAGCGCCCTACCTTTCGTAGCTCCACCCCCGACGTCGCCCTTCCTTGCACGCCGTGCTATAATGCGTATTGCATATGCAATACAAGGAGGCTGACTATGGAAACCGCTGCTGAAAACCGCCTTTCCGTCGCCATGCGCTTGCCAAAGCACGAGGTGCAGATCGTCAACGCGTACGCGAAGGAAAACGGCCTTACCAAAACCGATGCGTTCCTTCACTTCCTTCGGCAAGGAATAGCAAGCGAAAACGAACGCGCCGACAGCGACCGTCTGCGCTCCATCGAGCAGCTGCTGCAGGAGATCCTCCACAAGGTAGATGCTCCGGCAGCGGCTCCCAGCATCACCGATGTGCGGCGATGCGTGGCAGCCGAGGCGGCCAAGTTCCCCGCCATCGAAAAGGTCATCCTCTTCGGCTCGATCGCGCGCGGCGATGCGGGTCCACAAAGCGATGTTGACCTTCGCCTGGTGCTCGACCGGTCGGAGCAGTTCAGCCTGTACGACCTGGCGCACCTGCAAAAAGTCCTAGAGAAGCGCCTTTCCCACGAAGTCGACATCATCACCGCCGATACGCTGAAGAACCAAAACCTAGCCATGGCCATCGAACAAGAAGGGGTAGCGATCTATGAGCGCTAAGGAAAACGACCTCTTGCGAATCAAAAACCTAATCACCCTTCCGCTTCTTACTAAGCAATTTTGCCCATTTCAAAAGAGCGTCCATCTTTATAACAGCCCTTCCTTTCAGCTCTCCATCCGCTCGATTCTCCAAGACCAAATAATGTTCCGGCCCATCAGTCGAAATACGGAAACCACCATGTGCCAGGGCGTTTCGAATCAGATAGAATAGCGCCTCGGTTTTGTTAAGGTCAGACCTCTTGCAATGAACCGCGAATTCAAAAGAGCAGTCATACCCGTTTAACCTGTCAAGCTTTTCAAGCTCTTGTTCAACATTTTTTATCGGGCAATCAACCCAATGCCCTTTTTCAAACAAGCCCGATGACTCCCTCATTTTGGCGTGGAGCGTGGCGTAAGCATGATCCTTCCATCCGAGGTCTTCGAAAGTTTTGCCCTTAACAGAAGCACCGGGGACAGGAGATTCAAAAACGTAAAATTGGACGATATTTTGCAGATCAGGCTCAGATTGCAGCTTAACCCGACTCTTAAAACTCCATTTCCGTTTTCTATTTTTGCCCATAACGCACCTACACCAACGGATTGCGTTTGAAGTCCCAGGAGGTTTCAAACGAGTCCCAGTCGAGTTTGGATAATTTGATGTTGAAGCTGGACAAGTCGTCAATCAACTTCGACTTCCCCCTGTCATCTATCTCTAATAGGGGAAGAGATTTAATATCTCTAACTTGAAGATTCATCGTAGGATTAAGAATGTCGAGATATACTTGGGCAATTGAGCAATTCAGGAATGCGAGACACCAAGTCTCTCGATCACCAAGCTTGCATATTACTGGCCCGGATTTATCCCAAATACAACCGTCATCAATATGGCGAAAACAAGCCCTGCCGGAAGTTAACATTGTGTATGTAATTCCGCCTTGGTACCAATAGCGCTTTGGCAACAAAGTAGATGTCGGATTATCGCAATAATATCCGCATGCATCATCGGACCAATCAATCACGTGGATAAGATTCCCGTACCAACGACGAAATTCACCGCCCTTAGAATAGGGCATCCAACTATGCCCAACTTTACATGAAGTGACCTCCCAGAAAAACCTAAGATAAAGGTCATTATTACCTGTAATGTTTGGACTTCCGGTGTAATCAGAAATAGAATCAACTGAATACCCAGCTATAAAGGCATCGAGCGCAGTCGATGGTAACCAGTAGGCTATGGGGGTGCCGGGGATTTGTTTGAAGGCGTCGGCGTTGCGGCGGTAGAACCAGCCGCAGTCGGGGTTTTGGATGGCCTCGAGCGCTCGCGGCGCCTGGACATTGGCACCGGTAAAATCGGCCAGGCGCACGTAGCCGCCCTCGTAGCTGTCAATGTGAGAGTTGTGGAACGTGAAGGTGCATATAGGCACCGTCGCCCCAGCGAACCCGGAGTACTCCAGCTGAATCAAGGACGTGATTGTCTTCTCGTTAATCAGCTTCACGCGAAGCTTTTCATAGCTGCCAATAAACATCCACACAAACGGGGTCATCATGCCCACTTCGCCATGCTCTTTAGCGAAATCGGTAATGCGCGCGATGAACGACGAGAACAAATCGCTCTTCACGTCGGGATAATGCTTCTTCACCCACTTGCTCATGAAAGGGCCGAAGCTGCTGGACCCCATATACGGAGGGTTGGCCACCACGCAGTGGCAGCGCTCGGCCAGCGCGTCACACACGTCCTTGGCGCAGGCCACCCTTCCGGCAACGTTCGCCGTGAACATGTCGCCACCGGCGGAGCGGGACAGCGCCTCAGCGTCGGCGGCAAGCGCCGCAAGCTCGTCTTCCGTCGGATCCAGCAGGCTGCCCACCTCGTCCAGGTGCGCCAGCGCCTCCAGCAGATGCGGGTGCTTGCGCAGCGCGGCGGTCTCGGGCAGCTCGTCCTCGGCTATAACAACGGGCGCCAGCACGCGCACCTGGGCCCGCACCCCCCTGCCGAAGAAGCGGCGGTCGTGCTCGCGGGCACACATGGCCAGCGCCAGGCTTGCCAGCTGGACAGCGCGCGGGTCAATCTCCAGGCCGCGCAGGTTGTTCTGCAGGATCAGGCTCGGGATGTCGCGCTCGCGGTGGCCGCGCTCCAGGTACATCGCGAACAACAGCTCGAACGCGTACACCAGGATGTGGCCCGAGCCGCACGCCGGGTCGCACAGGGTTATGTCCTCGGGCCCATCGACGGCGATGAAGTCCTCGTGGGCGGCGTCGGGCTCGATATAGTACTCCATCTGCTCGCGCAGGGGGCTTTGCGGGTTGTTCAGCATCCACAGCCTGCCCAGGCTGTTCTGCACCATGTAGCGCACGATCCACTCGGGCGTGAACAGCTGGGTGGCCGCCGGCAGCGTTTCGGGCGTGGCCTTGTCCTTCGACTTGAAGAACGCGTCCTTGGCCTCGGCGTTGTAGTACTGGTACATCCAGCCCAGGATCTCCACGTGCCCCAGCCAGTCGGCCTCGGGGATGCCCTCCACCATGGCCTCGATGACGCCGCCCTTCGCCATGAGGCGGTCGGGCAGCAGCAGCTCCATGGCATCGCCCACCGGCTCGAACACGCCCGGCAGGCACGCGGCCAGCTCGCGGCACTGACACAACAGCAGGTAGCGGAACAGCGCCTCGTGTTAGCGCTACTGTAAAAACAACCATTTTGACCAACGCTCAATAACCAATCATGCCAACGCAATCCCGCCATTTGCGCCAACGCATTTTCACCATTTCCACCAACGCCGGGACTTACGCTTCGATCGACGAGCGAACGATGCTTTCGGGAGGAGCGGGCCGTGGCGGAGAAGAACCTGATCGGAGAGTTGGACATGTACAGGGAAGCGGGCATAAAGCCCAACTTCAGCGACATAGCGAAGCGCTACGGCAAGGACAGGCACACCGTGGCGTCGTACTGGAGGGCCGAGGGCGGGCGGCCCCACGACGGGCGCGGCGACAGGGCGGGCTCGTTCGACGCGCACATCGAGGAGGTGGCAGCCAAGGCGCAACTGCCGGGAGTCACCAAGAAGGGCATCCACGAGTGGCTGCTGCACAGGTATCCCGGCGAGGACCTGGCCGGCTACAACGCCTTCACCCAGTTCATGCGCAAGAACGGCATCGCCGTCGGGGCCTCCGGGGGCCCGGAGCCGCACCCGCGCTTCGAGACGCCGCCCGGACTGCAGCTGCAGTTCGACTGGAAGGAGTCCGTCAAGATGGCAAACCGCGACGGCGAGCTGTTCGAGTTCAACGTGTTCGCGGCGACGCTGGGCCATTCCCGCAGGCACATATTCATCCGGTCGAGGACCAGGACGACCGACGACCTGGTCAGGTGCATGTACGCCACGATCGCGAGGCTCGGCGGCGTGCCGCGCGAGTGGGTCACGGACAACATGTCCGCCCTGGTGACGATCAAGGGCGGCAGGCGCCTCAAGGTCCAGCGCGCATACGAGTTCGCCAAGGCCGCCGGCTTCGAGCTGAAGCTGTGCCGCCCGCGCAGCCCCCAGACGAAGGGCAAGGTCGAGTCGTCGAACCGCTTCCTGTCGCGGCTCATGGCCTACCAGGGCGACTTCGACGGCTGGGACGATATCGACGAGATCGTCGCGCGGATCGAGGACGCCAGCAACTCCGAGCCCAACGAGACCACGGGGCTGCCGCCCTCCGCGCTGTTCATGGAGGAGAAGGACGCGCTGCTGCCCGTCGGCAACCTGCGCGCCCTCGAGGAGGCGATGGGCGACGTGGTGCGCGTGGCCAGGGTGCCGGCCACGATGCTGGTGAGCGCGCACGGCGAGCCCATGTCGGTGCCCAGGCGCTGCATCGGCAGGCCCGCCCGCATCGTCTGCATGCCCGGCGGCGCGATGGACTGCTACGTCGGCGGCGAGCTGGTGGCGACGCACGTGGCGGGCGGGCCGGCCTACGACCCGGCGCACTACGCCGAGGCCATGGCCGGCAAGCGGTGGTTCGGCGACGCCGCCGGCGACATCGAGGCGGCCGCCGCGGCCAACCTCGGCCTGCTCGACTCGATAGGGGGCTCGCTGTGAGCGCCGCCGTGCAGGCCAGCCCCCTCAACCGCCTGGCGGCCAACCTCGAGGAGCTGGGGCTCGAGGGCATGGCGTCGTCGGTGCCCGAGTACGTCAGGCTCGTCGCCGACGGGAGGAAGAGCCTGGTCGACGCCATGCTCGAGCTCACCGACGCCCAGATAGCCCTCAAGCGGCGCGCCGACGACGAGCGCCGCACGAGGATGGCCAACTTCCCCTACATAAAGACGCTGGCCGACTTCGACTGGGGCTTCCAGCCGAGCGTGCCGCGCGGGCTGGTCGAGCAGCTGGCCACGCTCGAGTTCATCGACCGCGGCGACAACGTCGTGCTCGTCGGCAGCCCGGGCGTCGGCAAGACCCACCTGTCGATAGCCATAGGCCACGAGGCGGTGATGGCCCGCAAGCAGGTGTACTTCGCCGACTGCTCGAGGCTGGTCGAGGACCTCAAGCACGCCTCGGCGAAGGAGGCGCTGGCGCGCAGGATGCGGTTCTACGAGCACTGCAGCCTGCTGATAATAGACGAGCTCGGCTACCTCGACATCGGCAAGGAGGGCGCCGACCTGCTGTTCCAGCTGGTCAACAGGCGCTACGCGCTCAAGCGGTCGACCATCGTCACGACCAACGTGCCGGTGGGCAGGTGGGGCGACGTGTTCGGCAGCAACGTCACGGCCTCGGCGGTGGCCGACAGGCTTTGCCACCATTGCGCGATGATCAAGATAACGGGACGGTCATATCGCCTGAAGGACGTATCCATCGGCGGTGAGGACGGGAAGGAGGAGGGCGCCTAGACGCCGGAAGCGGCGCATCAGCGTTGGCGAATCCGGCGCATCCGCGTTGGCGCGATTGGCGAAAATACGTTGGTGAAAATGGTGAAAAATATATTGACGCTAACACCTCGTCGTCGCCGGCCTGCTTCAGCTCCACCACGCGCGCCGGGTCCATGTCCCCGATCTCGACGTCGAGCGCCTGGTCGAGCGCCTGCGAGCCGAGCGCGCCCGCCTCGTCGGAGAACATGCGCGCGCGGCTGGGCAGGTAGTCGCGCAGCTCCATGAAGCGGATGGCCACGATGCGGTTGAACCACGTGTAGGCTGCCTTGTCACGCAGGCGAGCCCAGCCGCGGGCCGCGTCGCCCGCGCCCAGGGCGTCGCGCTGGCGCAGCAGGTCGGCGCGCTGGGCGCGCTCCTGGGGTGACAACGGCACGCCGGCCACGGCATCGAGCTGCTCGGCCGCGTCGGCCTCGGGCGTGACGCCGTATTTCGCCATGCACAGCTCGACGCCGCGCGTCAGCTGCTCGCGCGCGAAGGAGCAGAAGTTCTTGATGGCTGCATCGTTCATAATCGGTCCCCTTTCCGCGTCGGCCTAGATCAGGCTGATAGCGTCGTTGCCTTCCAGGTTTTCCAGCAGCTGTTTTCGCAGATCAGCCAGGTATTCGTCCACCTGAGCCGGCGTTTCCAGCATGGCGCGCTTGCACACCTGTGCGCGGCGCACTTCCTTCACCTGGCGCTTCGGCGCGGCAGGCTTCGCCGTTTCGTACACGTTGCGCACCACGCTGCCGTCGTCGGTTTTGTGCGGCACGCTGATTTCGCGGGCGGCCTTCTGGCGGGCAGCTTCCACCGCCGCGTCGATGCTGCGCTGGGCTGCGGTTGCCTTCTGCTGCAGCTGGAAGCGTAGGGCGTCGATGCTCTGGGCGGTTTGCGCGGCGTGCGCGGTGCTTTTCATGCTTTCCAAGCTGGTTTTTGCCTGGTTGAACGCATCGGCAGCGGCTTCGGGGAATTCGTCCTGCCCCTCGGCATAGGTTTGCAAGCCCGCAAGTTCGGCAGTCAGCGCGTCCAAGAATTCCCGGCGATGCGCCGCAACCACTTCGCCGTGCGCTTTGCGGATGGTTTTATTCAGGTCCGACAGCCGCGGAACGTCCGGCACCGCCGACTGCAGGATCCCCTTCGCACTCGCAATGGCCTGCTGAGCCTCTTCGCTGACGTCCATGGCCGCGCCCTCGGCCGCGACGCTTTCCAGCAAAGCAACCGACTCGTCGAAAATGCGCTGCTGATTGGAGAAGAACTCGTCGACATACTCTTTTTTGTCATCGGCGAAATCAAGCAAATCGTCCTCGGCCTGTTTGAACGCGCGCAGCAGGACCTCGGGGTCGTTTTGCTGATCGCGCACCTGGGTCATGGCGTGCAGGCCGTCTTCAATCACCTGCTGGAAGGGGTACGGGTAAGCGCGCGTGCCGATGTAGTGCTGGCGCATCAGGGCCTGGCACTGCTCGATGCCGTTGTCCAGCTCGGCCTTCACGCGATTCACCAGGCCGTCTTCGTCGGCGGGGATGTCGCGTGCGCCCGTGAACTTGCCCAGGATGTCGCGGCACTTCTTCAGCAGCGCCTCGTTCATTTTCACGCGGCGCTTGATTTCGACCTTGTCGGCGTTTTTACGCAGGTAATTGATCATCTCCCTGTCGGTACACGCCACCGGAGCGCCCGCGAACAGCACCGTTGCCCGCTGGCCCGCAAGCAGGCGCGCCACCGTGGCGGCCACGTCGACCTCGCGCCAGCCGTACGGCTCGGCCTGGAACTTGCGCTGCACGTCGCCCACCGTCGTTTGTTGGTGGATGCGCTCTTGCAGCTGCAGGTGTTCCTCCACCGCGGCGCAGGCTTTCTCATTGCCGCCGCCGAAGCCCTCAAGGCCGTCCTGGCCCGCGCCGCGCAGGATGCGAATGATGTCGCCGTCGCCTTCCACGGAGTCGGTGATGTAGCCGGCCTTGCTGAACACGCTTTCGGCCAGGCGCGCCAGCGCGTCGTCGATCACGCCCTTCGCGTTGGTGGCGCGCACCTTCACCGCATCGCCGTTCACGAAGCAGCGCGCGTGCGCTACGGCGTCTTCCAAAAGCTTCGTAGCCTCTTTCTCGTCGAAGGCCGCCTGGCGTTGCTTGCCCATGATGATCTGCTGCGTGCTCGGCGGCAGCTGGGCCAGGTTCTTCGTGCGCGCATATTTGCGCACCTTGGCCACGCCCAGCAGCACGTCGTAGTAGTCCTTGTCGTTGTCCAGCACCACGATGGCCTGGTTGGCGCTTTTCACCGTCAGCTCGCCATCGATTGCGTTGGACAGGTCATCGTTTGCCAGGGTTATCACGTTCAGCTTCATGTCATGCTGAGCCGTGCCGTATAGCGAGTTGTCCACGTAGCGGTCGATGGGGAAATTGTTCGCCCCGCACGCCAGTTTACTTTGCGTGTATATGCCGCCGAACAGGGATTTCTTGATGCTTTCGATCACCTCGGCCGTATCCACCGACGTTTCGGATATCTCGCGCGCAATGTCTTGCTCTTCGTCGGTGAGAAAGTTGTACGTGTCGCCCTGGCGCGCCACGTAGTTCTCGCGCACCAGACGCGCCAGCGATTCGGTGACCTGCTGACGCAGCGCCATCATGTCCACGTTCATGTCGTCAGCCATCAGGATGGTGATGTTGTTGATGGTGGACTTGATGTAGTCGATATAGCGGATCAGGTACAGCAGCTTCAGCAGGCTTACGTCTTCGGGCTTAAGGCCGCGACCGGCGTCGGCGGCGTCTTGCGCACGCGTGATCACCTGGATGATGCCGTGCTCCAAGTCCTTCGAGATGGTGTCGAAGAAACGCCAAAACGGCACAAGCGCCGTGGTTTGCTGCTCCTGCAGCGCCTGGGCCGATTCCTGGAACGCCGACAGCATGCTGCGCTCGCCCGTGGACATGTGCTTGGCCTTCACGCCGTGCTTGCGCACTTCGGTCATGACGTCGGGCAGCACCTTGAACTGGTAGTTCACGAACGGGTAGCTTTCGCAGAAATCCGTTTGCCCGTCAAAGCCCACTAGGTCACCGCGCGAGCCTTCGAACGTGAACAGGTTCTTCAGCGTGGGGCTTTTCTCGGCATATTCGTTAGCTAGCTCCAAAGTCGCCGCCGGGGTTTTTTCCAACACGCGGCGCTTGATGACCTCGTCCACGCTAGAGCTGGAAAGCGACAGGCGCGTGTTGAAGCGGCCTTGGATTTTCGAGAAGTCGTCGCCCACGATCATGGCCACCTCGTCGATGGCTTCCTGGCTGGTCACCATCACCCACACACGCCCGCCGCAGCGCGCGCCGAATTCCTCCACCAGCGTCTGCAAATTCAGCATCAGGTTTTGGCCTTCGCCGATGAATTGACCAGTTTCGTCTGCCATGAACAGCAGGCGGAACCGACCGCCGTTTTCAGCCGCGCGCGCTTCGCAGTACTTGTTCACCTGGGACACGAAGCTGTCGATGGCGATGACGTCGTCCTCTTCGCCGTCGTACCAATGACGGGCGGCTATCTCGCTCATGCCCAGCACCTTTTGCAGCACTTCCACCATCCCGTCTTCGTAGAAGTCGTAGTCGGTGCGCGCATCCAGCCAGTCCATGCCAGTTACGTTTGCGAACGCTTCACGGAACTCGGCGGTTTTGCCGCGCTTCTCCACGAATTGCTCCAGTTTCGCCACCTTCAGGTTCTCGCCGCAAAAGCCCAGATTCTCGTAGAACACGCGCTCGAACGCGCGAAGCAGCGCCGTTTCCGCCGTGTCGCCGCTTTTCCATTTGCCGCCCTTCGCGTCAATGTCGAACAGCATGGCCTCGGTGGGCACTTCAGCACAGCGGCGCATGTTTTCGTACACCAGGGGGTCTTTCAGCTTGCCATCGAAGTAGTCGATGACGCGCTTGCCGCCCACTTCGCCATTTTCCAGCACGTACGACAGCATTTTCAGGAAGTGCGATTTGCCCGAGCCGAAGAAGCCCGAGATCCACACGCCGATTTTGTCCGTGGGCACGTCCAGCGCGCGGGCGTAGCTTTCGAAGAAGTGCGCAAAGTGGCCTTGCAGCTCGCGCGTTACCACGTATTCGGAAAGCTCCTGCTTCACCGATTCCTCGTCGGACTGCTGGACTTTGATGACGCCGTTGATGGAGCGGTTGATGTCTTTGTCGAAGATGTCGCGAATGTGCATGGTTGGCTCCTAAGAGATGTCGAAAGCGCGGTAGTAATTGCCATCGTCAAGCATGTTGAACAGGGAAAACGACTGCCCGTTGAAGCGGCCCGGATACGCCACCACCACGGGGATGTCGCCGAATGCGACGTGCATGTTGTCAAGCAGCGTGTGCACGCGCAGAAACGGGTAGATTTCGCCCACGCCGGTAAGCAGCAGCACGTCGCCGGGCTGGTGCGGCTCGTAGGCAAGCTCGGCAGCCAGCGCCTCGGGCGTGGCGATGCTGCGCAGGCGTTTCAGCAGGTGGTCGCTGCCGCGACGGGCTTCCTGCTTGGGCACGGCGGCCAGGATGCGCTTTTTCTCCAGCAGGCCCAAAAACGTGTCGTACAGGTTGCGCACTATCAGGTTGCACGGCAGCGCGCCGTTGGCCGATTCCGCTTCTAGCTGCGCGAAGAACTCGCGCGCCCGCAGCTCCAAGCTGGCGTCGTAGCAAAACGTGAAGAAGCCGATTTCGTTGCCCAGGCCGCGGTTGTGCAGGAAGTCGTCTTCGCCCAGGCGGGCACGCAGGGCCTCGCAGCGACGGGCGAAATCGTCCTGCGCGCGGGCGGCTTTCGAGTGCGCTTGCAGTGTGCGCGATGCGTATTGGTAACGCGACGGGACCATTTACATCGCCCCCATTCCGGACAAGCTGCGCGCAAGGTCGGCGTCGCCGTTGGCGCGCATTAGCTCCTCGACTTCGAAGTCAATCAGCAGCGGGGAAAGGTTGCCGGCTTTCACGGAGTCCAGCATGCCCACGCTGACCAGGCAATTCGACAGCGTGGATTCGATGCGCTTCACCGTGGATTCCGTCCACTTCGCCGCCTGCGTGTTTTCCAGCTGGTAGCGGGCGAAAAACGCGTTCATATCGGCCATGGTGAAGCTGTAGTTGAAGCTGCGCAGGCGCTCGGAGATTTCGCCCATCACGAACGCGCGCACCAGCTCGTAGCGCCGCACCATGGCGTAGAAGTCGACTTGTGCGGCGGCGTCGGGCGACCCGTGGGCGATGATTTCTGTGAGCCGGGCGGCGATGCTTTGGGGTTCGGCCGCGCTTGCGGGCGCGGCGGGCGGGATGACTGACTGGCCGGCGTGCGCGACGGGCTGATTGGCGGATGCGGGCGCGGCGGGCTGGCCGGCGGGTCGATTGGCGGCTGCATCGAGTTGGCCAGCTGATTCTGCAGCCGTTGCAGACTGGCCAGCGGACGCAACAGGTGCAGCGAGCTGGTTGGCGGATGTGGCAGGCGAGGCGACCGGCTGGCCGGCGGGTCGATTGGGTACATCATCAGCGTTTTCGAGCGCATCGAGGCGCTGTAAGCACACGCGAGCGCGATCAGCCAGCATGCGCTCGGTGCGGTATTGAAAGAGGTTTTCGCGCTGTACGCGCTGGATTATCTGGTCGTCGGGAACTCCCTGCGTGCGCAGGTCAGCGACGATGCGCAGTTCACGGAGCAGGAATTGCTCACGAGTGAGCGACCCCCCCCGCAGTGTATTTAGGTAGTGCCACGAATAGCTCCTCCTGTTGCGGCGCCGCTTGCTTCGGGCGCCGGCGCTTTCACCATACGTACCAATCCATGATAGCCGTTGCCCGCAATTTGCCAGAGCACAACAGCCGTCGACGCCGGATTATTCGGCATAAGCCATAGTCACCATACCGCCATTCCTAAAGCATTTGTTGTACAACAAATCGCGGCAAGACATGCGAACGTCATGACAGGGATTCCATTTTTGTGCGAAGTGGGAGCAACTGGCTCTTTGATTTCGCAACTGGCTTTTCAATTCCAGGCGAAAGAGGCCATTCGCCCGGAATTGCGTTCCCACTTCTCCGCTTTTCGGAATTCTTCCCCGGCAATATCCAGGTTGTCGAACAGCGGGCTTTCCCACTTCGCCGCCAAAGGAAATCCCTGCAACACTGCTCTTTCCCACTTCGAGCTCAAACGGAATCTATGCAGCACCGTTCATTCCCACTTCGCGCAAATTTGGAACCCGAGGAACAGTAAGCCACAAATTGGCCTCATATTTTGCGCTGAACCATTTACTACTTTGCCCCAGCTTGCAATCACCAGCTTCAAACCCCGCCTGTTGCGGGAGATTTCACGCTTCGGCGCGGCTGGCGGGCGCATCTGCGCCGGACGGGCTACAATAGCTGCGGTTCATCTGCGCCGCGTGCCGAACTTCGGCTTGCGGCGCCCAACGGCGACCCTACGCGCTTTCGTGACACCCACCGCGTTTACCGCATCCGATGCGCGAAACGCACGCTTGCGCAGGCCGTCGACCAGCAACAACAACCTCTGCAAAGGAGCAACTATGGAACGCATCGCTAGCTTTTCCGTTGATCATCGCCTGCTTGAGCCGGGTGTGTACGTGTCCCGCCGCGACGCCGACGAGGCCACCGGCTGCGTGACCACCACATTCGACCTGCGCATGACCGCGCCGAACCGCGAGCCCGTCATGGACACGGCCGCCGTGCACGCCGTCGAGCACCTGGGCGCCACGTTTTTGCGCAACGACCCCGAGTGGTCCAGTCGCGTCATCTACTTCGGCCCCATGGGCTGCCGCACGGGCTTCTACCTGGTGGCGTTCGGCACGCTGGAGTCCGCCGATGTTGCCGACCTGGTGCACCGCATGTTCGCGTTCATCCGCGAATTCGAGGGCGAAATCCCCGGCGCGAAGCCCGAGGAATGCGGCAACTACCACGACAACGACCTGCCGCAGGCCAAGTGGTGGGCGCGCCGCTACCTGGCGAACACGCTCGACGTGCTCGACGACGCCCACACGCACTATCCCGCCCTGCTGGACTAGCCTGCCGAGCAAAGGAACGAAACATGATCCAACCGATTAACAGCATCGGCATCATCGGCGCCATGGATGTCGAAATCGAGCTTATACGCGAGCACATGCGAGAGGTCGGCGCCGTGAAGGTCACGCGCATCGCCGGCATGGAGTTCAACGTGGGCGTCATCGGCGCCACCACCGTCGTGCTGGTTCAGTGCGGCGTGGGCATGGTGAACGCCGCCACGTGCGCGCAGGTGCTGGCCGACCGTTTCGGCGTGGGCGCGCTGCTGAACACCGGCATCGCCGGGTCGCTTGACGCGTCCATCAACATCGGCGACATCGTGGTGGCCACCGACGCCGTCAACCACATCATGGACGTGCGCAACATAGGCTACGCCGCCGGTCAAACGCCTGGCCTGGACACGCTTGCCTTCCCCACCAGCCCCGCACTGTCGAAGGCGGTCATCGCGGCGGCCGGGCGCATCGGCGCCACCGTGCACACCGGGCGCGTGGCCTCGGGCGATCGCTTCGTGCGCGACGACTTCGAGAAACAGCGCATCGTCGAGGACTTCGGCGCGAAGTGCTGCGAGATGGAAGGCGCAGCCATTACGCAAGTCGCCTGGGCAAACGGCGTGCCGGCCGCCATCGTGCGCGCCATCTCCGACAAGGCCGACGGCTCGTCGTCCATCGACTACCCCACGTTCGAAGCGCAAGCCGCCCGCAACAGCGCCGCACTTGTCATCAGCATGCTCGAACAGCGTGGATAGCAGGCACGCTGCACATGGTCAACTCCGCTAACAAACTTCCCACCATTGTCGATCCTGCCGTCAAGCTTGTGCGCGACGAGCGCGGGTTGGCCTTGGTGGGCGACGGCATGGAGCTTCGTTGCGACCTTGCGCGCATGCTGCCGCGCATCAAGCCCGGCAAGTTACAGCACGAGCTGTTGGTGAAAGCGGCGAAGGTGAAGGGCGCAACCGCGCCGCGCGCCATCGATGCTACGGCGGGGCTTGGCGAGGACGCGCTGCTGCTAGCGGCCGCCGGGTTCGACGTGCAGCTATATGAGGCCGACCCCGTCATTGCCGCGCTGCTGGCCGATGGCCTTGAGCGTGCTACCGCAAACGAGCAGCTAGCACCGCTTGTTGCGCGCATGCATCTCACTCAGGGCGACAGCGTTGCCGCCCTGCGCGCGCTGGCCAACGCCAACTGCGAACAGCCAGATTCGGAAGATCCCGCGGCAGGCGAGCTATCCGCAATCCAGCAACCCGTCTATCTGGCTACCAGCGAACGCGAAGCCACCGGCGCGCCGGCGTCCACCGCAGCACCCGACGTTATCTACCTTGACCCCATGTTCCCCGCGCGACAGAAAAGCGCGGCGGTCAAGAAGAAGTTCCAGCTGCTGCACCATCTGGAAGCGCCGTGCGCCAACGAGGAAGAGCTGCTGCTTGCCGCCATTGCCGCAAACCCGCGCAAGGTAATCATCAAGCGCCCCATCAAAGGCCCCTTGCTTGCCGGCATCAAGCCCGGCTATTCCATCAGCGGCAAAGCTGTTCGCTACGACTGCATCACGCCCGCCAGCATCAAGTTGTAGCTTCTCCGTACAACAAATCAAAACACCGCGAAAAGAGCGCTCATACGAGCGCTCTTTTCTTATGTCCAATCCTCTTCGGCCGCCGAAAGTCACATTTTCACCTGCGCATATATATTCCATCTATGTGTATTTACTCTATATCGGTTATTCCTATTCTGACCGCCAAAAAAGAAGGGCTGCCCGCCCGGACAGCCCTTCTCAGCCTCTTTCAGCCCCTAGTTATGCGCGTTCGCATACACCTTCATAGCCACCACGAACAACTCCCCCAACGGGCTTAAACCAAGCCCCCTCGGAAGCACATAGCCAATATGCATGCGTTCACCCGAGCGAATGGGAACCGCCGTGATAGCGCCTCTCTGCAGGAATTCCGGATAAATCCCGCTGGTGATGGTATACGCATCGGAATGCAACATAAAACTGGTGGCGAACCCTCGATCGCTCACCTTCACCGTTTTCGCCGAAGGCGCCCACAGCGGCTCCTCGGAAAACGCCGCCGACTCGTACGACCCCTGCACAAACGACAGCTGCGGATACGGCAGCAAATCCTCAAGCGACACGCTTTCGCACGACGCAAGCGGATGTCCGCAGCGTACGAGCACGTGCGGCACCGCCTCGAACAGCTCGAAGAATTCCAGCTTGTTTCGCTCAAGCAGACGCCCCACTGCGCCTTCGTTCGAACGCGACAGATACATCACCCCCATGTCGCTTTCGCAATTCGCCACATCTTCGATGATCTGCTGCGTTTGCGTCTCGTTCAGCATCAAATCATAGCGACCCGCATACACCTGCTGCATCACGTCCAAAAACGCGCGCTCCACAAACGTGAAATGGTGCGACGACACGGCGAAGCGAATACCCTCGGGCTGATTGCCCCCGTAGCGCCGCTCCAGGTTGTCCATCTGCTGCACCACGCGCCGCGCACGACCCAAAAACTCCAAGCCCTCTTTCGTGGGCGTGGCACCGGTGTTCCCGCGGGTGAATACCGAAAAGCCCAGCTCGCGCTCCACCACCGAAACAGCCTCGGACAAACTGGGCTGCGAAATGGAGAGCACGCGCGAGGCCGCAACCAACGAACCGGTTTCGGCGATGGTCAGCATATACCGCATCTGCTGCAGGGAGATTTTCATGCCACGTCCTTTACGGCCAAAAGCAAACATCTGATGAAGTCGAGTATACGGCATCCTGGTATCATTTCTCGAAGCACCACGGAGCACGCGCGCAAACGTCCCGCGCACGCAAGCTGACTCGACCATTGCACAACCTTGCGTAAAGTTACGGCGTTGCGCCACAACCGCGCAACTCCACGCAAACTGCGCCACCGCACCTGCCAGCGCGCCTACTACTATATAAAGGAGTACCCATGGATCAGATCATGCAATTCGCCGGCCCCGCCATCCCGCTTGTCATCGCCGGCATCGCCCTGGCTGTCATCTCCACGGTCAACAACAAGAAATAGCAAACGCCATCTTGCCGACGCATCAGCAAGATGCCCAACGGCATCGGAGCAAAAGGCCAGCAAGCCAAAACGCCCGCAAGCCCATTGCCGCCAAAACTCAGCACGCAAACACGAAAACGGGAGCGAAGCCAGGCGCACCGGCCAACTTCGCTCCCTTCGCTTGCGAAACACTTATCCGCCACGCTAATCGTGCGCCGCCTGGCCCGCACCAGGACAGCGTTTATGCAAGCCCCAGCCACACGCTTATTTTCGGCGCGTAACCCAGCACGAAAATCACCAGGATCATGGCCGGGATGCCATACTTCAGCCACAGGCGCGTCCAGCGCGGGAAGGCCACGCCTTCGCCCACGTCGGCTTCGGCCAGAAACTTCTCCCAACCCCAACCGCGGCGCGTTGTGCAGAACAGCACGAACAGCAAGCTGCCCAGCGGCAACATGTTGTTCGACACGATGAAGTCCTCGATGGACTGGATATCACCGATCGCCGGGATGGCCACGCCCGACAGCACGTTGAAGCCCAGCGCGCACGGCAGCGACAGTACCAGCACAAGGATGCCGTTGAAAATGACGGCACGGCTGCGCATCATGCCCCACTTGTCCATGGACCAGCTGACCAGGTTCTCGAACACGGCGATGACGGTGGACAGCGACGCGAACGCCATGAACACGAAGAACAGGCAGCCCCACACGTTGCCAAGCGGCATCTGCCCGAACACCACCGGCAGCGTCACGAACACCAGCGACGGCCCCTGATCAGGCGAAACGCCGTACGCGAAGCACGCGGGGAAAATGATGAGGCCCGCCAGGATGGCCACCACGGTGTTCAGCGCCGTCACGGAGATTGCCTCGCCCGTCAGGCTGCGCTCGCGTCCGATGCGCGAACCGAAGATCTCCATGGCCGCAATGCCCAGCGACAGGCTGAAGAACGCCTGGCCCATGGCGGCGTACACGGCCTCGCCGAACGTCGACCACCCGTTCGCGAACAGGCGGCTGAAGTCGGGCACCAGGTAAAACGCGATGCCCTCGGCGGCGCCCGGCAGCGTGACCGCGCGGATGCACAGCGCCAGCATCACCACGAACAGCGTGGCCATCATCACCTTCGTGATGCGCTCGACGCCTTTCTGCAGGCCCAGGCTACACACCAGAAAGCCGATGACCACGGCCACGATCATCCAGCCGATCAGCGCCACCGGGTCGGCCAGCATGCCGTTGAACGCCTCGCCGGCAAACGCGGCATCGGCGCCGTCGAACATACCCGACGCCATCTGCGGGACATACGCCAGCATCCAGCCGCACACCGTGGTGTAGAACATCATCAAGATCATGCAGCCGATGTAGCCCCACCAGCCGAACCAGTGCCACTTGCCCGACGGCTGCAGCTTATCAAACGCGCCGGCGGCCGAGCGCTGGCTGGCGCGTCCGACGGCGAATTCCATCACCATGACGGGCAAGCCCAAAATCACCAGGAAAATAAGGTACAGCAGCACAAACGCCGCGCCACCGTACTCGCCCGTGATGTACGGAAAGCGCCACACGTTGCCCAGACCAATGGCACAGCCGGCGCTGATCAAAATGAAGCCCAAGCGAGACGCGAAATGCTCGCGCGGTGCCGCCCCTCCCGATGCCTCTTGGGGCTTGTTCTCGGCCATAACGAAATCCTTCCCAACAAACGGCCACATTTGACCGCATTTCTCCACCCGAACAACCCGCGCGAAGCAGGTCAGGGCCGCAAAACAAAGCATCGCGCCCACAACATGCGGACGCGACGTTAGATTGTAGCACGAAAGGCTTACACATCACCGCAGCGCAAAAGCCCGGGCCAAATCACGTCCCAAACGCCAAATCGGGCTCCGAACGCCAAACCCTTCCCAGGCGCTGAATCGAGTCCCAAGCGCCAAGCCCGCCCCGAATACTAAATCAGGTTCCGGACACTTCCCGCACCAATCAGGCCGGCACCGTCGAAAGCCTCAAGCCGTTCCGCATGGCGCTGTGCGCCCCCGCGTTCGACGGGGACGACCAAATGCGCAGCACGTGGTCGACGTTTCTGGCGCGCAACGCCGACACGCCCATCGAGTTCGTCGAGGACCCGCGCATCCCCATCTGCTTCGTCACGCGCAACGACCGCGCCGGCGCGCGGCACCGCGTGGTGCAGAACTTCCTGCTGCACGCCATGGACCTGGTAAGCAACTAGCCGCTCGCAACACGCGGCGGCCGGCTCCTTCGCCCCTTCGCCGGTGCCGACGCTCACGCGCCGCGCGTTCATTCCGCGCAGATGCGCGCGGGCGCAACGCCTACCTTTATAATAGGTGCGACCATCCCCGTCGAAGAAAGACGACCGTGAGCACCACCGAACAGCCCGGCGCACCCGCGCCCAACCACAACAATCAGAAGAAAATCGCGCTGGTGAACGACATCACCGGCTTCGGACGCTGCTCAGTGGCCGTACAGCTGCCCGTCATCTCGCAGCTTGGCGTGCAATGCTGCGTGCTGCCCACGTCGGTGCTGTCGAACCACACGGGTTTTCCCAGCTACAGCTTACAAGATTTCACGTCGCACATGCGCGAGCACATTGCGCAGTGGCGCAAGCTGGGCCTGAAGTTCCGCGGCATCTGCACCGGCTTTTTGGGCTCCGAAGAGCAAATCGCCATCGTCAGCAGCTTCATCGACGAGTTCGGCGGACCCGACTGCATCGTGATGGTGGACCCCGTCATGGGCGATGAAGGCCGCCCGTACGGCACGTACACGCCGGCCATGTGCCAGCGCATGGCCGAGCTTACCGCGAAGGCCGACATCATCACGCCGAACCTCACCGAGGCGTGCATTCTGGGTAACATCCCTTACAACAGCGCCATGACCTGCGAAGATGCCGGCAAGCTGGCGCAAGCCCTGTCGGGCGCGGGCCCGGCGCGCGTGGTTATCACGGGCATCGAGCACGCAGGGCAGGTGTCGAACGTGTGCTTCGAGCGCGGACAGGCGCCCTTCACCGTGCAAACCGCCAAGCTTGGCGGGCAGCGCTCGGGCACGGGCGACGTGTTCTCCGCCATCCTTATCGCCGACGCCGTCAACGGCGTGCCGCTGGCCGAATCGGTGGCGAAGGCGTCGCACTTCGTGGGCGAATGCGTGCAGCGCGCCATCGAGCTTGACCTTCCGCACACCGATGGCCTGCCCATAGAGGAAAAGCTTCACGACCTGCGCTAACGTCGCGACGACAACAAGCTTAGCAGCGCCGCGGCCCGAAACGCACAGCAAGCCCTTCGCGGTGTCCGAAAGCCCAGCCGCTTCCCACGGGTGATACCATCAATGCGAAACGTTTTGGCAAGGCGGCCTGGCAAACGCCCTTCGCCGCCGCGCAACAACCATAGAAAGAAGACGAGCATGCCGAAAACGAAAGCCGAAACCATCGTGTACCCCGTGCACCACGGGCTGTACGTCAACCTTACGAACCGCTGCAGCTGCGCCTGCACGTTCTGCATCCGTCAAACCGCCGACGGCGTGGGTCAAGACGGCGAAGGCGGCGAGAACAACCTGTGGCTTGACCACGAGCCCGACTTCGACGAGGTCATGGCCGCGTTCGAAGCGCAGGACATGAGCCGCTACGAAGAGGTGGTGTTCTGCGGCTATGGCGAACCCACGTGCGCGTTCGACCTGCTCAAACGCGTGGCCGCCGAGGTGAAGCGCCGCTGGGAGCTGCCGGTGCGCGTGAACACCAACGGCCAGGGCAGCCTGATCTGCGGCCGCGATATCGCGCCGGAGTTCGAGGGCATCGTGGACACGGTCTCCATCAGCTTGAACACCCCCAACGCCGACGAGTACGCCGCCATCGTGCGCAGCCGCTTCGGCGACGCGGCGTTCCCGGGCATGCTCGACTTCGCCCGCGAAGTGCGCAAGTACGTGCCCAACGTCGTGATGACCACCGTGGAGACGACCATCAGCCACGAGGACGAAGCCGCCTGCCAGCGCATCTGCGACGAACTGGGCGTGCGCTATCGCATCCGCGCCTGGGTGAACTCGTAGAACCCTCAACCCCACCCCGCCATACCGACGACCGAACCTTCAAACCCCGATCGCTTTCTGCAGAATTCCTCGAAATCGTGCACCGCGCGGCCCGGCGCTGCCGCGCGGCTTTACCATCTCTTTACCTTCTCTTTACAAATGAAGGCATTAGATGGGAGTTTCTTCATGCACAACCGCACCACTTCGCGAGCGTCCGTCATTGCAGGCGGCATCTGCGTTGCGCTGTTTGCGCTGCTTACCGTAGCGCTGCTGACGGTCGACCGCCAGCCGATCGCCGGCGACGGCAGCCTTGTCGGCCTAGCAACCTTCAACCTGAACGCTCGGGCATTGCTCGGTCAGCACGACTTGGCCGAAAAGCTGTCGAACATCCTGCTTATCGTTCCCGCCATCTGCGCGCTGGCATTCGCCGTCGTTGGATCGCGTCAGCTTATACAAGGCCGGCACCGCTGGTCGGTCGACCGTGACCTGTGGTTGCTGTTGGCGCTTTACGGCGCCATGCTTGTGCTGTATGTCCTGTTCAATTGCGTATCGCCTAACAATCGGCCCATTCTGGAAGACGGCATGTGCGAGCCGTCGTTTCCCTCATCGCACACGCTTTTGGCCGTCACCATGCTGGGATCTTCCATGATGCAAATCGTGCAGCGCATGCGCGCCGGCGGCTTGCGTTCGGCAGCGCTTATCATTTGCGGCGTTGCCACGGCAGGAATCGTCATTGCCCGCGCCATGGCCGGCGTGCACTGGGCAACCGACATCCTCGGCGGCATCCTGCTAGGCACCGCATTGGTGGCGTTCTACCACGCCATAGCCTTCGCCGCCGAAAACCACAAAGCCGCCCGCGGCAAACACGCTCGCCTCTAGCAACCAAAACCTTCAAAAGCAAAGCGGGCGCGGTCTCAAACAACCGCGTCCCGCTTTTTCGTTTCTATGCTAGCGAACGCGCCGACAAACGCGCCAGCAGCCACCACCGCCAGCCGCGCATTCGCTTGAGAACACGAACCACTATTCCCAGTTCTTCCAGACGTCGGGCTCGTAGCCGACGGTGGCCTTCTTGCCGTTGCGCACCACCGGTTCGCGCAGCACCTGCTGGTTTTCCAGCACCTTCTCGAACTTCTGGTCCGTCGCCAAATACTGCAGCAGCGCCACGGTGTCGCCGTCTTTCGCATCGGGATTGATCAGCTTGTCAAGGCCGCCGACGGCGTTGGCCACCGACTGCAGCTCGCCTTTGCTCATGCCCTTTTCCTTCAGGTCGATGAACTGGAAGCTGATGCGACGCTCCTTGAAGTAGCGCTGGGCCTTCTTCGTGTCGAAGCTTTTCTTCGTGCCGAAAATTTGGATGTTCATGCAAGCGATCCTTCCGTTTGCCGTTGTTGCGAGCACTCATGATACGCCTGCACGACAGCTGTGCGTATGGCGGGCGCATCCGCCGCATCAAAACGATACGACACCGTCTGCGGCTGGGTCTCGTTGCCTGCCCGCGCCTGCTCGACGCGTACGAACACGCACTCCACCTGGGAATACCCCTGCTGCAACACCGCAAGCGCATAGCACGTTGCCTGCAGCAGATGCTTGTTGTGCAGCGCTTCGGCAGATTCTCCAGCCGTCCCGCCGGTCTTGTAGTCCACTACCAACGCCGTACCCGTCGGTGCAGTGGGCACGCCCGGCGCCGCAACGCGGGCAAGCAAGTCGATTTCGCCCTCAAGGAATGCTGGGGCCGCGGCGCTTCCCACCTGCAAGAAGAACGGCACTTCTGCGCGCACATCTTCGCAGGTTGCAACACGTGCAGCCACATCGCTGGCGAACCACCGCTCAAGCGCCACATCCAAGCGGGTATGTTGCGCCGCCGTCAGGCCGCACGAGCGCTCAAGCGCATGCTGACGAGCCGCGTCGGGACGCTCAAGCGCGCACCCCGGACGCCATGCCAGCACCGCCAGCTGCGCCAACCGGTGAAACGCTGTGCCCAAATCCGTTGCAGCGTCAGCATCTTTCGCGGTCAGCGACGCAGCGCCTTGCTTATCTTCAGCATCCCCGAAAACACCGGCGCCGTCATTCCGAGCGTCGCCACAAGCAACGTCCCCGCTCGATGCATCGGCACTTGACGCATTCACGCCCGAATCAACCGCAACCGCCTCGTCCTCATCGCTTTCCACCGACAGATCGTCGAATGCGCCATGCCCCTCGGCAATGGACGAGTAGCTGAACACGCCTGCGCGATCGGGCGCGAACCTCTTCCCGCGCTGCGGCTCGTAAGGCGGCACCGCCAAAATATCGATAGCCGAAGCGGACTGCGCATTACCAGCCCCTTCATCAGGCAAAACGCCATCAATCGCATCTCCATCAGCCGCGCACGCTTCGCGTGCGGAAGCTTTTTCCGCACGCGGCACTGCGCCAACAACGCAAGCAGCTTCAACGCTCTGCGCTGCAGTCGCACTCGCTTCGCCTGCAGCAGCGTTTTCGGCACTCGCCTTCGCGCCACCGCAGGCATCATCGAAACCATGCGCCGCACACGCGGCAGCTTCAGCACCCGCCGCTTGACGCCGCCCCATCAGCTGATCAACGTTTTCCGCCGACGCGTGCACGCATTCAACGCGCGCAGGGCGTTCGCCGCCGAAATCGAACATGCTCACGCCCGGCTCGAAGCAGCAGCCCGCGCCCGCAAGCGCCGACTCCACATCGCCCCAGCAACCTTTCGACAACCCCGTCGGGTTGTCCTTCGTGGCTTTTCCGCGCATGCAAAGCACCAGCGCCTCTTTCGCGCGCGTCAGCGCCACGTACAGCAGACGTCGCGCCTCGGCCGCCTCGCCGCGGTCTTCATGCAGCATGATGGCCGCACGACGGTCGGCCGGCGTTGCCGCACGTGTGACCATTTCGGCCAGCTCGTTTTCATCGAACTCGGAAAACGGCTGATAAGCGTTGCTTTTCGCCACCAGCGACGACGTTTTCTCACGCAGCCGTTCCAGCGTGCGCCCGCCATCAAGCGACACGTACGTGCGCCCCGCAACCGTTGCGCTCTCAAGCGCCGAAGAGCGCGCGGAGTCGTCGCGCAGCTCGGCCACGGCCACAATGGGAAACTCCAGGCCCTTGCTGGCGTGCACCGTCATGATGCGCACGAAATCGCCGCCTTCGGCAGACAGCGCACCCGGCGCCTCTTTTGCCAGCTCAACGCGAAGCGCCAGTTCGACAGCCACACTCGCCGGCCCCTTTGCGCCTTCGGCCTCGATATCGCGCGCCATGCGAATGGCCTTGTACACGTTGCCCGCGCGCGCCACGCCCTCGGGGCCGGCGGCTTCAAGGCGAGCCAGCCACCCCGAGTCGGCCACGATGCCCGCCATGATGTCGGCAAGCGGCACGTTACCCACCTGCTCGGATGCCCGACGCATCAAGTGCGCGCACGCCACCAGCGGCGCCGACACGTCGCGCCCCGCGGCAACCTTACGCTCGACGCTGCGAAACCCCTGGTCAAACGCACGTCTGCGCGGAATGCCGCGCTCCTCGTCGAAGCCGGTGGACAGCTCCAGCAAATCGTCGGCCGAAAGCGCGAACAGCTCGCTCGACAGCACCTCGAACAACGCCGACGTCCATTTCGGGTTCGCCACGGCCTGTGCCAAGCGCACCATCAGCGCCACCTCGGGCGCTCGGTTGAAAATGGAACCGCCCGCCACCACGCACGGCAGCCCTTCGGCACGCAGCGCCGCGGCATAATCGTTCGCACGGCTCATGCCGCCCAGCAGCACCACCATGTCGCTGTACGCATGTCCCGCCGCGGCGTATTCCACGAACGTACGCGCAACGCGCCGCGCCGCAATCGCGGTTGCCTCGTCGGTGGAAACCCCGCGGTACGGCACGCAGGTAACCTGCACCTCAACGCGCGGCCCATCCGGCAAAAACGGCCGCTTGACCTCAGCTTCCGCGCGTCCCGGCGCAAGCGACATGAAGCCAGCGCCGAACACCTGCGGCTGCGCGAACACGCGGTCGCACAGCGCCAACACATCGCGGTGGCTGCGGAAGTTGTCGGGCAGCTCGATGACGCCCTGCGCATTGCGCGCGCGCACGTCCTCCAAATGTCGGCGATACACCGACACGTCCGCCCCGCGGAACCGATAAATGCTCTGCTGCGCGTCGCCAACGGTGCACATGCGCGAGAAGCCCTCGCCCGCCATGCGCTTGATCATGTCCACCTGCAGCTGGTCGGTGTCTTGGAACTCGTCCACCATCACCAGCTTGAAGCGGTTCGCATACGCCGCCTCAATAGCAGGGAAATCGCGAAACGCCCGCGCCGTGAACGCCAGCAGGTCGTTGTTGTCCAAAAGCCCCGCCTCGCGTTTACGGCGCGCAAACGCCTGGGCCACCAGCCGCGCCAGAGCAACCAGCGTGTCCAGGTGCCCCGCAGCCAAGCCCGCCCGCGCCTGAGCAGCGCACGCGAAGTACTGTTCGGCCAGCTCAGCCGCCTGTTCGCCATAGGGCGTGTTCTTGCCGAAATTGCGCCCAGGCACCGGAAAGGCGTTCATGGCCGCAAGTGCGCGCTCGTACGTCAACGCAGCGGCAGCCCCCGATGCTATGAGCTCCTGCGCGCCGTCGAGCGCCTCTTGCGTGGCGCCTAAGAACTTGTCGCGCGTAGCACCCGGCTTCACGCCTTCTGCCAGGCAAAACGCCGTTTGCGCCACGTCGCACAGCTGCGAAAGCAGCGCCACCGGGCCCGTTGCGGCCGGCGGCAACGCCAAGGCCGCCATGCCATCGGGATGCGCCGACGACGCTTCCACCAGCTTGCGCACCATGCCCTCCACCGAAGCCGTGCGCGGCCCCGCAGAGCGCACAGCGAACTCCGAGAACAGCGCATCAAGGCGCGCAGGTTCGATGCCTTGCGCAACCGACACCAAGTCGTCCCGGCCGCCAAGCACCTCTTCAAGCGACGCATCAAGCAGCGTTTTCACCGTTGCCTCGTCTGCCACGGTAAACGCCGGGTCGATGCCCAGCTCAAGCGCGTGCGTGCGCAAAATCCGCGAGCACATGCCGTGAATGGTGGACACCCACGCGTCGTCCACCTTCAACGCCTGCTCGGTCATGCCTCCCGCGCGCAAAGCCCCCTTCACGCGCGATTTAATCTCGCCGGCAGCCTTCGACGTGAACGTGATGGCCAGTACCTGGCCGATATCGTCGATAAAACCGCTTTCCAGCGCATGCACGACGCGCCTGGTCAGCGTATATGTTTTGCCGCTACCCGCTCCCGCGCTCACCGCAAGGGGCGCGTCAAGCGTGTTCACGCACGCCGCCTGCCCAGCAGTCAAAGCCATGAAGCTACCCCTTCCTCTTCGAGCACGATGAAACCGGACACCACTTGCACGCCTCGGGCGTGGCCGGCCGCGGCTCGATATCGCCCGCCAGCATCCTCTCGAGCGCCGCTGCCACCGCTTCTTCCGTCTCGTCCAACACGTCGGCAAACGGCCGATCGGCGCACATGCAATCCTTGTGTTTCATGTTCGGCAAATGCGCGTTTTCCAACACGCGGCCATCGTAAGCGCCCGTAGCCCGCTTCACGCGGCCATAGCACACGTACAGCGCGCCCACAGGATCAAGGCCCAGCGTATGGCGCACCACCTGCGCATAGATAAGCGCCTGCACCTTGCCCAGGTGCCCCTGCTCGCGCACCGCCAGCGCATACGCACCCGACAACGAGCCCTTGTAGTCGATGACCACGCAGCGCCCGTCCCCATCAACGTCGATGCGGTCGGCCGTCCCCAGCAGCTTCTGCCCCGCGTACTCAACCGCGCCGCCGGCCGCCACATCGTATTCCAGATACGCCGGCCAAAACGTAGGCAGCAGCTGCGCTTCGTAGTCCAAGTACGCCATCAGCTTGGCCTCAAGCTCGGCCAGCTCGCGCCGCTCCATCTCGCTGGTGGGAATCAAGCGGTTCACCGACGTGCGCAAATGCGGCTGCAGCGCCTTGTGCCGCGCAAGCACATCGGCCATCAGTTCGCGAGCCTGCGCCATGTTCTCGGCCGTCACCTTGCGCTGCCCCAAATCCTCGGCGAAGTGCTTGTAGAAGCTATGCAGTACGTTGTGCGCAAAATCGCCCATCTCAAGCGGTCCGAAGCCCTCGTCTAAATCGTCAAGCCGCAGCCTTCGCTGCGCGAACCATTTGTACGGGCACTCCAGATAGCTTTCAATCTGCGACGGCGACAGGCACGGCTCGCGCAGCACCTCGCCGCCCTGCAGCACGCGCGGCAACACCACCAGCTGGCGCGCCGCCTCGGACAACGCCCCGGTAACAGGCGCAGCAACACGTGCCGCCACCTGTGGTTTCGCGCCCAGCATGCGGTTTTCGCACAGCGCATCCTCGCCACGCAGCAGCATGCCTTCCTGCAAAGCGGCAGGAAGCGAGTACACGTTGTCGATGTCGTCGGTTGCCGTCAGGTCCGCGCGATAGCAATCGATAAACTCCTCCAGCACCGCGCACGCATACGTCGGTTCCGCCGACGCGTCGTTCAAGCAGCGCTCCAACACCAACTCGCGCAGCGGCGCATGCTCCAGCGCGAAGAACGCCCTGCGCTGCCGCCCCAGCGCCGAATCCGTGCAGCCGATGCCCAGCTTCTCAAGCAGCGAGCTTGCCGCGGTTTCCCGATCTGCCGCAGGATACGCCGCGCTTGTCAGATCCGCAGCCACCAGCACCTCGCACGCACCGCGCCCCAACGCGGCAGCATCCTCTTGGCCGGCAATCAGCACATCAGGGTACGGAAGGCCCGCAGCAGCAACCCCGCGCGGGGCAACGATGCGCGAAACGTCCACCTGCGCGCGTTCGAGCAGCTCAAACGCCGCTGCCGGCGCCAATCCCGCAAGCTTGGCCGCGCTTGCAACACGATCTGCCGCCGAAAGCGCCGCAAGCTGCTCGGCGCGCCATGCCTCCGAACGGTTCGTCATGCGATGCACCGCAGCAACAAGCTCGGCGATGCCTTGCGCATCAAGCTGCGCGGCAACGCGCTCCATCGACGCGAACGTGGAGCTTTCCCGCCCTAGACGCTCGCGCACGGCCTGGCGATCGATCGACCGGTCCGCACGCATGTCGGCATCAAGCGCGAACGCTGCCTTCCTCGAAAGCCCCGAAAACGGCGACAAGGCCCAATCGGCCAGGTCAGCGCGACACCAGCGCTCAACATCGCACGCAGCGATATCGCCATAGCCCGCAATATGCGCCGTCCCCGATTCCGCGCAAGAAAACCGCCGCAGCGAAAGCAGCGCGCGCCCGAAATCAGTGTCGACGAACCGCCGACGCCCGCGCAGCGCAACCGCCAGCCCCTCACGCGAAAGTTCCGGCGCCACCTGCTCGAACAGCAGAGCCGGATTACTCGCAGCAACCACCACCCGAGCCGCAAAAAGCGCATCGTGCTCCACGCCCGCGCGTCCGTCGTCATCAACCGCAGCGCGCACGATGTCAGCCAGCAGCGCCGGCCACGCATATCCACCAGACGGGAACGCGAACCGCACGCGCACGCCTTCCGGAGCGCGCACCGGCCCCTCGTTGCCGCCCGCTGCATGCACCGTCACGTCAAGCGAACCGCACGCAGCGAAAAGCGCCTGTTGAGCAGCGGAAAGCGGTGCAGCATCCTCAAACAGCACCCGCACGGAACGCGCAGGCAACGCAGGCGCAAGTTCAGCCAACACGCAGCCAAATTCCACCAAGCCCAGCTCTTCCAAACGCGCATAATAGGCCGCAGCCAAGCGCAGCACCTGCACCTCGGCAGCCCCCACACCCGCAAGCGCACCTTCGCTAGCAGCAGCAACGGCAGCCTCGAACGCAGGCAACCCCGCCGCCTCGGCAACGCAGGCAGCCGCCACGCGGTCAAGCGCGCAAGCGCAACTTTGCTCGCCGTCGCACAGCACGCGCAGCAACGCCTCGCGCTGCAAGCGCGTGGCAATAGCCCTGCCATCGCCGTACAGCTCCCACAGATCGGCAACCCACGCTTCAAACGTCGACACCGTCACGCCGAACAGCGCATCGCCCCTTGTAGCAGCGGCTTTTCGATACGCCACCGCCTGACCCATGGTCGGCAGCAGCACCACATCATATGCATTCATAGTATCCATGCCCACCATTCTATCGCACACCCAATTGCCCATCTGTACCACGCAAAGGACTCACAGCAACTTTTCCGCCCAATTCCTCTCTCAGCAACCAAAAAGGCCGGCCGCCCTTTCGGACGACCGGCCCTAGCAAGCATCAGCCTACCACGTGCAAGCGAATCCTATTCGCCGTCGTACATGGCCTTCAGGCGCTCCAAGTGCGCATAGCGCTCGATAGCAGCCTGCTCGTTGCGCACGAACAGCTCGCCGGCGCGCTCGGGGAACTCGCGCGTCAAGCGGCTGTAGCGAGCCTCGTTCATGAGGAACTCCTGGTAGCCGCCCGCCGGCTCCTTGCTGTCCAGCGTGAACTTCTTGCCCGCAGCACCCTCGGGGTTGAAGCGGAACAGGTTCCAGTACCCGCAGTCCACGGCCTTCTTCATCTCGGTCTGGCAGTTGGCCATGCCGCCCTTGATGGAGTGCATCTCGCACGGCGAGTACGCGATGATCAGCGACGGGCCATGATACGCCTCGGCCTCGTTGATGGCCTTGAGCGTCTGCGCGGGCTTCGCACCCATGGCAACCTGCGCCACGTACACGTAGCCGTACGCCATGGCAATCTCAGCCAGCGACTTCTTCTTGATGTCCTTGCCCGCAGCAGCGAACTGGGCAACCTGGCCGATGTTGGAAGCCTTCGAAGCCTGGCCACCGGTGTTGGAGTACACCTCGGTGTCGAACACGAAGATGTTGACGTCCTCGCCGGATGCCAGCACGTGGTCGAGTCCGCCGTAGCCGATGTCGTAAGCCCAACCGTCGCCACCGAAGATCCAGATGGACTTCTTGGCCAGGTACTCCTTGTGGTCAAGGATGCGCTGAGCAGCCTCGGCAACCTCGCCTTCACCTGCGGCCACAGCCGGCAGCGCGGCAATCAGCGCATCGGCGGCAGCACGGCTGGCAGCCTTGTCCTCGCGGGCGTCAAGCCACGCCTGGGCAACCTCGGCAGCTTCAGCGCCGGCATCGACGATGACCTGCGCCTCAGCGGCCAGCATGTTGTTCACGGCCTCGTAGCCAAGCAGCATGCCCATGCCGTGCTCGGCGTTGTCCTCGAAAAGGCTGTTCGACCACGCCGGGCCATGGCCCTGCTTGTTGACGGTGTACGGGCTGGTGGCAGCCGGGCCGCCCCAAATGGACGAGCAGCCGGTGGCGTTGGAGATGTACATATGGTCGCCGAACAGCTGCGTGATCAGGCGTGCATACGCCGTCTGAGCGCAGCCCGCGCACGCGCCGCTGAACTCAAGCAGCGGCTGCTTGAACTGGCTGCCGCGCAGCGTGGTGTCCTCGATCTGTGGCTTGTCGGCAACGTCGTTGACGCAGTAGTCGAACACGTCCTGCTGAGCAAGCTCGCCCTCAACGCCCACCATCTCAAGGGCGTCGGCCGGGCAGGCCTTCACGCACACGCCGCAACCCATGCAGTCAAGCGGGCTGATGGCCAGCGTGTACTTAAGATCCTTGACCTTGCCCTTCATAGGCAGCACGGTCATGGCCTCGGGGCCGGCGGCAACTTCCTCGTCGGTCAGGCCGAACGGACGGATGCAGGCATGCGGGCACACGAACGAGCAGCTGTTGCACTCGGTGCAGCTTTCAGCGTTCCACTTCGCCACGCTTACGGACACGCCGCGCTTCTCGTAGGCGGCAGCGCCCTGCTCCCACTGGCCGTCGGCGTAATCGACGAACGTGGAAACCGGCAGCGTGTCGCCGGCCATGCGGCCAACGGGCTGCATAACCTCGCGCACCTGCTTGACCAGCTCGGGGCGGCCCTTCAGCTGTTCGGGCTCGGTGTTGTCAACGGCGTCGGCCCACGAAGCCGGCACGTCAACCTTCACGAACGCCGTGGCGCCCGCGTCGATGGCGCGATGGTTCATGTCCACCACGTCCTGGCCCTTCTTCAGGTAGGACTTCGTGGCGGCGTCCTTCATGTACTTCAGCGCGTCTTCTGCCGGCAGGATGTTGGCCAGCGCGAAGAACGCAGACTGCAGAATGGTGTTCGTACGCTTGCCCATGCCCAGTTCAACGGCCAGGTCGATGGCGTTGATGGTGTACAGCTGCACGTTGTTGGCCGCGATGTAGCGCTTCGCCTCGGCCGATAGATGGTGCTCCAGCTCCTCGGGCGTCCACTGGCAGTTGATCAGGAACGCGCCGCCGGGCTTCACGTCGTTGACGATCGGGAAGTTCTTCGTGATGTAGCTGGGGTTGTGGCACGCCACGAAGTCGGCCTTATTAATATAGTAGCTGCTGCGGATGGGCGCATCGCCGAAGCGCAGGTGGCTGACCGTCACGCCGCCGGTCTTCTTCGAGTCGTACTGGAAGTAGGCCTGCACGTACTTGTCGGTGTGGTCGCCGATGATCTTGACGGAGTTCTTGTTCGCGCCAACGGTGCCGTCGCCGCCAAGGCCCCAGAACTTGCACTCGATGGTGCCCGGTGCCGCCGTGTTCGGCGCAGCCGGGTCCTCGGGAAGCGAAAGGCCCGTCACGTCGTCGACGATGCCGATGGTGAACTCGCTGCGCGGCTCGTCCTTGGCCAGCTCGGTGTAGATGGCGAACACGGACGCGGGCGGCGTGTCCTTGCTGCCCAGGCCGTAGCGACCGCCGGTCACCTTGATGCCGGTGCGGCCTTCCACCATGAGCGCGTTCACCACGTCCAGGTACAGCGGGTCGCGCGCGCCCGGCTCCTTCGTGCGGTCAAGCACGGCAAGCTTCGTGCACGTCTCAGGCAGCGCCTCGGAGAACTTCGCGGTGACGAACGGACGGTACAGGCGCACCTTCACCAGGCCGACCTTCTCGCCCTGGGCCACCAGGTAGTCGATAACTTCCTCGGCAACGTCGCAGATGGAGCCCATGGCCACGATGACGCGGTCGGCGTCGGGCGCGCCGTAGTAGTTGAACAGCTTGTAGTCGGTGCCCAGCTTGGCGTTGACCTTGTCCATGTACTCTTCCACCACGGCCGGCAGCGCGTCGTACACGCCGTTGCACGCCTCGCGGTTCTGGAAGAAGATGTCGCCGTTCTCATGGCTGCCGCGCATGCGCGGACGCTCGGGGTTCAGCGCATGGTCGCGGAACGCCTTCACGGCGTCGAAGTCGCACATATCGGCCAGATCGGCGTAATCCCACACGGCAACTTTCTGCACCTCGTGCGACGTGCGGAAACCGTCGAAGAAGTTCAAAAACGGCACGCGGCCCTTGATGGCGGCCAAGTGCGCCACGGCGGACAGATCCATGACTTCCTGGACGTTGCCCTCGGCCAGCATGGCGAAGCCGGTCTGGCGGCAGGCCATGACGTCGGAGTGGTCGCCGAAGATGTTCAGCGCGTGCGTGGAAACGGTGCGGGCGCTCACGTGGAACACGCTGGGCAGCTGCTCGGCTGCGATCTTGTACATGTTCGGGATCATGAGCAGAAGGCCTTGGGAAGCCGTGTACGTGGTGGTCAGCGCGCCGGCTGCCAGCGAGCCGTGCACCGCGCCCGCCGCGCCGCCTTCGGACTGCATCTCGCACACTTTAACCTTCGTGCCGAAAACGTTCTTCCTACCGGCTGCGGACCACTGGTCGACCAAGTCGGCCATGGGGCTTGAGGGCGTGATCGGGTAAATGCCGGCAACTTCCGTGAACGCATACGAGACGTGCGCTGCGGCGGTGTTGCCGTCCATCGACTTGAATTCTCTCGTCATTTCTTCTCCTAAGCTTGCCCGCAATGTGCGCGGATCGAAAGCATCGTCTGGCCGTACGCTGATGCATATTAACAGTCTTGCGAATCCTGAAAACCCGGGCGGCGTGAAGTTTTGATTTCGGGCCGCCCCGGTTCGGCAAGCGGTCTCGTAGGGTTTCCAACCTACCGTCCACCGGCTGGGTCAACCGTTCGCCCCTTCTATTCAACCGCTCGCCGCGCATCGGCAAAACCCCAGGTCGCCGCTCATGCGGGCATTTGCTTGTAACGGAAAAGTTAAACGTTTACCAGTCCTTTATTTTCCTCGGCTAATCATCCATAATGGTCATCGTTTGCTGTTTGCGCATGTGCGCTTGGGCACATGCCAAGCTCGGGGCAAACCCGCCCCGAATACTGAACGGAGGGAATCCATGGAACAGCAGTCTTCTCTGTCTCGCCGCACTTTCCTGGCAGGCAGCGCCGTGGCCGCCGCAACGGCTGGCCTGGCACTGACCGGTTGCGGCAGCAACAACTCCTCTTCTTCCACCGACACGGCGAAGAAGGATAGCGGCACCGCCGCAGCGGGCGGCACCCTCACCGGTGCATGCGCCTACAGCTCCACGAACGTCAACCCCGTCGGCAACAGCTCCGCTCTGATGCTGGCCGCCACGTGGCACGTGTTCGAGGGCCTCTACGACATGGACCTGCACACCTACAAGACCTACAACGCGCTGGCAGCCGCCAAGCCCACGAAGGTCTCCGACACCGAGTACGAGGTTGCCCTGCGCGACGGCGCCAAGTTCTCCGACGGCACCGACGTCACCGCAGCCGACGTGGTGAACGCCTTCGAGCTGAACATGGCCGACGCCACCTATGGCGCGTTCCTGGAGTTCATCGACTCCGTCGCCAAGAAGGACGACAAGACCGTCACCTTCACGCTGAAGTACCCCTTCGAGAGCCTGCTTGAGGGCCGCCTGTCCGTCGTGAAGATCTTCCCCGCCTCCCAGACCACCGATGACCTGAAGACGGCTCCTATCGGTTCCGGCCCCTGGAAGTACGACAAGGTCAACGGCGACGACCAGGGCTCCATCGAGTTCCTCCCCAACGAGTACTACAACGGTGAGTACAAGGCCACGGCCGACGCCATGCACTGGGACGTGCTGCTTGACGACACCTCCCGCACCACGGCCCTGCAGGAGGGCTCCGTGCAGGTCATGGAGAACGTGCCGGACGCCAACGCCGACCAGCTGACGGCCGCCGGCGCCACCGTCGAGTACATCCAGGGCTTCAACCAGGCCTTCCTCATGTTCAACACGCAGAAGGCCCCCTTCAACGACAAGCGCGTGCGTCAGGCATTCTTCTATGCCATCGACGTTGACAAGCTCATCTCCAACGCCCTGAACGGCCATGCCGCCAAGGTCACGTCCTTCCTGCCCAAGGACCACAAGAACTACCACGAGGCCTCCACGGTCTACACCTACGACAAGGACAAGGCCGCCTCGCTCATCAAGGAAGCCGGCGCCGAGGGCACGTCCCTTGAGCTCATGGTCAACAACAACTGGGTGAAGAACCTGGCTGCTCAGATCAAGAACGACCTGGATGCCATCGGACTGAACGTCACCATCAACGAGACGAAGATCGACTGGGCCAAGCTTGCTCCGTCCGACTCCGAGCTGCCCTACGACGTCATGCTGACGCCGGGCGACCCGACCTGCTTCGGCAACGACCCCGACCTGCTCATGTCCTGGTGGTACGGCGACAACGTGTGGACCAAGGGCCGCAGCTGCTGGCAGAAGGCCGGCGACGGCAAGTGGGAAGAGCTGGCTGCCCTCATGCAGCAGGCTCGCGAGGCCGATTCCTCCAAGCAGCAGGAGCTGTGGAACCAGTGCTTCGACATCATCGCCGAGGAAGCTCCGCTGTACCCGCTGTTCCATCGTGAGCTGGCCACCGGCTATCAGGCCGGCACCATCACCGGTTTCGAGCCCATCGCTACCACCGGTCTGGTGTTCCTGGGCGCTTCCGCCAAGGCGTAGGTCTTTTCGGCAAGCGGCGCAACCAGCCACATTTTCTCGACATGAAGGGCCGTTCCCTGCGGGGAACGGCCCTTTTTCCGTCATGAACGGCATATTCGTGTAAAACTATGCGCGCGTGCTGCGGTGATTGTTTCTTTTACCTATATAAGCGCGTAAATCTCCTATAAAATGCACTGTTGGCTGTTTGCACGCGGGCCGCTTCAAACGCGGTCGGCCGGCGTGCGAGCAGCTGGAAATATTGGACGAGAGTCAAAAGAGCGAAAGGAGGGTCTGGTGAGCAACCTTCTGCGATTGATCGGACGGCGCCTCATTGCGCTGCCCATCATGTTGTTCGGTGTCACCATCCTCGTGTTCCTCATCATGGCGCTTTCCCCTATCGACCAGGCATACCAGGTTCTAGGCGAAAACGCCACGGCGGAACAGGCAGACCAGTACCGCGAAGAGCATGGGCTGAACGACCCCGTGCTTGTGCAGTACGGCAATTACATGGTGGGGTTGTTCCAGGGTGACATGGGCACCTACGGAGCAAGCAACATGTCGGTGTCCGACCGTATCGGTTCGGCGCTGCCCGTTACCCTGCAGCTAACGTTTATGGGCCTGATCATTGCGGTGATCTTCTCCACCATCCTCGGCGTGATATCGGCGTTGTATCGCGACCGATGGCCCGACCAAGTTATACGCGTGTTCTCCATCGCATGCATTGCCACCCCGTCGTTCTGGCTTGCCGTGCTGATGATTCTGTTGTTCTCTTCCATGCTGCACTGGTTGCCGGCATCCGGCGCGCTGCCCGATTTCACCACCGATCCCGGTGGGTGGATCGCGCGTATGGCCATGCCCGCCGTGGCTCTGGCCATCCCGGTTACGGGCCAGATGACGCGCGTTATCCGCACGTCCATGGTTGAGGAACTGGACAAGGACTACGTGCGCACCGCCATCGGCGCCGGCATCCCGAAGAGCATCGTCGTTGCCCGCAACGTGCTGCGCAACGCGCTCATCACGCCGGTCACCGTACTCGGCCTGCGCATCGGCTACCTCATCGGCGGTGCCGTGGTTATCGAGGTCATCTTCAACCTCCCCGGCATGGGCGCTGCCATCATGTCCGGCATCCAGTCGAACTACGTCATGCTTGTTCAGGGCGTTGTTCTGGTGGTTGCCTTCACGTTCATCATCATCAACATCATCGTGGATATGCTTTATATCCTGATCGACCCTCGAATCAGGACGGTGTAGCATGGTTCAACTTCGTGGAAACCTTACTAAGAAGATGGAGGACAACGCCGGCAAGGTGCGCTTCAGGCATCTGAAGGCCATGACCGTCGGGTCCCGCATCTCCCTTATCGTGCTCTTGCTCGTTGCCATGATCGCCGTGCTGGCGAACATCATCGCGCCGCACGACCCCTATGAGATCTTCACCGCCCGCATGGCCCCCGATTCGCAGTTCCTGTTCGGTACTGACGACAAGGGCCGCGACGTGCTGTCGCGCATGATGTACGGCGCGCGCTACTCGCTGGTCATCGGCTTGGGCGCAACCGCGTTCGCCCTTGTGGCCGGTTCCATCGTCGGCGCCATCGCCGCCGTGTCGCGCAAGTGGGTCTCGGAAGTGATCATGCGCATCTGCGACATCATCATGTCCTTCCCCGGCATCGCCCTGGCTGCCACGTTCGTGCTGTCCTTCGGCGCATCCATCCCGTCGCTGATCTTCGCCATCGGCTTTTTGTACATCCCGCAGCTTGCCCGTATCGTGCGCGCAAACATCGTGTCCGAGTACGGTCAGGACTACGTGCGCGCCGTCATCGTCTCCGGTGCCCGCGCACCGTGGATTTTGATGAAGCACGTGGTGCGCAACTGCCTGGCTCCCGTCATGGTGTTCACCATCGTGCTCGTGGCCGACGCCATCGTGTTCGAGGCGTCCCTGTCCTTCATCAGCGCCGGCATCCCCGAGCCTACCCCCACGTGGGGCAACATTCTGGCCGACGCCCGCAACGGCGTGCTGTCCGGTCGTTGGTGGCAGGCGCTGTTCCCGGGCCTGGCCATCATGATCACGGTTCTGTGCCTCAACATCCTGTCCGAGGGCATCACCGACGCCATGGCCGCCGCCCCGAAGGCTCCCGTGGCCGCCGACGACGCCGCCCTCAACGGCGAGCGCGAGGCTGACCGCCTGGTCGCCGACCCCACGCTGGCCTACAAGGCCCAGGCTGCTGAGCTTGAGCGCCGCCTGGCCACGCTGCGCGAGGTTGAGACCAAGCGCACCGACCGCTTCCCGGCGCACACCGACGTGCCGCCTATCTTGGAAGTGAAGGACCTGTGCATCAAGTTCCCGCGCCACGGCGACGTCAACGTCGTCGACCACGTCAGCTTCGTGGTGCGCCCGCGCCAGACCATGGGCCTGGTGGGCGAATCCGGCTGCGGCAAGTCCATCACCAGCCTTACCATCATGGGCCTGCTTGACCCGAAGGCGCAGATTTCCGGCCAGATCATGTACAACGGCCAGAACCTGCTTGACCTGAACCAGAAGCAGATGAACGCCCTGCGCGGCCGCGAGATCGCCATGATCTACCAGGACGCCCTGTCCTCGCTCAACCCGTCCATGCTCATCAAGGCCCAGATGAAGCAGCTCACGAAGCGCGGCGGCACCCGCAGCGCCGAGGAACTGCTTGAGCTGGTGGGCCTTGACCCGAAGCGCACGCTCGACTCCTACCCGCACGAGCTTTCCGGCGGCCAGCGTCAGCGCGTGCTCATCGCCATGGCCCTGACGCGCGACCCGAAGCTCGTCATCGCCGACGAGCCCACCACCGCCCTTGACGTGACGGTGCAGAAGCAGGTTGTCGACCTGCTGAACCGCCTGCAGAAGGAACTCGGCTTCGCCATGGTGTTCGTCAGCCACGACCTGGCGCTGGTGGCCGAGGTGGCCAACTCCATCACGGTCATGTACGCCGGCCAGGTTGTTGAGCAGGGCCCCGTCAAAGACATCCTGTGCAGCCCCATCCACGAGTACACGCGCGGCCTTCTAGGCTCCGTGCTGTCCATCGAGGCGGGCACCGGCCGCCTGCATCAGGTTCCCGGCTCCGTGCCGTCCCCGAAGGACTTCCCCGAGGGCGACCGCTTCACGCCGCGTTCCAGCCACCCGGACAAGGTGTCGCCTATCCGCCCCATGCTCAAGCGCGTGAAGGGCACCGACCACTACTACGCCGAGCTGCCTGACAGCGAGCTGAAGCGTATCGGCATTACGCCGTATCTCGAAGGAGGTGAGCAGGCATGAGCGAAGTGACGAACAACGCTGCTGCCTCAAGCGAGCAGACCCCCATCATCTTCCTGGATGACATCCGCGTCACGTTCAAGACGCGTACCGGCTCTCTGCTGCACCCGAACAAGGTGCAGGCCGTGCGCGGCCTTACGCTGAAGCTGATGCCCGGCGAAACCATCGGTATCGTCGGTGAATCCGGCTGCGGCAAGTCCACCACCGCCAACGTCATGTGCGGCCTGCAGTCGCCCACGTCCGGCAAGGTGTACTTCAAGGGCCAGGACGTCACGAAGCGCACGGCCGACATGCGCAAGACCATCGGCCGCGTCATCTCCGTGGTGTTCCAGGACCCGGCAACGGCCCTGAACGCCCGCATGACCGTGCGCGACCAGCTGGCCGACCCCATGATCGTCCACAAGGTGGGCGACAAGGCTAGCCGTGCGAAGCGCGTCCGCGAGCTTATCGAGATGGTCGGCCTGCCGGAAAGCGTGCTTGACGCGCTGCCCGGTCAGATGTCCGGCGGCCAACGCCAGCGCGTGGCTATCGCCCGTGCGCTTGCGCTCAAGCCCGACGCCATCATCGCCGACGAGCCCACGTCCGCTCTTGACGTGTCCGTGCGCGCTCAGATCCTGAACCTGCTTATGGACCTGAAGAAGGAGCTGGGCCTGTCCATGGTATTCATCAGCCACGACATCCAGACCGTGCGCTACATCTCGGACCGCATCATCGTCATGAACGCGGGCCAGGCCGTCGAGCAAGGCACGGCCGCCGAGGTGTTCAACCACCCGAAGGACGACTACACGCGCCTGCTCCTCGGCGCCGCCCCGTCCCTCCTCCACCCCGACCTGGGCAAATAGCGCTATACACAGCATAGCCTGAAAAGCAATAGTCCCCGCAGCCAACCAGCTGCGGGGACTATTTTTCTCTTCACGTTTATCAAACACCTTACTGCGCCTGCAAACGTTCTGCTTTCGGCACCCCAGTCGCTCAAACAGTCCTGCTCGCACGAAAGCCCCACTGGGGCTTTCGGCTCGTGCGGAACTCGCTTTGTGGGGCACCGAAAGCAGAACGCCCCATACTCGACGTTCCTCTTTTGCATGATAATTTACCTATCCGCCAGGGCGGTCTATCGGGTGTCCAACAAAGCGAGTTCCGCAGCGACTGAAACAGTCCGGTGGACTGTTTCACCAAGCGAGGACTGTCTGAGCGACTTGGACACCCGATAGACCGCCCGTCCGGGATGACTTCCCCTTACACATAAAAAAGCCCCGCACAGGGCGGGGCTTCGCAATCTCGGGTTTACTTGCTTGCGGCTTCCACGAACCAGCTGGTGATGGACGTGGGGTGCGTGATGGCGGTGCCCACCACCACGGCCCAGGCGCCGGCGTCCATGGCGGCCTTCGCATCGGCCGGCGTATGCACGCGGCCTTCGCAGATAACCGGCTTGTCCGGGAACTCGGACACCGCCTGGCGCACCAGCTCCACGTCCGGGCCGTCGGCCATGCCGCAATCGATGGCGGCACCAGGGTGCGACAGCGTTGTGGACGCAATGTCGCAGCCGATGGCGAATGCGTGGCGGATGTCCTCGATGGTGGCGCAGTCGGCCATCACCAGCACGCCCTCTTCCTTCAGCGGCAGCACCGTGTCCTCAAGCGTTTTGCCGTCCGGACGCGGACGATCAGTTGCGTCGACGGCAACGATATCGGCGCCGGCCATAACGCACGCGCGCGCGTGGCGCAGCGTCGGCGTGATGTACACTCCCTCGTGGCCTTCCTTCCAGATGCCGATGACGGGCACCTCCGTGCGGCCCTTGATGGCCGCGATGTCGGACAGGCCCTGGCAGCGGATGCCGCCCGCACCGCCCAGCTCGCACGCACGCGCCATCTGGGCCATCGTTTCCGGATGGCGCAGCGGCTCGCCCATGTACGCCTGGCAGCTGGCGATAACCTTGCCGCGCAATTGTTCGATGATGGGATCCATTTCCCCAACCTTTCCTATCGCGAAAGCGGGCGCGCCTGCGCGGCGCCCGCCCCTATGGTTTACAACCTATCCGTCTTAGCGCTCAAGCTCCAGCGTGTCCAGCAGGTCTTCCGCAGCACCTACCAAAGGCGCATGGTCGCCCAGCTCAGCCGCCAGAATGGGCAGCCCGCGCTGCGCCGGCGGAATCTGACGCTCGAAACCTTCCTGCACGGCCGCACGCCAACGCGTGCCCGCCTTCGGCACCGAACCGCCGATGACCACCATGTCGGGGTCCAACAGGTTCGTGATACTCGCGATGGCCTCGCCTAACGCGATGCCCGCCTGCATGATGATGTGGTGCGCCAGCGGTTCGTCAGCCGCCGCACGACGCGAAATCTCGGCGCCGTCAACAGGCTCGCCGCCCGCTTCCGCATAGCGTGCCTCAATGCCGCTGCCGGAAGCCACCAGCTCCAAGTGCCCGCTGCCACCGCACACGCACGGGATGCCCACGGCCTGCGAGCACGCGATGTGCCCGATTTCGCCCGCGAACCCATGGTTGCCGCGCACCAGCTTGCCGTGCGCGATTAACGCGCCGCCGATACCCGTACCAGCGGCAATCATCATGCACGTCTGCGCACCGCGAGCCGCGCCCCAGCGTGCCTCGCCCAAGCCGTGAGCCTGCACATCGTTCAACACGGACACGGGCACCTCGCAGGATTCCTCCAAACGATCACGCACCGGCTGGCCCGTCCATTCGGGCATAATCTCGTTCGCATAGGCGATTCCGCCTGTTTCGGCGTCCACGCGCCCCGCCGTGCTCACACCGATGCCCAGCACTTCCTCGCGTCGCGCGCGGGCTTCAGCAAGCAAGCTGTTGGCCATGTCGCACACGGTTACCAGCACCGGCCCTCCCCCGCGCTTCGCATCGGTGGGTATCTGACGCTCGTACACCACCTCGGGCGCCTGGCCGGCCTTCGCATAGCGCAGAAGCGCGCCGGCTATTTTGGTGCCGCCGATATCAAGCGCGGCAACAACAACGGGATACTCCATGCACCCCATCCCTTCTCTCGAAAACACACGCACCGAAATGGGACAAAGGGACAGTCCCTTTATCCCATTTCGCACATGCATCAATGGTACCTCAGCGGTTGTCTCCCCGCACCCGCCAGCCCCGAAAGTATGCCCAATCTGCGACAAGCCGAAACAGCAACCTCTTGTAGTGGGACAAAGGGACAGCCCCTTTGTCCCACTACACGCAAGACGCAAAAAGCCGGTGCAGGCCAAATGGCTTGCACCGGCTTTTGAAAGCAACCGATTCGCTACTTGCGGATAGGAGCGTCGGCGTCCATGAGGCCAGCCTTCTTGATGACCTCGACGATGGCCGCCACGTCTTCACCCTCAAGCGCCTGCACGGGCTCGCGCATCTGGTTCGTGTTGAACACGCCCATCTGCCACAGCGCCGTCTTGAACGCGCCCACGCCGGCGCCGAAGCCGACGGTGGCCTTCACGACGCGCGTGAGGAACATGAGGCGAGCCAGGTGATCCTGCAGCTCCTTGACGCGGTTCCAGTCGCCCGCCTGAGCGGCCTTCCACTGCTCCACGTAGCTGTAGGGGTCAAGATTGGCCAGGCCCGGCACGCTGCCGTCAGCGCCAGCCAGGTACGCGCCGTCGACGCACACCTCGTGGCCGGTCAGCAGCTGCAGCGGATGGCCCGCGTCCTCGTTCTCCAGCACCAGCCAACGGAAGCTCACGTCGTCGCCGGAGGAGTCCTTCACGCCCTGCAGCACGCCGTCCTTGCCCAGACGCACCAGCATGGTAGGGTCAAGCTTCGTGTGCACGCACACGGGCAGGTCGTAAGCGAACAGCGGCAGGTCCGTATGCTCGCGGATGGCGCGGAAATGGCGCTCGGTTTCCTTCGGGCCGCCCAGCGCGTAGAACGGAGCGGTGGCAACCAGCGCGTCAACGCCGTAGCCCTTTGCGCGCTTAGCCTGGTCGACCACGCGCAGCGTTTCCATGTCGATGATGCCGGCCAGCACGGGCACGCGATGGTTCACGATAGCCACGGCCTCCTGCAGCACGTGATAGCGCTGCGCGTCGGTGAGGAACGCAACCTCGCCCGAGGAGCCCAGGAAGAACAGGCCGTCGACGCCAGCGTCGATCATGCGGTTGATGGAGCGCTCGAACGCTTCCAGGTCAAGCTGCTTCTTCTCGGTCAGCGGGATGACGACCGGGGGGATTACGCCGTGGAACGGAGAATCGGTCATGATAAGTACCTTGCCTCTTTCTTAGTGAGATGAGCAAACGATATGAGGATAGACGTGCAGGTAACGGTTCGTCAACGTGGGCGGGAAACCCTCACAAACAAAGGATGGACTTGGCCGTACGGTGCAAGAATTTCCGCGAACGGCGCAAGCGGCGGCACCAGTCGCCTCAGGCAAAAAACGCCCCAAAGCCGCCCGCGCAGGAAGCGGACCGATTGGCCCGCTTCTGCCTATTGCCATTATCAACTGGGCTGCGACCCGTCTCCGCGACGCTGAGCACCAGGCACGCCCGCCCCCACGTCTACTTCAGCACGCGGCCGCGAAGCACCACGTGCTTGATGTTCAGGTCGCGGTCGAGCACCACGGCGTCCCCCACGTACCCCGGGGCAATAGCGCCGCGCTCCCCTTCCAGGCCCAGCGCCCGCGCCGGGTTCACGCTGGCGGCCTTCACGGCGCTAATCAGCGGAATGCTCATGCGCTGCACCGCCGTGCGCATGCACGCCATAACGTCGGACACGCTGCCTGCCAGGCTGCCGTTGGCAATAGTGGCGCGGTTGCCGCGCACGGTGAACTGCTGACCGCCCAACTCGTATTCGCCATCGCCCAAACCGCAGGCGCGCAGGCTGTCGCTGATCAAGATCATGCGGTCGTCGCCGAACAGCGCGAACGCCAGGCGTACCATGGCCGGGTGGATGTGCACGCCGTCGGCGATGATCTCGGCCGTCACGTCGTTGCGCTCGGCGCCGGCGGCAATAGGGCCCGGGTCGCGATGATGCAGGCTGGGCATGGCGTTGTACAGGTGCGTCATATGCCGCGCACCCGCATCGAAGGCCGCGCACGCCGTATCGTAGTCCGTGCACGTGTGCGCCACGGAAACGCGCACGTCGTGCGACACGTTGTGGATGAAATCCAAGTTGCCCGGCTGCTCGGGCGCCACGTCAACCAGCTTGATAAGCCCGCGCGCCGCAGCCTGCAAGCGCGCGAATTCCTCAACGGAGGCGCTGCGCACATACGCCGGGTTCTGCGCTCCCACCTTGTCGGGCGCAATGTAGGGGCCTTCCATATTGATGCCCACAATGCCCGCCTCGTCGTCCGCCGTCGCATGCTCGGCCACCGACGCCACAATCGGCGCCAAACGCTCCTCGGGCAGCGTCATGGTGGTCGGGCAAATAGCCGTCACGCCGCGCGACGCCTCGTAGCGCGCAATGGCTGCGATGCCCTCTTGCTCGGCATCGCAGAAATCATGCCCCATAGCGCCGTGGAAGTGCACGTCAATCAGGCCCGGAATCACATAGCAGCCCTGCGCGTCCACGTCGTGCGCGCCGGCCGAGCCCGTTGCACCCGCCGGCTCAACGCGCGCGAAACGGTCGCCTTCCACCACCACGTCGCGCTCGCGGAAGCACTGCCCATCGAACACCATGCCGTTGACAATTCGCATATCCCTTTTGCTCCTTTCAGCAAAAAGGCTTTCCGATGACGGAAAGCCTTGCATTGTGTTTCTTGAAACCGATGAAGCGCCCCTACAGCAAAGAGCCAGCCTCAGCGTCCACCACTACGGTGACGTTGGGATGCAGCTGCAGAATGGACGCCGGCACCTGCGGGGTGACCGGACCGAAGAACGCATCGCGCACAATCTGCGCCTTGTCCTGGCCGCTGGCAACCACCAGGATGGCACGCGCCTTCATGATGGTGCCGATGCCCATGGTGTACGCCTCGCGCGGCACGTCGTCCACGGAATCGAACAGGCGGCTGTTCGCATTGATGGTGCTTTCCGTCAGCTGCACCAGGTGCGTGCGAACCGGGAACTCGTCGCACGGCTCGTTGAAGCCGATGTGGCCGTTGTGGCCCAAGCCCAGCAGCTGCAAATCGATGCCGCCCGCTTCGCTGATAGCCTGCTCGTAGCTTTCGCACGCCGCCTCCGCGTCGGGGTTGGCACCATCAGGCACGCTCGTGGCCTCGGGGTCGATGTCCACGTGGTCGAACAGGTTCTTCTGCATGAAGTAGCGATAGCTCTGGTCGTGCTCGGGAGACAGCCCGCGATACTCGTCAAGGTTGAACGTGGTGGCCTGCTCGAAGCTGATGCGGTCGTTCTGGAAGTCCTCGACCAGGTCGGCGTACAGGCCGATGGGAGTAGAACCCGTGGCCAGGCCCAGCGTAGACGTGGGATCAACCACCAGCTGCGCGGCAATCAGGTCGGCCGCACGGCGGCTCATGTCCTCATACGTCTCTTCAATGAACAGTTGCATGACTACCCTTTCTTGTTGAATCGTCTGAAATATGACTCACCTGTTGAACAGTCTTACGTTATCACGCTTGCGGCGCGTCTGCGCATTACGTCCAGAACAACACCGTTTCAATAATGTCTTGATACGACCAGGGGTAAATATCCGAGAACCAGCCGGTTTCAGGAATGAAGCACACCAGCACGCTGTACAGCACCGAAATGGACACCAGCACCAGCAGCACTTTCATAAGCAGCTGCTGCGTTTGCGTGCCCGGGCGCAGGTTCTCGTTCACAATGAACACCAGCAGCACCACTGCCGCCAAGAACATGAAGCTGAAGTCGGCGAAGTAGCGCTGCAAGATGCCGGCCATCTCCGCGTCCATGAGCGCTACCACCACGCCGCCGAACAGCAGCGCGATGATCACGCCCGCGATGGTGCGCGTGGAACGCGTCTTGAATCGCAGTTCCAAGATGCGCTTGGCAAACGGCAGCACCCACAGGATGGGCAGGCACGCCAGCACGCCGCCAAACGTGATTTCCTTGATGGTTTGCCCCAGGTACGTGGTTTCAAACGGCGCCGCCTGCAGAAACGGGAACACGCCGGTGACGCTGGGCGGCTGCAAAAAATAAGCGAACAGCGCCGGCGCCAAGCGGCCGATATTCCAGCCGCGCTTCGTCATATCGTTCACCGTCAGGTTGTAATTCGCGCCAAAATCGGTGAAGCTGCCGAAACGCGCATGGTTGTACAGCATCAACCCGGCGGCAACCACCACATACGGGGCAACCAGGCAACCGAATTCTACGGCACCGCGACGCGTAAGGATGCGGCGCTTCGTGATGTACTTACGCCAGAACAGCGGGAACGCCACCAGCGACAGCACGATCAGCTGCGGACGGCACCCAACCACCAGCGCCATGCACAAGCTGCCGCCTAAGTACCACCCGCATGGCCGCTCGGAGGCGCGCCCGCGCATCCACAGGTACAGACCCCATACCGAAAACGCCAAGCCAAGCGAAATGGGCAGCGAATAGAACGTCGGGAACTTCAGCAGGTACAGAATGCCGCAGCATATGACCAGCGGTATTTGCAGCAGCAGGTACAGACCAAGGCTGACGCGCTTGAAGTGATAGCGTGCAAAGCGGTCAAGCAGCGCCGAGCAGCCCAGCACGAACATGATGATGGCGATCAGCACGCCGATTGCCGTGGGGAAGTTCGCGCCCGTCAGCAAATAGAACGGCAGGTAGAAGATAAGCACCGGCACCACGCCGAAGTACACGTAGTAGTGCCCATCATGGTATGCCACGTCGAACAGGTATTCCTCGCCCGTTTCCTTCTGTAGCTCATCGCGGGCGCCCTTGTCGTAGGGGTCATCCATGTCCTGCAGCCATCGAGGCGGTTCCTCATCAAGGTACAGCTGGCCGTGCGCCATGGCTTTTGCCAGCTCAGCATATTGCTGCGCATTGTCGCCGCCAACCTTATACGTATTCGCAATGCTCACGCCATCCCACGACCCGGAATTGTACGTGCTGGTAGCAACGCCTACCAAGTTCGACCCCATGAACAGATACGAACTGAGCAGCACCACTTCAAGCGCCACGGCCGTGATGATGGCAGCTTTCGATTTACGGGGGTTCGACACAATGCCGATACGGTACACGGCAGACTTCGGCCGCAAGATATACGCCAGCGCCAGCAGGCCAAGCGTCAAGATGAAACGCGTTTGATTAAAGGTGAACGGTTCGCGCGCGTTGATGGAAACATCGGAAAGCAGCACCGGGTAGCTGATGTCCTCGCCGGTGATGGTGATCTTCAGGTTCGTCACCAAACCCGTGGTGTTCAGGTTGATGAACTCGCTTTGGTCGCACAGCGTGTTCACGTCCACATCGGGGACACCCACGGTATATTCCGTCGAATCGAAATACGTGCTATGCGCTTCGTCGGTGAACTGAATCTTCACCTTCAGCTGCTGAGCAGGCTGCCGGTAATCGAAGTTCAGCCACAGGTTATGCACTTCAGAGTTCAAGTCTTTGAACTCGATGACGTGGTTCACTTCCGTGACGCGATACTGATCGTCGGTGGTTTTCGTAAGCTCAAGACGGTTGTCCAAGTTCGTGGTGTGATACCCCGCCGTGCGGAAGTAGTTGATGTTGAACACGAACGTCTCAAGCAGCACGGCAATAAGCACCAGCACCGCCGCGCTTTTCAGCACGTGCTTGATGGTGGTGCCATGCTCAAGCATGAGCCTGCGGCTCCAATAGGATATGTTGTTGCGCATCGTAGGCATAATGCTTGAATTATACGGGATAACGAAAGGGAGGGGTACCGCTACCCCTCCCTTCTGAAGCAAATATGCACGTTATGCAGCAGATTTACAGGCCCAGCGCCTGCTTAACATCCGCGTACACCACATCAACGTCGCGATCGCCATCGATGGTGACCAGCAGGTCGCAGCCGCGATAGTAATCAATCAGCGGGGCCGTGGACTTCTCGTACACGTCAAGACGATTGCGCACCGTGGCCTCGTTGTCGTCGTCGCGCTGGTACATCTCGCCACCGCAAGCCGGGCACTGCGCGTCAGCGGCGGTGCCGATGTGGCCGCACTCCTTGCACATGCGACGCGAAGTCAGACGCTTCACGATAACCTCGAAGTCAACATCGATGAGCAGCGCTGCGTTCAGCGGGCGCTCAAGCTCGGCAAGCATGGTGTCAAGCGCCACAGCCTGCGTGGTGGTACGCGGGAAACCGTCCAGGATAACGCCCTTTTCGGTGTCGGGCTGCTGGATGCGCTCTTTCATCAGGTCGATGATCAAATCGTCGGGAACAAGTTCGCCGGCGTCCATGAAGCCCTTGGCCTTCACGCCCAGCGGCGTTTGATTCTTAACGGCAGCGCGCAGGATATCACCTGTGGAAATATGGCACAGGCCGCAGTCCTCAACAAGCTTGGCTGCCTGCGTGCCCTTACCGGCGCCCGGGGCGCCCAGCAACACGATGTTCATACGTAGCAATCCTTTCGAGATATGCAGAGATAATGCCATCCCATGATAGCAAAAAGGGAGGGTCGTAAAGACCCTCCCTTCGGTAAAAGCACAACGAGCAAACTACTTGAAGAAGCCGTCGTAATTGTGCATCTTCAACTGGCTTTCAACCTTGCTCATGGTGTCAAGCGCAACACCAATCATGATAAGGATGGACGTGCCGCCAAACGCCTGAATGAGCTGATTGCCGGTGAAGTAGAAGATGATGGTAGGCACCACAGCAATAACCGCGATGAAGATACCACCGGGCAACGTGACGCGATGCAGCACGTTCTTGATGTACGTGACCGTAGCAGAGCCAGGACGTACACCCGGGATAAAGCCACCCTGCTTGCGCAGGTTGTCCGCCGTTTCCTCCGGATTGAACACCATGGAGGTGTAGAAATACGCGAAGAACACGATAAGGACGATGGTCAGAATCCAGTTGACCCAACCCGTGGAAATAGCATCGGCGAACGCCGTCAGCCAACCCACGTTGAACAGCGCCGCAAGCTGAGCCGGAAAGTAGATCAGGCAGCTTGCGAAGATGATCGGGATAACGCCCGCGGCATTCACCTTCAGGGGAATGTACGTGGACTGGCCACCCATCATCTTGCGACCCTGCACGCGCTTGGCGTAGTTCACCGGAATGCGGCGCTGAGCACGCTCGATGAAGATGATCGCCGGGATGCACACCAGCACCACAGCCAGGATGAGCACCGTAATGGCAATGCCCATACCCGTGTCGGTGGTCAGGTTCACCGAAGAGAAGATGGCCGAAGGCACGCGGGACACGATGCTCACGAAGATGATGAGCGACATGCCGTTGCCAACGCCGCGCTGCGTGATAAGCTCGCCCATCCACATGATGAACGCGGTACCCGCCACCAGCGTGAACACGATGAGCACATCGGTAACAACCTCGGGAACCTGGTCGGTGAACACAACGCCGTATTGCGGCGACTTGAACAGCAGCAGATAACCGATGGCGTTGATGAGGCCCAGGGCCAGCGTCAGGTAACGCGTGACCTGCGTGATGCGGCGACGACCGGTTTCTCCCTCTTTCGCCCAGCGGCCCACGGCGGGGATAACGCCCTGCATCAGCTGCATGATGATGGATGCGGTGATGTAAGGCATGATGCCCAGCGAGAAGACCGAGAAGTTCGACAGAGCACCACCGGTGAACAAGTCGAGCATGGTCATGGACACACCGGAATCCTGGAACGTGTTTGCGAACTCATGGAACGGGATGCCCGGTACCGGCACGTAGGCGCCGAAACGATAAAGCGCAAGGATACCCAGCGTAAACAAAATCTTCTTGCGCAGCTCGGGAACCTTAAACGCGTCGATAAGAGAGCTTAGCAAGGCTCTTCGACCTTTCCACCAGCTGCCTCAATCTTCGCCTTAGCGGAGGCAGAAACCTTGTCAACCTTAACCGTCAGAGCCTTGGTGATGTCACCGTCGCCCAGAACCTTCACCAGGGCGTCCTCATGCTTGATAATGCCCTTGGCCTTCAGGGAAGCGCCGTCCACCACGTCGCCAGCCTCGAACTTCTCCTCCAGGCGGGAGACGTTCACGGGCAGGTACTCAACACGGTTGATGTTGCGGAAGCCGGGCAGCTTCGGAAGACGACGAGCCAGAGGAGTCTGGCCGCCCTCGAAGCCGGCGCCCTTGCCGCCACCGGAACGGGACTTCTGACCGTTCATACCACGGCCAGCGGTCTTGCCCTGGCCAGCAGCGTGGCCGCGGCCAACGCGCTTACGGTTCTTGCGGGAGCCTGCAGCAGGCTTCAGATCCTTCAATTCCATTGTTTTTCTCCTTTGAGATAGCTTTCTCCGGGCAGGTACCCGGCGCTGGCAGCTCGCCGCCAGCTAACTTCCAATACAGCCGATTGGCGCGCCGGAATCCGACACGCCAATCGAGAATTCTATCCTATTGAGGATAGTTTGCATAGGTTAAACCTTGCAGCTTTACAGCTCCTCCACCTTTACGAGGTGCTTAACCTTGAAGATCATGCCGCGAACGGACTCGTTGTCCACCTGGTCGATGGAACGGCCGATCTTGCCAAGGCCCAGGGCCTTCAGCGTGGCCAGCTGATCTTTCTTGTAGCCAATGGAGCTTTTCACCTGCGTGATGCGCAGCGTCTTCTTAGCGTCAGACATCAGAGCTACTCCTTCCAGCCGTAGATCTTGGCGACGGAAATGCCACGACGCTCGGAAACGGACTCGGGGGACTGCATTTCCTTCAGGCCCTCGGCGGTTGCCTTAACGACGTTCATGACATTGTCGGTGCCCAAAGACTTCGACAGCACGTTCTCGACGCCAGCCAGCTCCAGGACGGCACGAGCAGCGCCGCCGGCGATAACGCCGGTACCAGGAACAGCAGGCTTGATCAGAACGCGACCAGCACCGTACTCGCCGATGATCTCATGCGGCAGCGTGCGCTCGTCGGTCAGCGGCACGGAGAACATGTTCTTCTTTGCGTCCTCCACGCCCTTCTTGATGGCGGTCGGAACTTCCTGGGACTTGCCCATGCCGACGCCAACATGGCCGTTGCGGTCGCCCACGACCACCAGCGCGGTCAGACCAAAGCGGCGACCACCCTTGACGACCTTGGACACGCGGTTGATGTAAACGACGCGCTCTTCGAGCTCGGGAGCTGCGGCGTTCTCTTGCTTGTTGCGAGCCATAGACTAAACCCCTTCTAGAATTTCAGACCGGCTTCACGAGCAGCATCGGCCAGAGCCTTGATGCGCCCGTGATACAGGTTGCCGCCACGATCGAACACAACTGCCGTGATGCCGCATTCCTGAGCCTTCTTGCCTGCGATTTCACCGAGAGCGGTAGCGCCCTCGACGTTTGCGCCGTTCTTGCCCGTGGCCTTGAACTCAGGGCCGAGGGTGGAAACGCCGCACAGGGTCTTGCCCGCAACGTCGTCAACGAACTGCACGTAAATGTTGTTGTTGCTGCGCGTCACGCAAAGACGGGGACGCTCCGGCGTGCCGGAGATCTTACCGCGCACGCGACGATGGCGACGGGCCAGCGCAGCTTGCTTTTTCTGAAGCTTATTCATGGTAATCCCTTCGTTCAGTTACGCTTGCGCGCTTAGTCCTTGCCAGCCTTGCCAACCTTGCGGCGCACATGCTCGCCCTCATAGCGGATGCCCTTGCCCTTGTAGGGTTCCGGCTTGCGCCATGCGCGGACGTTAGCGGCCACCTGGCCGACCTGCTCCTTGCTGATACCGCTCACAACGATCTCAGTCTGGCTGGGAACCTCGAACGTGATGTTCTCGGGGCACTCCATGATAACCGGGTGAGAATAACCCAGCTGCATCTCCAGGTCCTTGCCCTTGAGCGCAGCACGGTAACCAACGCCGACCAGCTGCAGCTTCTTCTGGTAGCCAGCGGACACGCCCTCGACCATGTTGTGGATGAGGGTGCGGGTCAGACCGTGCAGGCTCTTGGCCTCGCGAGAGTCGTCAGGGCGGGTAACGATGATTTCCTCGCCCTCGTGGGTGATGGTCAACATGGGGTTGAACTCGCGGGTGAGCTCGCCCTTGGGGCCCTTGACCGTTACGATATGGCCATCGATCTTCACGTCGACGCCGGCAGGAACGGTAACGGGCTGCTTGCCGATACGAGACATAAACGTATCCCTTCCTTTCCTACCAGATGTACGCGATAACCTCGCCGCCGATGCCCTTCTTGCGGGCGTCGCGGTCGGTCATCACGCCGTTAGACGTCGAGATGATAGCGGTGCCGAGGCCGCCGAGCACGCGAGGGAGCTCGTCCTTGCCGGCATAAATGCGCAGACCCGGCTTGGAGATGCGGCGGATACCGCGGATGGTCTTGGCCTTTTTCGCGCCGTACTTCAGCGTGATCTCCAGCGTGGCACGCGGGTCGCCTTCGACAACCTCGTAGCCTGCCACATAGCCCTCTTCTTGCATGATGCGGGCAATCTCAACCAGCTTCTTGCTGGAAGGCATGGAGACCGTAGCCTTGCCAGCAGAGTTAGCGTTACGCACACGCGTAAGCATATCTGCGATAGGGTCAGTCATGGTCATAGTGAATTTCTCCTTTGGTTCGTGATGAGCCGATCGGTTCGGTTCGGATAGGCGCCCTTAGCGCCCCCGCCTGAACCGTGGCACACCCGTGCGTACCTACTAGTCGGCTTACCAGGAAGCTTTGGTCACGCCGGGCAGCTCGCCTTTGTTGGCCAGCTCGCGCAGGCACACGCGGCACAGGCCGAACTTACGGTAGTAAGCGCGCGGACGTCCGCAACGCGTGCAGCGATTGTGCTGGCGCGTGGAGAACTTCGGCTCGCGCTTGCTCTTGGCGATCATCGATTTCTTTGCCATGCAAATCCTTCTTTCTTGTTTCCAAGCCCGCCTTTGCAGGCGGGCTTTAAACTGCCTGCAGGATGACCTGGCGGGACATCCTTACGGTCTACAAAAGGGTTAGTCGCGGTCCTTGAACGGGAAGCCAAGCGCGGAAAGCAGCGCGAAGGCGTTCTCGTTGTTACCGGCAGTGGTGACGAACGTGATGTCCATACCACGGGTGCGGTCGATCTTGTCGTACTCGATCTCGGGGAAGATCAGCTGCTCAGTGATGCCGAGCGTGTAGTTGCCACGACCGTCGAAGCTGGTCGGGGAAATGCCGCGGAAGTCGCGGACGCGCGGCAGAGCCGTGGCCAGCAGACGATCCAGGAACTCCCACATGCGGTCGCCGCGCAGGGTGACCTTGCAGCCGATGGCCTGACCCTCGCGCACATGGAAGCCAGCGATGGACTTCTTGGCGCGCGTGATGCAGGGCTGCTGACCGGTGATGATGCGCATGTCGTTCATGGCGGCATCAAGCAGCTTGTGGTCGGAGGCAGCAGCGCCAACACCCATGTTCACGACGATCTTCTCAAGACGCGGAACGTTGTTGATGTTGGTGATGCCCAGCTCGGACTCGAGTTTCGGAGCAACTTCGTTCTTGTACTTCTCTTTGAGACGAGGAGTAGTCATGCGATTTCCTTTCGATGAATTAAACGCAGGATTTCCGACCCTGCGTCCCAGGTCTTCTATGGCCTGGGTCATAGTATCAAAAGTGGCCCGCCCACAGACGGGCCACTTTCAACAAACACTATTTGTCGATGTCCTTGCCGCACTTCTTGCAGACGCGGACGTTCTTGCCGGCCTCGTTCTTGCGATGAGACACACGCGTGGGCTGCTTGCACTCGGGGCAAATGACCATGACGTTGGAGACATGGATGGGAGCCTCGATGGACATGATGCCGCCCTGGGGGTTCTGCTGAGTCGGGCGCATGGCCTTCTTGACCATGTTCACCTTCTCGACAACCACACGCTGCTTGCTGGGGACAGAGCGCACAACCTGGCCTTCCTTGCCCTTGTCCTTGCCGGACAGAACGCGGACGGTGTCGCCCTTCTTGATGTTCATGCTGTTCATTGCGAATAACCCCCTTTACAGCGTCTCAGGTGCCAAGGACACGATCTTCATGTACTTCTTCTCGCGCAGCTCGCGGGCGACAGGCCCGAAGATACGCGTGCCACGCGGCGCACCGTTGGCGTCGATCAGAACAGCGGCGTTCTGGTCGAACTTGATGTAGCTGCCGTCAGCGCGACGAACTTCCTTCTTGACGCGCACAACGACGCAGCGCACGACGTCACCCTTCTTCACAGCACCGTTCGGCATAGCCTCTTTGACGCTGCAGATGATTACGTCGCCCAGGCCCGCGTAACGGCGCTTCGAGCCGCCCAGGACCTTGATGCACTGCACCTTGCGAGCGCCGGAGTTGTCGGCGACCGCGAGCATGGTTTGCATCTGAATCATTGCTTCAACCTATCTTTCAATCGGTAACTGATGGGACAAGAGGAAAATGCTATTTAGCCTTTTCGTTGATCTCCACCAGACGCCAGCGCTTCATCTTCGACAGCGGACGGGTCTCCATGATGGTAACGGTGTCGCCGACGCCAGCCTCGTTGTTCTCGTCATGCGCGTGGAACTTCTTGGTGGTCGTCATCATCTTCTTGTACACCGGATGCGGCTTACGCTCGGCAACGGACACGACGATGGTCTTGTCGTTAGCGGCGCTCACCACGATGCCCTGGCGGACCTTACGCGTATTACGCTCTTCGCTCATGTTATCAAACCTTCCTTTATGCGCTCAGCTCACGGGCGCGCATCTCGGTCTGGATGCGAGCGATGTCCTTCTTGACCTGCTTCACGCGTGCGGTGTTGTCAAGCTGGCTCGTTGCCATCTGGAAACGCAGGTTGAACAGTTCAGCGCGCGCTTCCTTGAGTTTAGCCTGCAGATCGTCGGCAGACAGCTCACGAATCTCTGCTGCTTTCATTTACTCCTGCCCTTCCGTTTCCTTGTTCACAATCTTGCACTTGATGGGCAACTTGTTGATTGCAAGGCGGAGAGCCTCTTTAGCCGTGGCCTCGTCGACGCCGTCGATCTCGAACATGATGCGACCGGGCTTAACGACCGCGACCCAGGCCTCGGGGTTGCCCTTACCGGAACCCATGCGGGTCTCAGCCGGCTTCTTGGTGATCGGCTTGTCCGGGAAGATGGTGATCCAAACCTTACCGCCACGCTTCATGCAACGGGTCATGGCGATACGAGCGGCCTCAATCTGACGGTTGGTGATCCAGTGGGCCTCCAGCGCCTGGATGCCCCAGGAACCGTGGTTCAGACGGGTACCGCCCTTTGCACGGCCCTTCATGGAGCCGCGCTGCACCTTGCGGTGCTTAACACGCTTAGGTACGAGCATTACTTGCGCCCCCTCTCATTGCGGTCGTTGCGACGGGAACGGTTCGGACGGGAGTTGCCCTCGAGCGCCGGCTGCGGAGCCTTCTGGCCGGGCATGACCTCTCCGTGGTAGACCCACACCTGCACGCCGATGGAACCCATCTGCGTAGCGGCGGTGCAGAAACCGTAGTCCACCTTTGCGCGCAGCGTGTGCAGCGGCACGCGGCCTTCGCGGTACCACTCGCGGCGGCTCATCTCAGCGCCACCGAGACGACCGGCGCACTGGATGCGGATGCCCTTGGCACCGGACTTGCGGGCGGACTGAACGGCCTTGCGCATAGCGCGACGGAAAGCAACGCGGCCTTCCAGCTGCTCAGCAACGGACTGGGCGATGAGGTTGGCGTCCAGCTCGGGGCGCTTCACCTCGACGACCTCGATGTTCACGGGGCCGTTGGCGACCTTCTCAAGCTTCTTGCGCAGAGCGTCGATCTCGGCGCCCTTCTTGCCGATCACCACACCCGGGCGAGCGGTGGTCACGATGACCTTGATCTTGTCGCCAGCGCGCTCGATCTCGATCTTGGAGACGGCGGCACGGGACAGCTGCTTGTCCAGGAACTTCCTAATGGCCAAGTCGTTTGCCAGGTTCTGGGCGTAATCCTTGTCGGCGTACCAACGGCTGCGCCACTCTTCGGTGATACCGAGGCGGAACCCGGTAGGGCTTACCTTCTGACCCATAGACTTTAAGCCTCCTCTCGCGAAGCGACGATGATGGTGATGTGGCAGGTGCGCTTGCGAATCGGCGAAGCGGAACCCTTAGCGCGGGGACGGATGCGCTTGAGCGTGGGGCCTTCGTCAACGAAAGCGGTCTTCACGACGAGCGTCTCCGGGCGCACATGGTGCTGGTACTCGGCGTTGGCAACGGCAGAGTTCAGCGTCTTCTCGACGACCTCGGCAGCGGCGCGGTTGGTGAACGCCAGGATCTCACGGGCGGCCGGAACGGACTTGCCGCGGATCAGGTCGACGACGATGCGTGCCTTACGGGGCGACATGCGCACGGTGCGTGCGATTGCTTTAGCTTCCATGATTCACCCCTTCTTATTTCTTCTTCTTGTCGGCCGCGTGACCCTTGAAGGTACGCGTGGGGGCGAACTCGCCCAGCTTGTGACCGACCATGGACTCGGTAACGTACACCGGCACGTGCTTGCGACCGTCGTGCACCGCGATGGTGTGGCCCACCATTTCGGGGAAGATCGTGCTTGCACGGGACCAGGTCTTGATGACGTTCTTTTCGCCGGCCGCGTTCATCTTCTCGATGCGCTCAAGAAGGCGAGGCTCAACGAAAGGACCCTTCTTCAAACTTCTGCTCACTATTACTCCTTAACGCTTAGCGCTACTTCTTGCGACGGCGAATGATCAGGCGGCTAGAGGCCTTCTTCGGGTTGCGCGTACGATGACCCTTGGTCGGAACGCCCCACGGGCTGACAGGGTGACGGCCAGAAGTCTTGTTCTTGCCTTCGCCACCGCCATGGGGATGGTCGACCGGGTTCATGACCGTACCACGAACCGTCGGGCGGATGCCACGCCAACGATTACGGCCGGCCTTGCCGATCGTGATGTTGGAGTGCTCGGCATTGCCAACCTCGCCGATGGTTGCACGGCAGGTGAGCAGCACGCGACGCATTTCGGAGGACGGCATACGCAGGATTGCGTACTTGCCTTCCTTGCCCATCAGCTGGATGCTGGTGCCGGCGGAGCGGGCCAGAGCGGCGCCGCGGCCAGGCTGCAGTTCAACAGCATGGATGAGCGTACCGACGGGGATGCTTGCCAGCGGCATGGCGTTGCCGGGCTTGATGTCCACGTCGGAACCGCTGACGACCATGTCGCCGACCTTCAGGCCCTTCGGGTGAAGGATGTAGCGCTTCTCGCCGTCAACGTAGTGCAGCAGAGCGATACGAGCGGAGCGGTTCGGGTCGTACTCGACGGTAGCGACCTTTGCAGGCACGCCGTCCTTGTTGCGCTTGAAGTCGATGATGCGGTAACGACGCTTCACGCCGCCGCCCTGATGACGGACGGTGATGTGACCGTGGTTGTTGCGACCGGCCTTCTTGTTCAGCGGCGCAAGCAGGGACTTTTCCGGCTTGTCGCAGGTGATTTCGGCTTTGTCCGAAACCGTCTGGAAGCGACGACCGGGGCTAGTCGGCCTGTACTGTTTGACTCCCATTTCAAACCTTTCCATCTGGGTTCACGCTCGCATGCCTCACCATGCACCGCAAACCCTCCTACATGCTGTGGATCGGCGATTGCCTAAGGGCGCCCGTTTGAGGCCAGACGCACTGACTCCGTCAATCCACGCGCCCGGGTGTATCCATAAGTCACCAGACGCAACTGGATATTATACGTGCGTTTCGAGGGGCGTTCAAGGAAAACTTCGCGAAACGGAAAGCGCCCACAACCTGCACACAAGCCAGGTTGCGAGCGCTTTTCAACGGTGCGAACGCATGCTTCTAGAGCAAGTCGGAACCGTACAGCGGGCGCAGCACGGTGTTGTGCTGGCGCTCGAACAGCTCGTCGACCGTGCCTTCCCACGCCACTTCCCCGCCGCTCATGCATACGACGTCGTCGGCGAGGCGGCGCGCTTGGGCAAGGTTGTGGGTGACAATGACGATGGCACACGTTTTCGCTGCGCGGCGCAGCACGTCCTCAACCGCCGACGTGCTGGCGATGTCAAGCGCGCTGCACGGCTCGTCGAGCAGCAGCACGCCTGGTTCGACCGCCAGGGCGCGCGCGATGCACAGGCGCTGCTGCTGGCCGCCCGAAAGTTCAAGCGCGCTGCGGCGTGCATCGCCGCTCAGCTCGTCGTACAAGCCCACCGCGCGCAGCTGCTGCTCGACGGCAGCGGAAAGCTGTGCGCGCTTGCGCACGCCGCGGTTGCGCAGCGCGTACGTGATGTTGCGCTCGATCGAGAACGGAAACGGCGTGGGCTTCTGCATGACCAGCCCCACGCGTTCGCGCACCTTGTCGGCCGTCCAGCCCTGCGTAGGCACACCCGCAAGGCGCACTTGACCGGACCACCGGGCGCCTTCGGCCAGTTCGATGGAGCGATTCAGGCACGCTAGCAGCGTGGATTTTCCGCAGCCCGACGGTCCGATGATAGCCAGGATGCGCCCCGTGCGCGCGGTGAGCGACACGTCTTTGAGCACGTGACGGTCGCCGTACCATGCCTGCAGGCCGGCAACCTCAAGCGCCGGCGAACCTTGCGCGGGCGAGGCTTCGCCAGCCGTTTTCGCGCGTGCAACGCCGGTTTCGTTTTCGCTTACGATTTCATCCATCGCCTTCTCCTAATCTGCGCATACGCCGAAACGGCCAGGTTGCACGCCAGCACCAACGCCATGAGCACGAACGCCGTGGCGTACACCTGCGGGATGGTGGTGCCCTGCGCAAGCATGAGGTACAGGTGCAGCGGCAGCGACATGGCGGGCTGATCGATGCCGGTGGGAACCGGGGCGAACGCCACGCCGCCCGTGAAGATGAGCGGGGCCGCCGCGCCAAGGGCGTACAGGGCGCCCAGCACCACCGCGCCAAGCACCTCGCCGCGGCAATACGGCAGCACCAGCGTGCGCACCACGTACGAGCGCGTGCATCCCAGCGCATAGGCCGAGGCCACCAGCTCGGCAGGCACCTCGCGCAGCGCCTTTTCCACGCGCACCTCGATGAACGGGATGATCATGAGCGCCAGCGCCACGCCGCCGGCCAGCACGCAGCGGCCAAGGCCGGCGTCGCGCACGAGCACGGCGTAGGCGAACAGGCCCATGACGATGGACGGAGCGCCGGCCGCCACGGATATGACGCGCCCCACGGCGTGCCCCACGGCAGGCTTGCGGCACAAAAACACGCGGTAGACGGCAAGGGCCAGCGCCAACGGCACGGCAATGACCAGCGCCGTAGCCGTAAACCAGGCGCTTCCGGCAATGGCGGGGAATATGCCGCCCTCCGTGCCCAAGATAGCGCCCGACGGGCTTTGCGTGATGAACTCCCACGAAATGTAGCCAGCGCCTTGGCTGAACACATACGCGAACAAAAACACGATGCAGCCGGCAACTACGGCCATGCCCGCCCAGGCCCACACGCGCGCAAGGCACGCGCCGGCGCGCCCGAGCACCCAGCGGCCGCCGCGCACGCCGCGGGAAGCGCGGCGCGCAAGTCGATGTTGCGCCCAAGCCGTTAGCGCATCGACGGCAAGCACGATGACCAGCAGCACGAACCCGGCGGCGAACAGGGCATGCATATGCGTGCTGCCCGCTGCGGCCGTGCCCATTTCAAGCGCGATAAGCGACGCGATGGTTTCGCCCTTGCCCAACAGCTCGGGGAACAGATTCGCGTTGCCCACCACCATCATGACGGCCATGGTCTCGCCCATGGCACGCGCGAACGCCATCATGACCGACGGCCACAGCAGCCGCAGCGACACGGGCAGCACCACGGCATACGCGCCGTACCACTTCCCCACGCCCAGGTTCAGCGATGCGGCAAGGTAGCGCTGGCGCACGGCCAGCATGGACTCGGTCATGGACGACACCATGAACGGCAGCACCATGACGGCAAGCACGATGCCGGCGGCCAGCACGCAGTTGCCCGACGGATGGCCCGCTTCGATGAACGCCTTCGAAACCACTTCAAGGCCCACGAAGCCGTACACCACCGAGGGGATGCCCGCAAGCAGGTCGATGGCGCTGCACAGCGCCGCACGAAGCGCAGGCCCCGCCGCGCACGACAAGAACAGCGCGCACCCAATGGCCACCAGCAGCGCCAATGCCAGCGCCAGCACGGAAACGGCCACCGAGCCGGCAATGAAGTTCGCGATGCCGAAGCTAGCGCCCGTGCCGAAATCGACGGGCATCCAGCTGTTGCCGAGCAAAAACGCCGAAAGGCCCACCTCGGAGACGATGGGCCAACCTTGCACCGCCACGGTGACAAGCACCGCCGCAAGCGCGGCGACGCCCGCAAGCGCGAGCGTCGCAACCAAACTATTCTGCACAAGGTCCGCGCAGCGCCTGCGCGCGCGGACCGTTTTCGTCATAGGCATGGCTGTGCGCGCCAAAACCTATTTCGCGGTGAACGACGGGATGTAGCCGTTCGACTCGATGGCCTTGATGCCGGCATCGGAGTAGATGTAGTCGATGAAGGCCTGCTCGGAGTCGGTGGGCTCGCCAACGCCCACGAACATGACGGGACGCTGGATCTTGTAGTCGCCGGAAACGATGTTGGCCTCGGTGGCCTCCACGCCGTCGACCTTCATGGCCACAAGCTTCGTGCCGTTGGCGTTAGCTTTGTTGTAGGCGCCGAAGCCGGCATAGCCGATGGCCCACTTGTTGTTCGCGATGTTCGTGGCCAGCTCGGTCATGGAAGCGGACTGCGTGGCAGCGTCGGTGACCTTCGAATCGCCCATGACGGATTTCTGGAACACCTCGTAGGCGCCACCGGACAGGTCGCGGATGTACACCTGGATCTGCTCGGCGGGCAGGCTTGCGTCGACCTGGTCCCACGTGGTGATTTCGCCGGCGAAGATCTTGCGGATGGTGTCGGTGGACATATCGTCAACGGTGCCGACGATGGGGTTCTCGGCGTTGACGGAAACGGTCAGCGCGTCCTTGGCGATCTCGTATTCCTTGTAGTCGCCAAGCTTTTCCTTCTCGGAGTCCTTCAGCGTGCGGGCAACCATGCCGAAGTCGCACGTGCCTTCCTCAAGCGCGCTGACGCCAACGCCCGAGCCGCCCGGGGCAACGTAGATGGAGATGTTCTTCTCGGGGAAGCTGGCGTCAACCTTGTTCCACGTTTCGTACTGGTCGGTGAACGAAAAGGCCAGCGACGAGATGATCGGGTAGGCCGACGTGGAGCCGCAGAACATGATGTTGGACTGGAACTCGCCGGAGGCCTGCTCGGTGGATGCGGATTTGTTGCCGGCAGGCTGCGTGGAAGCGTTGTTCGACGAGCAGCCAGCCAGAAGGCCGCAGCCGAGCGCCGCCGCCATGACGGCGGCCAGGATGCCGCGGGCAAGCGGCTTTTCCTTCAGTGCTTGTTTTGCCATTGCTTTCCCTCCCTAGGAAGACGGGCACCAGGGCATACGAAAGCCAGCAGCCGTACGGCCGCCATCTCGCTATGCTGGGTGCAGAATGAATGCGCGATTGCGCGCTGATACGAAGGCCGCTGTCATCGCCGACAAAGCGGGTGCAGAATTCCCGCTTTACGCAGCCTTTACATGAGTGGCATGGTACGAAGGGCGCCCGACGTTGTCAACGGTCAGTTATCCTTGGAATGGAATACGACCCATTTTGGGTGGCCAGGGGCACAGAGAGAAAACGCCCGATGGCAAAGAGCAGCTGCATGCAAGCCCCGCAACACGAACGTAGTACGCATGGGACGATGCGCGGAGGGCAAAACGAAAAGCGCCTGCGCCCCGCGATAATGCAGGACGCAGGCGCTTGAGAATCGCAAGTATGCGGACAGGCCGCGCTTACGCAAGCAGGCTTTCGTCGACGTTGACGCCGTGCGCCTTCGCCCACGCGAGGAGCTGCTCGGCCGACGGGGCGCCGGCGAAGCGGTCGGAGCCCGCGTTCGCGGCGCGCGCCGCAACATAGACGCCCGCGGCCTTGTCGAGCGCCTGCGCAGTGGCGAACGCATCGTCGCACGTCAAGCCAGCAGCCACCACGCCGCCGTCCGACAGCACAGCGGCGCTGCGCACATCAAGTGCCGCCGCCACATCGCCGACCGCCAACGCAGGCGCGTCAAGCAGCGCAACGCCGTTAGGAACCACTGCCATGGCCTGCGGAAGCGCACTCCACAGCGCCTTCGTCACCGCGGCAGCGTCGCCCGGCAGCAGCAGGCGCGCGGCCGCCACGTTAGCGGGCACGCAGCTGTACACGACGCGGTGCTGCGCATGCGCAGCGAAATGCTGCGGGAACGCCGCCGTGGGCACGCCGCCATCTTTCAGGCCCCACACGATGCGCCAGGCGTCGCCCTGCTCGTTGATCTCGACGATGCCGATGTTGCGCGCCGGGTCAAGCGCCACGTTGCGCATGGATGTGCGCAAGCCCGTAGTGGCAATGAACGCGCCGGCCAGGCGAACGTCCTGTACGCCCATGCTGACCCAGCTTGAGGGGTTATCGTAGAAAAACGGGCGGCACGGAGCAACTTCGGCGTCGTCCATGCGCACGGTCACGGCGCCGTCGAAGCCCTGGTGCCAACCGGCGGCCCATCCATCGGCGCACAGGCGCACAAGGTTCTTCATGACAAGCTGCTGCTCGACGGCCACGCCCGAAACCGCGCCTTTCGCAGCGGAAACGCCCTTGTCAAGCACGCCCTGCGCAGCGCTGGCGCCACGGCCCAGCATATCTTGAGCGTTATCGAAAAATCCCATGTTCAAACCTTTCAACGTGTTGCGCCGGCCCGCAGGCAAAGCGCGCCGGCAAGCTAACGATACTCTAACGCGCCTCCGGGCGAATCTGCACCACGTACATCACGTTCGTTGCGGCAACGTCACCTTCGGCGCCTTCGCGCGCATGCGACACCATGGGACTGGTGGCCACATCACCCGCCGTGAACACCGCAACGTCTCCGGGATGCGCGTAACCGCTTTCCACGATAGCGCGGCGCGCGTTTTCCACAACGTGCGCCATGTCGCCCTGCACGTCGCCGAGCATGGGCGTGACGCCCCAGTGAATCTGCTGCTGGCGCATGACGCGCTCGGACGTGGTAACGGCATAGATAGGCGTGCGCGGACGCAGGTTCGACACCAAGCGCGACGTGTGGCCCGAAAGCGTAGGCGCCACGATGCACGACGCGTTGATGGTTTCGGCCGTTTGCACCGCGGCGATGCCAACGGCAAGCGCCACGCGCGCGCGGTCGCGCGAACGATCGGGCATACGCTCGTCGAACAGGTACGGTTCGCTGGCCTCGGCCACGCGCGTCATCATCTCCACCGCCTGCACGGGATATTTGCCTGCCGCCGTCTCGCCCGACAGCATGACCGCGTCCGTGCCGTCGTAGATGGCGTTGGCCACGTCGCCGACTTCGGCGCGGGTGGGTCGCGGGTTCACGATCATTGATTCCAGCATCTGCGTGGCGGTGATGACCGGCTTCGACTCGCGGTTGCACAGGCGGATGATTTCCTTCTGGATGTGCGGCACCTTGTACGGCGGCACCTCCACGCCCAGGTCGCCGCGGGCGATCATGATGCCGTCCGAAGCGTTTATGATTTCCGCGATGTGCTCGACGGCCTCGGAGCATTCGATTTTCGATAGCAGCATGATGCCGGCGCCGCCGTTGTCGTCCAGAAACGCGCGCAGCTCCCGCACGCCCGCCGCGTCGCGGATAAACGACGCCGCCACGAAATCGACCTGTTGCTGTATACCGAACAGCAGGTCCTGCTTATCCTGCTCGGTCATGGCAGGCAGCGGCACGGACGCGCCCGGAATGTTGATGGACTTGCGCTCGCCAAGCGTGCCGGCGTTGCGCACGGTGCAGTGGATGTCGGCGCCTTCGATGACGTCGACCGAAAATTCGATCATGCCGTCGTCCACAAGGATGGAAGCACCGGGCTCAAGCGCGCTGGCAAGCCCCGGGCAATTCTGCGACACGATGCTGCTTGAGCCCTCCACGTCGGCTTCCGTGAACGTGAAGCGCTGCCCCGCCGCAAGCTGCACGGGTTGGTGCCCGGCAAGCAGGCCCGTGCGGATCTCGGGGCCCTTCGTGTCAAGCAAGATGGCGCACGGGCTGACCATCTCGGCGCGCACGCGGCGCAAACGGTCCATACGGCGCGCGTGCTCCTCGTACGTTCCGTGGCTGAAGTTGAAGCGGGCGATGTCCATGCCCGCCGCTATCATTGCGCGCAGCTTCGACTCGTCGTCGACGGCCGGTCCCAGCGTGCAGACGATCTTCGTTCGTTTTGCCATGGTTCCCTCCCCTGGCGCTTTCGCGGCATTTCGTTTCTGCGCATCGACTATACCGCAAAACGAGCCTGCCGCCGATGTGGCGACAGGCTCGTTTTCGATTGCTTTGCATGCAAGGGCAGCACCCGCGCAGCTGCTAGATTTCAGCGACCCACAGGCCGTGCAGGTTGCAGTACTCGTAGGCGCGCACCGGCTTGTCGCCTTCGGCAACGGCGAACGTGGCCTCGGGAGCGTCGGAGGGCGTAAGCGGCGCAATCTGGTAGCCCTTTTCCGTGACCAGCACGATCATGGTGATGAAGTGCGGCTCGGTCATGGGATGGGCAACTTCGCCAACCTTCACGGTGACGGTGGCGCCGTCGACGGTGACCTGCGGCACATGCTTCTCGCGCGCGCCATCCGTGTCGTTGGCGTGCAACTCGACCATGTTCTCGCCACAGCACACAACCGGCACGCCCTGGTCGAACACCTTCACGACAACGTTGCCGCAATGCATGCACTTGAAGAATTTGACGTCCATGGAAAACCCCTCTCGGTCTGCGAAGGCGCCCCGACGGCGTCCTCGCCAACTAGTATAGAAACGCTGCGAACCGCCCGAGCCGCACGTGCGGCAACCTTTGCGAATTCGTTACATCTTCGCCATCGGCTCGTTGCATATCTATATGATACTAATTTTGTACCATTTCGGGAAGACCCTGTTGCGGCTTTTTTGCGCGAACGGCATATATGAGCACGCAAACGCCCACGATGGCCAGCGGAGCGCTGAGCACCTGGCCCATGGTCAGCCATCCGCCCCACAAATAGCCGATTTGCGCATCGGGCTGGCGCACGAATTCAACAAGGAAGCGGCAGATGCCGTAACCGATCAAAAACACGCCCAGAAACGTACCCTGTGGGCGCGGCGGGCATTTGCGAGACAGCGCGTACAGCACGATGAACAGCAGCACGCCTTCAAGCAGCGCTTCGTACAGCTGCGAAGGATGACGCGGCATCATGCCCGCAGAGCCGCCGAACACCACGCCCCACGCCGCATCGGTGGGCGCGCCCCACAGCTCGCCGTTCACGAAGTTCGCGCAACGGCCGAAGAACAGCCCGATAGGCGCGGCGATGCAGCCCATGTCGGCAAGGGTGAGGTACGGGATTTTCGTGACGTGCGCCGCCACGATGCCTGACAGCAACGCGCCGATAAGCCCGCCGTGGAAGCTCATGCCGCCGCGGTTGAACGCCAAGACCTCGGCGGGATGCACGAAATAGTAGCCGTCGCCGTATACCAGCACGTAGCCAAGTCGGCCGCCGATGATGACGCCGATGATGACGCACAGCATGATAGTGAGCAGGCTGTCGGTGTCCACGCGCACGCGCCAACGCTTCGCCACGCGCCACAGCACCAGCGCCGCGCAGACGAAGCCCATGACATACGCCAAGCCGTACCAGCGCACACTGAAGGGCCCGAGCGAAAACGCCACCGGGTCGAGCATCTGATATATGTTGTTGAGCATGAGGGGTTCTCCGTTTCATCAGATTGGATGCACGGAGATAAAGCATACCTTAGTTCAGACCGCCTGCCCCCACCTCGATGGCAGCAAACCGCACCTCTTCACGAAGCGCCGGCGGAATAGGATGCAGCAAAGACACCTTCGAGCCGCATTGCGGGCACGTTACGGTGAACAACGCCAAGTCGGGCCGAAGCACCATCACGGCTTCATAGGACGTCAGGTCAAGATCGTGGCCCTTGCAACGCGGGCAAGAAGCATGTGATTTCATGAAAGCCACCTCTTCCTGACGTAGCTTGCGCTAGAGCAAAAACCGGTTCGGGTTGCCCTGGCGCGCAGCCTCTCCTGCGGTGCGCTGCGATGTGGCAGGGCCCCGCTCAAGGAAAAACTCGCAGAAGCGGCAAATCTCTTTTGCCGCCGCGTCGAAATCGCGCTCGGGATTCAGCAGCTTGGCGAAATCCGAGCAGACAACGTGCGTAGGACGGAAGCAGGCGGCGAAGTGGCAGTCGGCAGGACAAGGCTCGCCGGGGATATTGTGCGGGCAACGCGAGTTCATTTCCTCGTCATCATAGCAGCCACGCAGCTCCCAACATTTCATGATTGCACTACCTCTTCCCCGCCTGCTAATCCCGTGATTACATCATTGCAGGCACAACGCGCGTAACGCCCGGCACGCGCTCCTTCAGGATGCGCTCCACGCCGTTGGCCAGCGTCATCTGGGACATGGGGCAGCCCTTGCAAGCGCCCTGCAGCTCGACGGTCACAACGCCTTCGGCGTCAACGTCGACGAGCTTCACGTCGCCGCCGTCGGCCTGCAGGCTGGGGCGGATGAGCTCGAGCACTGCTGCAACGTCGTTCTTCTCAACCATGGGAATCTCCTTCATCGTATGGTTAGCGTTCTTCTTCGCGATTCTACCACAGCGCGGCGCCCGCTTGGGGCCTACGCTGCCGGCTTCCAATCCTTACCGAGAATAACCAGCACATCGGTGTTGAACGTGTACGACCCGCTGTTTTGCACCAAGCGGCCAACGCCCATGGCGTTAAGCACCGTCTGCGCGGCGGGCTCAGTGTCGCTGGCGTTGTAGATGACCAGCGTCTCGTTGTACACGGACGTGTCGGTGTTGCCCGTTTCCGCCACGTTGAAGCCCTTCGACATGAGCGTTTGCTGCATGGACGCCGCCGCCCCCGTGATGCCTCCACCGTTGCGCACGGTGATGGAGAAGCTGCCGGGATCGGTGGTGGCAGCCTGCTGCGCTTCAGCGGGCGCCTGACCTGCATCGACGCGGTCCATCATGGTAGACCACGATGAATTCGACACAGCGTAGACGTCCTGCCCGTCGCTTTGCGTGACGTAGCCGGGCACCAGCCCGCATTGCACGGCATCGGGCGTGAGGCCTTTCAGGCTTTCGGCAAGCGACAGAGCGTCGTTCGAGCTCATATCCGTTTGGAACGCGCCGTTGAGCTGGTCAAGCAGACCGACCAAGCCCGACTTGCCGCTGGCCACCAAACGCTGCGCCACCGCGGTGAGCAAAAGCTGCTGGTTTTCCGCCTGCGTTTGACGCGGCTGCTGGAAGTTCGTGGCGCGCGCCAGCGTGACAGCGCCTTCGCCCGTAAGCGTTTGCTGCCCGGCGGGCAGGTACACGCTACCGGCGGCCGGGTCGTCCACTTCTTCGGGAAGCGTCACGTCAACGCCGCCAAGCACATCGACCAACTGCGTCAAGCCTGCGGCGTCGATCTTGACAACGTGCGCGATGCTGACATCGGCGAAGTTCGCCACGGCACTGACCAGCGATGCGTCACTTTCGCGCACGGACGCTTCGCGCAACGGGTAGTACTTGCCGTCTTTCAGCGACACCTGCACGTCGCAGGGAATGGACACGATGGTGGCGTTTTTGCCGGACGCGTCGGTGCGTACAAGCGCAAGCGCATCGGGGCCGTCGGCGGAATTGGGCATGCCGGGCGTGTCGAGCTCGGCCACCACAAGCGTATAGAACGGATCGCCCGACTTCGCCGCAACAAGCGCGCTGGCCGCGTCGGAGTTTTTCAACGCCAGCTTGTCGTTGAGGTTGCCCGTAAGCGTGAACGACCACACGCCGTAAGCCACGGCCGCAAGCAGCGCCACCACCGCTACGGCAACGCCTACCCTGCGCCCCCACGTGCGGCGCTTCTGGCCGGGGGAAAACTCCAGGCGTCCCGCGTACCCGCCGCCGCTGCGCGGACCCGTGGCGCCCGGCATGACGTTGGACACATAGCCGCGCTGCGCGCGCTTTTGGCGCCGCGGGCTGGAAAACCCCACCTGGTCGGCGTTCATGTGCGCCGGGCGCGCCTTGGGCACATGCGTGCCAAGCGTAGCGCTGCGCATGCGCCGTGACGTGAGCTTCGAATTGATCTGCGTGATGTCCTTGCGTTTCCTAACCATGGCACCACCTGGGATTATTCGCGCGAGGCGCCCAAACGACGACGCGTGACGTTCGCGCCAAGCTGCTCAAGCTTGCCGCAGTAGTCCTCGTAGCCGCGGTCGATGTGCTTGATGTTGTGCACGCGCGTTTCGCCTTCGGCAACAATGCCGGCAAGCACCAGCGCTGCGCCGGCGCGCAGGTCGGTGGACGACACGTCGGTGCCCTGCAAGCCGCTGACGCCGCGCACGAGCGCATGATGGTCCTCAATGGTGATGTCGGCACCCATGCGCGCAAGCTCGCTTGCGAACATGAAGCGGTTCTCGAACACGTTTTCCGTAACCATGGACGTGCCGTGGGCAAGCGCGCACAGCAGCATGAACTGCGCCTGCAAGTCGGTGGGGAAACCCGGGTGCGGAAGCGTTTGGATATCGGTAGGCTGCAGCGGCTGCGTGCGGCTGCAACGCACCCAATTATCGCCCGTCTCCACCGTGCACCCCATGGTGCGCAGCTTCATGATGGCCATGTGCAGATACGACGGGTCGATGCCGCGCACCGTGACGGGTCCGCCCGTCAGCGCGCCGCCGGCCAGAAACGTTCCGGCCTCGATGCGGTCGCCCACCGTGGTGTGCTCGCAGGGATGCAGGCTTTCAAGCGGCACGCCTTCCACTTCGATGATCGATGAGCCGGCACCGGTAACCTTGCCGCCCATAGCGTTGAGCATGTTCGCCAAATCGACGATTTCCGGTTCGCGCGCCGCATTCTCGATGAGCGTGTGGCCCTGCGCGGTGATGGCAGCCATCAGGCAGTTTTCCGTGGCGCCAACGCTGGGGAACTCCAGCGACACCTCGGCCCCGTGCAGGCCGTTGGGCGTATGGGCGTTCAGGTAGCCGTGGTCGATGTTGAATTCCACGCCAAGCGCTTCCAGGCCCACCAGGTGCATGTCGATTTTGCGGGCACCGATTTGGCAGCCGCCCGGCATGGCAACGCACGCCTGCCCGAAGCGCGCGATAAGCGGCCCGAGCACGCTGATGCTGGCGCGCATCTTCGACACCAGCTCGTAAGGCGTTTCGCGCGACTCCACCGCCGTGGTGTCGATGGTCATGGTGTGGTCGGTGCGCTCAACGGTTGCGCCAAGGCACTCGAGCACTTCGGACATGACGACGATGTCGCTGATATACGGCACGTTGTGCAGCGTGGATTTCCCCTGGCCCAAAATGGCCGCGGCAATAAGCTTCAGCGCCGAGTTTTTCGCGCCGGAAACCCGAACTTCTCCAGCAAGGGCGTTGTTGCCTTCGACAACGATGATTTCTTTCTCAGCCATGGAACGTCCCCCTTGTGCGTAAATGATTGCGAAAGCCCATTATAAAGCGAAGGCCCGCACGCGGCGGGCCTTCACGATGAAAGCAAACGGTATTTGCGTTCCGAAAAGCTTGCAGCTTTACGCGGTCTCGCCGAGAGCCCAGCGCACGAAGCCGGTCACCTTGATGGAGCCGCCGAGGTTCTTGGCAGCTTCCTCGGTGTACTGGTTCACGGTCTGGTCGGGGTTCTTGACGAAGGCCTGCTCGGTCAGGCAGTTCTCCTTGTAGAACTTCTCCAGGCGGCCGGTGGCCATCTTTTCCTGGATGTTCTCGGGCTTGCCGGACTCAGCAGCCTGGGCCTTGTAGATGGCCTTCTCGTGCTCGACAACCTCGGCCGGCACGGACTCGCGCGTAGCGGCAACCGGGGAGGCAGCGGCAACCTGCATGGCAACGTCGCGGCCATAGGTCTGGAAGCCCTCGGAGGCGGGGTCGATGCCCTCGACGTCGAACGTCACGACAACGCCGATCTTGCCGCCACCGTGGATGTAGGTGGCAACGCCGCCGGCGGCCACGGTGGTGGCGCGGGGCAGCTGGATGTTCTCGCCGAGCACGTGGATGGCATCGGTGAGGATGTCCTCGACGGACTCGCCCTCGTAGGAAGCGGCCTTCAGAGCCTCGACGTCGGCAGCGTTAGCGGCCAGAGCAGCGCGGCCAAGCTTCTCGGCGTAAGCCTTGAACTTCTCGTTCATGCCCACGAAGTCGGTCTCGCAGTTCAGCTCGACGACGGCAGCGGACTTGGCGTCCTCGGCCACGACGGTCATGACGGTGCCCTCGTTGGTGGCACGGCCGGCCTTCTTGGCGGCAGCGGCCAGGCCACGGGTGCGCAGCACGTCGACGGCCTTGTCCATGTCGCCGTCAGCCTCGACGAGAGCCTTCTTGCACTCCATCATGCCAGCGTCGGTCATCTCGCGCAGTTCCTTGACCATGGAAGCGGTAATAGCAGCCACGTTGATCCTTTCTATCGTTGTTTCGGCGCAGCGGCCTGCCACGCCGTAATAACCTCAAAACGCCGTCGGCCGCCAAAGCAGGGACCGACGGCGCGTTTCACCTAGAAAAGCCTGATGCTTATTCGGCAGCCGGAGCAGCAGCCTCAGCCTGAGCAGCCTCGGCCTCGGCCGGAGCAGCCATTTCCTCGGCGGACACCGGAGCACCGGTACCGGCGATGACGGCGTCAGCGATGAACTCGGCCAGCAGCTTGACGGAGCGGATGGCGTCGTCGTTGGCCGGGATGCCGTACTCGACGTCGTCCGGATCGCAATTCGTGTCGAGCGTGCCCACCACGGGGATGTTCAGGCGATGAGCCTCGTGCAGCGCGATCTCCTCGCGGTTGGTGTCGATCACGAAGATGGCGTCGGGGACGCGCTTCATGTTGCGGATGCCGTTGAGGTTGGTCTGCAGCTTGGACAGCTCCTTGCGCAGCAGGATCTGCTCCTTTTTCGGCAGCAGAGCCATGCGGCCGTCGGCCTCCATGGCCTCGAGCTCTTCCATGCGGGTGACGCGGGAGCGGATGGTCACGAAGTTCGTCATCATGCCGCCGAGCCAACGAGCGTTGACGTAGGGCATGCCGCAGCGGTTAGCGGCGTCGGCGACGGCTTCCTGAGCCTGCTTCTTCGTGCCGACGAACAGGACGGAACCGCCGTTCTTGGCGATGTTGGAAACAAAGGTGTAAGCCTGGTCCATGCCGATGAGGGTCTGCTTCAGGTCCAGGATGTAGATGTCGCCGCGAGCGCCGAAGATGTACTGCTTCATCTTGGGGTTCCAGCGACGCTTCTGATGACCGAAGTGCGCACCTGCATCGAGCAGGGTCTGAATGCTGATCTTAGCCATGACACTCTCCATTCGTTAGTCCTCTGCATGCGGTCATCCCCGGCACCCGCAACCAGTACTGGCCACTAGCGGGTTGGGTCGCACATGCATGTGTGATAAAAAACAGCCCTCGAAGTATAGCAACGCCCCCGGGCGTTTGCAACGGGGGCGCCGATAATATGTGCGCTTCTTCACGAAATGCCTGCGCGAAGGCGGGCGTGCCGCCATCTGCGCGCATGCACGCACGCAAACGCGGCCCGCCAAGGGTTACCTGACGGGCCGCGCAAGGTGTTACACGTCGTAGCGCTTGGAATTGCGCATGGACAGCGTCACCGTTGAGGCGTTGTGCAGAAGCGAGGACATCTGGGGCGTGATGACGCCGGCGATGCCCGCCGCAAGCAGCCCCGAGTTGATGAGCATGACGGCCTTGAAGCTGCCGCCGAGGCGCTCCATCAGCCCCTCGCTCATGCGGCGCAGCGACACGATGGCGCCAAGGTTGCCGCCAGTCAGCGTGATGTCGGCTACTTCCTTGGCCACCGCGGTGCCCTGCCCCATGGCAATGCCCACGTCGGCAAGTGCCAGCGCCGGGGCGTCGTTGACGCCGTCGCCCACCATGACCACGTTCGCGCCCTGGGCCTTCAGGTTCTCGATAAACGCGTACTTGTCTTCAGGCAGCAGGTTAGCGCGGAATTCCGTCACGCCCGCCTGCTCGGCGATGCGCGCCGCCGTGCGCTCGTTGTCGCCCGTCAGCATGACCACGCGGGTAAAGCCCAGGCGGCGCAGCTCGGCCACGGCCTCGGGCACGCCGGCCTTCAGCGGGTCCTGCACGCCGATGACGCCCATAAGCTTGCCATCGACGGCCAGGTACAAAGGCGACAGCCCCTCGGTCTGCTCGGCGATAAGCGCCTTATGGGCCTCGGAGATTTCCACCTGCTCGTCTTCGACCACGAAATGCTCCGAGCCGATGACGACGCGCTTGCCGTCAAGCGAGCTGGCAATGCCGTGCGCCACGATGTACTCCACCTCGGCATGGCGTTCGCGGTGCTCGAGGTTCTTCTCGGCCGCGGCGCGCACGACGGCGCGAGCCACCGGGTGCGGGAAGTGCTCTTCCAGGCAGGCGGCGAAGCGCAGCACCTCGTCGGCATCCCAGCCGTCGAGCGTGAGCACGCGCGCCACCTCAGGCGTTGCCTCGGTGAGCGTGCCCGTTTTGTCGAACACGATGGTGTCGGCCTGGGCCATGCGCTCAAGATGCTGCGAGCCCTTCACGGTGAAGCCGGACTGCGCCGACTGGCTCATGGCGGACAACACGGCGATGGAACCGGTAAGCTTCAGCGCGCACGAGTAGTCAACCATGAGCGCCGCCGACGTTTTCACCAGGCTGCGCGTGGTCAGCGCCACGATGCCGGCAAGCAGGAAGTTCCACGGCACGATGCGGTCGGCCAGATGCTCCATGCGCGACTGCGTTTCAGACTTGTACGTTTCGGTCTGCTCCACCAGGTTGACGATGGAGCGCAGCTTCGTGTCGCCCTCGTTGGCCTTCACTTCGACGATGATCTCGCCATCTTCCACCGCGGTGCCGGCGAACACGTCGTCGCCGACCGTGCGTTCCACGGCCAAAGGCTCGCCGGTAAGCGCCGCCTGGTTGACCATGGCGCAACCGCGCACCACCACGCCGTCGACGCACACGGGCATGCCGGTGCGCACGGCAATAAGCTGACCGGGCTTCAGCGTGTTCGCGGGCACCTGCACCTCGGTGTCGCCTTCGACAAGCTGAGCGGATTCGGGCAGGTCCAATAGCGCGTTGATAAGCGCACCTTCCGAACGGCTGCGCGTGTATTCCTCAAGCGTTTCGCCCACATTTAGCAGCAACATGGTGGTGCCGGCCGTGCGCGGATCGCGCTTCAAGAACGAGATGCCGATGGCCGCCGCGTCAAGCACCGGCACGTCCAGGCGCCCGTTGGCCAGCGACTTTAGACCCTCGAACAGGAATTTGCGGTAGCTCCATACGGCCCAAGCGGTGGCAAGGGGCTTCGGAAGGAACCAGCGGCGCAGCAGGAACGACCCCACCAGCTCGGCCAAGTCCATAAGCAGCGAATGGGTGCGCGGGGCAAGCTCCAGCCCGCAACCCTGCTTGGCCTTCGCGATAGCCGCCGCGTCGATGCCGGATAAGTGCGAAAGCACGCGAGAGCGAGCCCCGGGCGTGGCGCGATACGTCAGCGCCACCGAGCCGATGCGCGGATACACCGTTGATTTCACGACGTCCGGGCACTGGCCGATCACGCGATACAGCGCGTCAAGGTCCGCTGGCGGGACATGGCCCGCCAGCGTCACGCGCAAACGGCCCGGAAGCTCGTTTGCAATTTGATATTTCATAACGAATCGCTTCTTGCGCTATTCCGCAGCAGCCTCGGGCTGGTCGGCCTTAGCGGACTCGTTGATGTAGTTGGCCTCGGCAACGATGTCGTCGACCTGGGCCTTGGCCTGCTCAACGACGTCCTGGTAGGCAGCCTTGGCCTGCAGGCTCTTCGCAACGCCCTGCACGTAGCACTTCTTGGCCGTGTTGCTGGTGAGCGCCTTCACGCCCAGCGTGCCCAGCACGAAACCGCCAGCGACCATCCAACCATCACGCTTACCGAACTTCATGAGTTCCATCCTTTCTTGCGGCGTCCCGCCGCCATCTCGAGCATCGAATTCTCGCGCCCGCAATTACCTTACCGAGATAGAATAGTGCCACGCAAAATGCGCGTCAAATGGTTAAAAAGTGGTTAACTATCTGCGTTGATTTTAGTTAACTCGATGTTCGCCGAAAGGAGGCCGGCATGAAGTGGCACCGTTTCTTCGCCATGGCCGCATGCGTGTGCATGGGCCTGTGCGTTTACACTGGTAAGAAGCACAAGTAGCACGTCTCGCGCCCGGCAGGCGGCGCGAAGGTTACCGAAAGATAACGGTAAACCGCAGCATACGGGATTTGTGCGAATCGTGAACCCGCCGCACCCGAAGGCGGCGTCAAGCCGTTACCATGAAAGGCACGCGACACGATTGCAGCGGGCTCCAAGTCCCGATGCGCCGCACAACCCGTCGCGTTTCTACCATCGAACCTGTGGGAGCACCTATGAATTTCAACAAAGTAGCGTTCGAGCGCTCGTTCGGTATCTCTTCGCAGCTGCCGCCCTCGACGCTTCCGGAAGTGGCGTTCGCCGGGCGCTCGAACGTGGGCAAGTCTTCTATGCTCAACGCCCTGTTCGGACGCAAAAGCCTGGCGAAAGTGTCGCAGAAGCCCGGCAAAACGTCCACCATCAACTTCTTCGCCACCGACACGGCGCGTTTCGTGGACCTGCCCGGCTACGGCTACGCGCGCGTGGCGAAGTCGGAAAAGGGCCGCTGGGCCGAGCTGATCGAGGGCTACTTCAACCAGGACCGCAACTTCGCGCTGGTGGTAAGCCTGGTGGACATCCGCCACGAGGCACAGCAGCTTGACCTGAACATGATCGGGTTTTTGCAGGAAGCGGGGCTGCCGTTCGCCGTGGTTCTGACGAAGGCCGACAAGCTGTCGAAAAACCAGCAGAACAAGCAGGCCGCCCTGCTGCGCCGCCAGCTTGCGCTGCCCGACGACGTGCCCATGCTGGTAACGTCAAGCGAGAAGAAAATCGGCTTCGACAACCTTCGCAAGCTGATCGAGCAGGCCTGCGAAGGATAAACCTCCGCGTATCAAGACAACAAGCACTTATTGCACAAGAGGCGCCCTATGCAATTCGGGCGCCTCTTGTGCATTGCAACGCTATTTGAGCATGAAAAAGGCGCCCGAACTTTCATTCGAACGCCTTTTCACGAATGTTATTGGAGGGCTACCAGGGGCAGCGAACGATAATCATGTCGCTTTGGACGGGCCCGACCTTAACTTGCTCACCTTGCTGCGGAGCATGAATCATTTGGCCACCGCCAATATAGATACCGCAGTGGTACGAGCTGGTGCAAATGTCACCCGGCTGCGGATCGGAAACCTGCGGCCACGCCATGAACGTATACGTGGTGCCCAAGCGCGAATAACTGCCCGTCAGCGCATAGCTGACCAGACCGGAGCAGTCAAACGTATCCGGGCCAACAGCGCCCCACGAGTACCAGCAGCCAATCTTGCTGTAAGCGCGATCGACGACAGCATTGCCAGTTGACGGGTTGTAGCTGGGCTGGCTGGAAGAGCTGCCGCCGTTAGAGCTGCCGCCGTTACCGATGTAGCCGTCGTTGCTACCGCCGCCATTGTTGCTGCCGCCGTCGGAACTGCCGCCGTTATCGATGTAGCCGCCGTTGCTGCCGCCATCGTTGCTTCCGCCGTTGCCGTTGCTAGCAGCCTGGTTTGCAGACTGTTCAACGGTCTGTTGCGCCTGGGCGGCAGCTGCCGCCTCCTGCGCCGCCTTCTCCTGGGCAACAAGCTCGGCAACCTCGGCAGACAAGCTGTCGTAGGTAGCCTGCATGGAGTTCACCGTGGACTGAGCTTCATCCTGAAGTTGCTTGGCTTCATCGGCCTTCTGGGCCGCGATGCGCGTTTGCTCGTCGAACGTGTCCTTCTGCTGCTGAGCCTCATCGCGCAGATCCTTGTTCTTCTGCACCAGCTCGGCATCGTTGTTGTTGACCTTGTTCAGCAGGTCCCAGTTCGTGGCGAACTCGGAAAATGACGTGGAACCAAGCAACAGGTCCAAAAACGATGCGGCGCCGGAGCGATACATGCTGTGAGCGCGATCGCCCAAACGGGACTGCACGTCGGCGATTTCAACGTTGATTTCATCGATGCGAGTTTGAGCCTCGTCGGCAGACTGCTGAGCAGCTTCCTGTTCGGCCAGAGCCTCGCCGTAGTTTGCAGACGCTTGGTCAAGCTCCATCTGCATGGAGTTCAAAGAAGCCAGCACGGCCTGAGCCTCGGCCTGCTTCGAAGCGGAATCGGGCTCGGCAAAGGCGGCCTGCGGAATCATGAGGCCACACGTCAAAACAGCCGCAACCGCCCCTCCGGCGATGCGCCTGCTCAATTTCATTTCTTGCTGCATGCAAAAACCTCCTTTATGGATTGCAGCGCAAACTGTGCTCAGTCTACCATCGGCACAACAAGAAACTCCTCATGTTCACCGAACGGGCACACGCAGCAGCAACGCGTTCGCTACCGAAAATGCGGCGTTCGTGCGGCTATCGGGCCGCTCACCTGCCATTTTCTGGCCGCTTATCCCCCTTCGCTGCTGTCAACAGTTTTTTGCACATTTGCATGAAAACGGCCGCCCTCCTTCCGAAAGACAGCCATAGAAAGCCCCGCGGGAACCTTATTACCCGCGAAAACCCGCGTCCTCCTTGTGGCGTGTCGGGTCGTCGGCGGCCGTTGTTGCCAGCTGGTCGCAGCGCTCGTTTTCCGGGTGCCCGGCATGGCCTTTCACCCACACGAACTCAACGTCGTGCGGTTGCTTGGCCTCAAGCATGCGCTTCCACAAATCGACGTTTTTCACAGGCTGCTTTTGCGAATTCTTCCACCCGCGCTTAAGCCACCCGTCAACCCAGTGCTGGTTGAACGCGTTCACCAGGTACTGCGAGTCGGAGTACAGCGTTACGTGGCAAGGCCGCTTGAGCGCCTCAAGCGCAACGATGGCGCCAAGCAGCTCCATGCGGTTGTTCGTAGTGCAGCGGTACCCCTGCGAGAATTCGCGCTCGTGCACGCCGCCCTTGCTGTCCACGAACCGCAAGATGCTGCCGTACCCCCCAGGACCAGGGTTGCCCCGAGAAGCCCCATCGGAATACAAATCAACATGCATAGAAAAATCTCCTCGAATAGAAATGGGACAAAGGGATAGGCCCTCTACCCCAACAAAAAGCCCGCATTACGCTTGCTACAACGCCACAGGTCCACCAAAGTCAGCGAGGGCCGCTGTGGTGCCCCAGGTTGCCCTGAAATGAGCGGGCATTGGCCTTTCGGCCACGCCCGTGAAATTGAAGGGCAAGATGGGGTGCCACAGCGGCCCACGGCGTCGAGTCAGTCCGGCTGCCGTCAGGCAGACGGAACTACTTAAATTGCGACGGGTGTTTGCTGAAGAAGTCAAAGCGCGGGGGCAGCTCGCGGATGCGATGGCGGCCGTCTTCAAGCTCCAGACCGTGGCACAGCTCGTTCATGTCCTCGAAGTCGAAATTCCAGCTGAAGAAGTCCTCGAACTCGAAGCTTAAGTAGTCGGCGATCTTCTCGCAGCCCTTCGGCACCACCGGATGCATAAGCAGCGTAGCCACGCGCAGCAGGTAGAAGCAATCCACCAGCACCTGGCGGCGCAGCACCTCGTCGCCTTCCTTCTCAGCCGTGCGGATGTTGTCCGTCCAGTACTTGTTCGCCCAACGGATGAACGTGTCCATGATGGACATGATGGTGTGCAGCTCCACCTTGTGCATAGTGGCGTCGTACTCCGACATAACCGCGTGAGCGCGCTCGCGCACCTCGTCGGAAACGCGGCCGAGCGGCATCCAGCCCTCGAAGTTCTTCTGCGCCTCGTAGAAGCAGCTGCGGGCCAGACGGTTGAACACGTTCGTGAGCAGCGCGCCCTCTTTGAGCACCGGGTCGGCAACGCGCGGGTCTTCGCGCTTGGACTCGTCGGGGTCGAACGGCTTGGGCTTGAATCCCACGGACTTCTGGTCAAGGCCAAGCGCCAGAAAGTGCGCGCGCAGCTGCTCGACCGTGTAGTACTCAAGCAGCTCATCGGCCGTAGGCGGCTTCACCGCGCCCGATGACGAGGCCTTCTTGTTCCCCAGCAGAATATGGTGGTTCGCCACCAGCTTCGTTTGGCGAATGGGATGGTCCGTCTCGCCCGGCGTCAGGATGTCGCCGGGGCGCAGCGCCTCGATGAGCGCCGGCTGGGCCACGCCGTAGAAGTACAGGTTGTCCTGGCCGATGAACTGGTACACCTCGGAGTCCTCAGAGCACCAGAAATCGCGCCAACTGCCGCGCGGCAGGCCCATCTTGTCGTTCACGGCCATGGTGAAGCTCATGGGGGCCCACAGGCTTTCAGGCCAGCACCACACCGTCAGGCCCTCAAGGCCGTCGATGACCGGGGCCTTCACGCCCCATTCGATGTTGCCGGTGATGCGGAACGGCACCAGCGCCTTGCCCGTGCGAAAACGGATTTGCGCGCCGGTAAGCACGTCGCGCGCCGCGTCGCGGTCGTCGATGTTGTCGAATTCGATCTCGAAGGACTGCTTGCCCTTCTCGGCCTCGTGGAACACGTGGTGCGGCAGCTTGTCGGCAATGGCCAGGTACTGGTCGTGCAGCTCGTTTTTGATGTACACAACCGGCGGGGCCAGAAACTCCTTGATAGTTTGCGGCACGATGGGGCGCACCTCGGGGTCGGCCTCAAGCGCTTCGACATGCTTCTTCAGAAACTCCGTGAACGCCGGCAGATCGAAGTACCAGTTCTCCACCGGGCGCATCTCGGGCGTGACGCCCGTCAGCGACGACTTCGGCGCGATAAGGTCTTCAGGCGCGAAGCTGTGGCCAAGGTCGCACTCGTCGGCGTAGGCGTGCTCGGACTTGCAGCCCTGCACGGGACAGTGGCCCTGCACCTGGCGACCGTTGAGGAACGTGCCCGCCTGCGGGTCGTAGAACTGCAGCGTGGAGCGCTTGTGCAGCCAGCCGTTTTCGTGCAGCTTCTTAATGAACGCCTCGCTGATGCCCTGATGCACCTCGCCGGAATGCCCGATGTTGGAACCTTCGTAGATGTTCAGGCTGATGTCGTAGGAGTCAAGTGTGGCCTTCTGCTTGCTGTGGTTGCGCTCGACGTATTCCTCGATGGTGCCGGTGAACTCGCCGGCTTCCACCAACTTGCGGTAGCCCTCGTTGATGGGAGAGCCGAAGCAGTCGGTTCCGCTGATGAAGCGAACGTTTTCGGCGCCGATGCGGTCGCGCAAAAAGCGCGCGAAGCAGTCGGCCGGCACGAACACGCCGGCAACGTGCCCGAAATGCAGCGGCTTGTTGCCGTACGGCATGCCCGCGGTAACCACCGCGCGCTTCGGCCACGTCACCGGCGAGACGTTGTTTTGCGTTGTTGCCATCAGATTGATATCTCCCTTAGAAATCTAAGTTTGCGACACCGTTAGAATGCTGCGCCTTCTTCGCGGCGCGCATCAAAAACTCGGTGTTGTCGTTCGTGCGCTTCAAGGACTTGATGAGCATGTCCATGGCGCGCTCGGTGTTGTTCGTGTTCGCCAGGATGCGGCGCACCGCCCAGATAAGCGGGGCCTCCTGCGGATTGAGCAGCAGATCCTCCTTGCGCGTGCCCGAAGCCACCGGGTCGATTGCCGGGAAAATGCGGCGGTCGGCCAGGTTGCGGTCGAGCTTGAGCTCCATGTTGCCCGTGCCCTTGAACTCCTCGAAGATGACCTCGTCCATCTTCGAACCCGTTTCCACCAGGGCAGACGCCAGGATGGTCAGGCTGCCGCCGCCTTCGATGTTGCGGGCTGCGCCCAAGAACTTCTTCGGCGGGTACAGGGCCGTGGAATCGACGCCACCCGACAGGATGCGGCCAGACGCCGGCTGCGCCAGGTTGTAGGCACGCGCCAGGCGCGTGAGGCTGTCAAGCAGCACCACCACGTCTTTGCCGTCTTCCACCAGACGCTTCGCACGCTCGATGACCAGCTCTGACACCTGGATGTGGTTTTCCGTGGGCATGTCGAACGTGGAAGAGATGACCTCGCCCTTGATGGAGCGCTGCATGTCCGTGACTTCCTCGGGGCGCTCGTCAACCAGCAGGCACATAAGGTGCACTTCCGGATTGTTTGCGCTGATGGCAGCCGCAATGTCCTTCAAGATAGTGGTCTTGCCGGCCTTCGGAGGGCTGACGATGAGGCCGCGCTGGCCCTTGCCGATGGGGCTGACCAGGTCGATGACGCGCGCCGTGATGGTGGACTTGCCGTGCTCCATGGTCAGGCACTCGTCGGGGTACACCGGCGTCAGGTCGCCGAAGCGCACGCGCTTGCCCACTTCCTCGGCGGCAACGCCGTTGATGGTGAGCACCTTCTGCACGGCGGCGTACTTCTCGTTCGGGCGCGCCGGGCGCGTGGTGCCCGTGATCTTGTCGCCTTTGCGCAGACCGTTGCGGCGGATGGTGGACAGGCCCACGTAGCAGTCCTGCTCGCTGGGCAGATAGCCGTTCGTGCGCAAGAAACCGTAGCCATCCTGCAGGATGTCCAAAATGCCCTCGACCTCGATGAAGCCTTCGGCCTTCATGGTGGCGTCGAATACGGCGTCGACAAGCTCGGCCTTCTTCAGGCCCGCAACGTCGACGTCAAGCTCGGCGGCCTTCGCGCGCAGCTCGGCAACCTTGAGCTTGGCCAGGTCCTCCTTCGTGACGCTGGGCACAACCTCGCGGTTGTTGTTGCGCTGATGGCGGTCGTGGCGGTTGTTCTTGTCGTTGCGGTTCTTGCGATCGTTGTTGTTGCGATCGTTGCGCTGGTCACGCTGGTCGCGGTCGTTGCGATCGTTGTTGTGGCGGTTGTTCTTGTCGTTGCGGCCTTCGGCACGCTCGCCGCCGTCGCGCTGTTTGCGACCGTCGCGATCGGCATGCGCGGAACCGGAAGCGCGCACCGACTTGCGCGGCGTGCGCGCAGCACGCGCGGCACGACCGGGCGCCATGTCCTGAGCGTCCTTGGCGTCGGCAGCTTCGCCGGCCGCTTCGCCTTGCGGCGCGTCCTGGGCCTTTGCGGGCGCCTCGTCGGTTGCCGGGGCATCGGAAGCCTTGTGCTCCGCCTTGGCCTGCAGCGCCTCGTCGGCAGTCTCTGCCGCGACAGCGGGCTCGGCAGCCGTTGCGACCTCGGCACTCTCCTCGGCAGCATCTCGCTTCACGCGCGTGCGGCGCGTGCGCGTTTTGCGGGCAGGTTTCTCAACTTCGGATTTTTCGACAGGCTGCGTAGGTTTTTCCTGGTCAGCAGCCGCGGCTTCTGCCTTTTCGGCAGCATGTTCGCCAACGGGGGCCGTCTCGATCTTCTTGCGCGGACGACCCGGGCGGCGCTTCGCCGGCGTTTTGGGAGCCTCTTCGGCGTTTGCCGGCGCTTCCTGCTTGCCGGCAGCTTCGGCCCCGGCGGCGTCTTCGGCAGCGGGACGCTTGCGCGGACGTCCCGGGCGGCGCTTCACGGGCGCCGCGGCAGCAGAGGCCTCGGCGACGGAGGCCTCGACGGCCGGGGCCTCCGTCACATTCTGGTCTTCGCTCATGCGTTAGCTACCTTCTCCCAGTCCTTCATGAAGGTGTCCAGGCCGCGGTCGGTCAGCGGGTGCTGCACCATCTTCTTCAGCACGTTGAACGGCACGGTGGCGATGTCGGCGCCCATGAGCGCGGCCTGCGTCACATGGTTGGCACTGCGCACGGATGCGGCGATGATCTCGACCTGCTCGCCGTTGACGGTGTTGGCCGTGAAGTCGTAGTTGTTGATGGCCGTGACGATGTTTTCCACCTGCGCCAGACCGTCTTCGGAGATGTCGTCGAAGCGGCCGATGAACGGGCTGATGTAGCGGGCGCCGGCGCGGGCAGCCAGAAGCGCCTGCGGCACGCTGAAGCACAGCGTCATGTTCACCGGGATGCCCTCGGCGGCCAGCGTGTGCGTGGCTGCCAGGCCCTCAACCATGGTGGGGACCTTCACGACGATGTTCGGCGCGATCTCGGCCAGCTTGCGGCCGTCGGCCACGATCTCGTCGCGCGTCATGGCCACGGATTCGGCGGACACCGGGCAGTCAGGGCCGACGATGTCGCAGATGCGCTTCATGTGGTTGTGGAAGTCGTCGAGCTTGCCGCCGATTTTCGCGTACAGCGAGGGGTTGGTGGTGACGCCGGCCAGGGCGCCCCAGCTTGCGGCCTCTTCGATTTCGGCTAGATCAGCCGTGTCCAGAAAGAACTTCACCCTTATTCCTCCTTGTAGATTCGGGTCGTTACCCACTAAGCGCATAGAGATAGCGCGAGGGATTCATGGGAACGGATGATGTGAAGGGTTTTCTTCCGAGGAAAAGAACTACGGGCAGAATAACGCAGCCGGCAAGCAGGTGCAAGCGCATAACACCAGATAACTACGCGATGCGCACGAGTTGCGGCAAAACGAGAAACGGCGGGCACGCAAACGCGCGCCCGCCGCGAAAAGCAAAGGCTGAAGCTGTTAGAACGCCTTCAGCGTGCGGAAGAAGCAGCTGGTGGCGCCGGTATGGCAGGCGGGGCCGGCCGGGTGCACAAGCGCAAGCAGCGTATCGGCGTCGCAATCGTAGCGCAGCTCGGTGATCTTCTGCGTGTTTCCGCTGGTGACGCCTTTGTGCCACAGTTCTTGGCGGCTGCGGCTCCAAAACACCGTCTCGCCGCGCTCAAGCGTAAGCTGCAAGCTTTCGGCGTTCATCCACGCCATCATCAGCACCTCGCGCGTTTCGACATCCTGCACGATGCACGGGATAAGCCCATCGGCGTTGTATTTCAACTCGGGAAGCTGTGCTTGCATAGTCGGTCCTTTCGTTGGGAAGGTCAAACGGCGGCAGTCAATGACAAGCCGACAGAAAAACGGCACGCCTGAGCAGACGCGCCGCAAAAGTTGCGAAGCAGGCGACCTTCTACAGGCGCACCGGAATGCCTTGGGAGCGCATGTATTCCTTAACCTGGCGGACGGTGAATTCGCCGAAGTGGAAGACGCTGGCGGCAAGCACGGCGTCGGCTTCGCCGTCGATGATGCCCTCGGCGAAGTGCTCGAGCTTGCCCACGCCGCCGCTGGCGATGACGGGAATGTCGACCGCGCGTGCAACGGCCCTGGTCAGCGCGCAGTCGAAGCCGTCTTTGCTGCCGTCGCGGTCCATGCTGGTAAGCAGGATCTCACCCGCGCCCCGGCGGGCTGCCTCGGCGGCCCACTCCACCGCGTCGATGCCCGTGGCCGTGCGCCCGCCGTGCACGTAGACTTCCCACTTGTTCGGGTTGTCGGCACGACGCTTCGCGTCGATGGCGCACAGAATGGCCTGGCCGCCGAACGCCGCAGCCGCATCCGTGATGAGCTGGGGATTCGCCACCGCCGCGCTGTTGACCGACACCTTGTCGGCGCCGGCGGCTATCATGCGGCGGATGTCGGCCACGCTGCGGAAGCCGCCGCCAACGCAATACGGCAGATGCAGCTGCGCACTGGCGCGGCTGGCCAGGTCAACAGTGGTTTCGCGCTTGTCGGACGTGGCGGTGATGTCAAGGAAGATGACCTCGTCGGCGCGCTGCTCGTCGTAGCGCTGTGCCAGCTCGATGGGGTCGCCCGCATCGCGCAGGTTCACGAAGTTCACGCCCTTGACCACGCGGCCGTCCTTCACGTCCATGCACGGGATAACGCGTTTCGCTAGCATGCGGTGCCTCCTTCCGCGGCCGCTTTGCAGGCTGCAACGCCTTCGGCTACGTCGAGCGTGCCTTCGTAGACTGCGCGGCCCGTGATGACGCCTTCGATGGACGCCGCAACTGGCGCGAGGCGCTGAATGTCGGCCACGCTGGCAACGCCGCCGCTGGCGATGACGGGATGCCCGAACGCCGCGGCCATGTCCACGTACGCCTGCACGTCGATGCCGGTTTGCATGCCATCGCGCGCGATGTCGGTATACACGATGTGGCGAAAACCCGCTTCGCTCATAGCGCGCGCCAGGTCGGTGGCGGCCACGCCCGAGCCTTCGATCCAGCCGGAAACGGCCACTTCCCCACCCTTCGCGTCGATGCCGGCCGTCAGGCGGTCACCGCCCACGGCGTCAACGGCAGCGCGCGCAAGCTCGGGGTCGTTCACCAGCGCCGTGCCCAGCACCATGCGCGCCGCGCCCGCGTCGGCCAAGCGCTTGAGCGTCTCCAGGCTGCGGATGCCGCCGCCGATTTCCACGTTCAGCGACGTTTCGCGCACGATGCGCTCCACGATGGCGATGTTTTCCGGCACGCCCGAACGCGCGCCGTCAAGGTCCACAACGTGCACCCATGCGGCGCCGGCCTCTTCGAAGGCGCGAGCCTGGGCCACGGGGTCGTCGTTGTAGACGGTCACCTGGTTGTAATCGCCTTTCGCCAGGCGAACGGCCTTGCCGCCCAAAATGTCGATTGCGGGAAGCAGGTACATGGCGTCCTCCTAGCCTTGCGCGGCGGCCGCCGCCGCGTTCACGATGTTCACG